>DOUU01000097.1:0-9907 GCA_003520425.1 Deltaproteobacteria bacterium
CTCGATGGCGAGCTTGGCGCCAAGGCTCGCCCACGGCAGCTTTGCCGGATCCTTTTCGGAGATCACCGGGATCTTCTTGCCATCGATCACGATGGCGTCGCCCGCGGCCTCGACGTCTCCGGGATAGATGCCATGCACGGAGTCGTACTTGAAGAGGTGGGCCAGTGTCTTGGCGTCGGTGAGATCGTTGATGCCGACGAACTCGAGCGGGGTGCCGCGCGCCGCCCGCAGGACGAGCCGGCCAATGCGTCCGAATCCGTTAATTCCGACCCGCAGTGACATGGAAGCCTCCGGTCTTTGGGAAGGGGAAAGGGTACAAAGCGCGCGCGGCTGCCGCCATGGAAAGGGGCCCGGGGCTACCTTGCGGCCCTGCGGAGGGAGGTCCGGTGATCGTTGGCAGCGGCATCGATGTGATCGAGATCGCACGCATCGATCGGCTCCTGGACCGAAGCCGCGAGCGCTTCGAGCGGCGTGTGTTCACGGGCGCAGAGAGCGCCGACTGCCGCCGTTTCCGTTCTGCGGCTGCGCAGTTCGCGCTGCGTTTTGCGGCGAAGGAGGCGCTCATGAAGGCCGTGGGCACGGGCTGGGCGCGCGGTGTTCGCTGGGTCGACATCGAGACCTGCCCTGATCCGCGGGCGCCGGGTGGGAATCTTCGCCTCATCCTCGCGGGCCGAGTCGCGGAGATCGCCCGGGNNGGGCCGAGTCGCCGAAATCGCCCAGGAGCTCGGTTGCGGAGCCACTCATCTTGCGGTCTCGCGCACCCGAAGCCATGCCATGGCCGTCGTGCTGCTGGAGGCCTGGTGAGCGCCATCACAACGCCCGGCTCGCAGCCGGCCGGCCTCGGCGGAGGACTTTCTGGCCGGCGCCGGCGCTGGCGAAGACACCTTCTCGGGGGCGCCGCGGCCCTCGGGGCGGCGCTCTTTCTCATCTCCCTCGGCCTCTCGGCCCTGCGCGAGCATCGCGCCGAGCGCGACGCCTTCCCGATCGAAGATGGGACGCTTCGCGTCTCGGGAATCGATCGTTCCGTCGAGATCTCGCGAGACGCGCGTGGGACGCCCCACGTCGAGGCCGAGACCGAGACCGACGCGCTCTTCGGCCTGGGCTTTGTGCATGCGCAGGATCGCCTCGCGCAGATGGTGTGGCTTGCGCGCACGGCGCGCGGGCGCGCGGCGGAGCTCGTGGGCAAGGAGGCCCTTGCCGCCGACCGCCTCGCCCGCACGCTCGGTCTTGGGGAACTCGCAGATGCCCAGGTCGCGCGGCTTGACGCATCGACCCGCGCCGCCCTCATGGCCTACGCAGCAGGGGTGAACGCCTGGATGGAGGAGATCCGCTCCGGGCGAGCCGGAGCTCCGTTGGCCCTGGAGCGCGCCCGGGTCGGCCTTGAGCCGTGGACGCCCGCCGACAGCATCGCCATCGTCAAGCTCTACGCCTGGACCCTCGGCAACAGTCTCGAGACGAGCGTGCTCTACTCCGATCTCATCGAGCGTCTCGGCGGCTTCGAGGCGCGTTTCTTCTTTCCGGACCCGCCCGGGGGCGAGGGCGCCGCTCCGACCGAGGAGGCTCTGGCACTGCCCGCGGAGCCTTGGGCTGCGCGGGCGCCTTTCCCTCCGCGCGCGGACGGAGATCCCTTGAGTCTCGCCGCGGGCCTTGCGGGTCGCGGAGTCGGAAGCAGCGCTTGGGTCGTATCCGGCCGCCTCTCAAGGAGCGGTAAACCCCTTCTCGCTGCGGATGCGCACCTCGATGCGACCGCCCCGAGTCTTTTCTACGAGGCACACTTCCGGGGTGGCGCGCTCGACGTGGCCGGGGGCACCATCCCCGGCGTCCCCGTGGTGTGGAGCGGCGCGAACCGCCACGTGGCCTGGGGTGCCACCTCCGCCGGCGCGGTGACGACCGATCTCTTCGTGGAGACGCTCGACACCTCTGGAACGCGCTACCACGACGGCGACGCCTTTACCCACCTGCGCATTCGCAAGGAAGAGATTCGAATCCGCGGCGCGAGCGACGAGGTCCTCGTGGTGCGCGAGACGCGTCACGGTCCCCTCGTGAATGCGCTGCTTCCCGGGGAGCATGAGCCCCTCGCCCTGGCATGGACCGGCGCGAGGGCTGGCGATGGCATCGGCGCCATGCTTCGAGCCGCCCGGGCCACCAACACCGCCCAGTTTCGCGCCGCCCTCGCCGGGCATCATGAGCCCGTGCTCGCCATCGTCTTCGCCGACGCGGACGGCGCCGCGGGCTTGCAGGTGGCCGGCTTTGTCCCCCGCCGCGGCCTCGCCACGAACCTGGCTCCGGTCCCGGGACGCACGGACCTTTACGACTGGAAGGGTGCGCTGCCCCTCGAGGGCCTGCCCCAGGCGACGCTCCAGGGAGGCGGGAGCTGGCTCATCGCCGCCGACGCGCCGCTTTCCCGCGGTGGCGTGCGCGGGGAGTGGTTCTGGCGCGGGGGCAACCGGGAGCGAAGGATCGAGAGCCTCCTGCGCCAGGCCGAGCGGCGCGGACCGATGGAGGTGCGCGATCTCGCCGAGATGCAGGCCGATGTGGCGTCGCCCGAGGAGCGGCAGCTCGTCGCGACGGCGCTCGCGCTGGCGGGCGATCCGTCCACCCTCGGCGCCGAAGCGGGCGAGGTGGCGCAGGTTCTTTCGGCGTGGGATGGAAGCGCCTCCGCCGACAGCGTCGGGGCGGCAGTCTCCCACGTCTTCGTCGAGCGGCTCGTGCAAGAGCTTCTCGGGGAGCGCCTCGGGCCCGATCTGCTGGAGCGTTACCTCGCTTCTCCCCACACGAACCCCGTCTACATCCTCACGCAAATCGTCGACCAAGCCAGGGCGCGGGGCCCGGCCGCGGGGCAAAGGGGTGGCGCACAACCCGACCCCACGGTCGACGCCATTCGGCGTAGCCTGCGGGAGAGCTGGCTTTTCCTCTCCGTGCATGCGGGATCGAACCGGGAGAAATGGGCATGGGGGCGCCTTCACACGGTGACCTTCCGCCCGCTCGGTCTCGCCACGCGCCTTGGGGCGCGCGGCGACGTGCTTGGGCCCTTTCCCTGCGATGGAGACGAGGCCACGGTGGCTGCGGCGGAATACGACCACCGCCAGCCCTTCGAGGTGCGCCTCGCTTCGACGTACCGCTTCGCCGTGGATACCGCTCAGCTCGACCAGGCGCTCTCATCGCTCGTTCCGGGCGAGTCGGAGCATCCCGGTCATCTCCACGAGGCGGATGGGGTCGCGCGCTGGCGCGAGGGTCGACCCCGACTCCTCGGCACGAGCCGGCTCCTGATCGACGAGACGAGCCGTGCGCGGCTCACCCTTGAGCCCGCGCCACGGCCCAAATGAGGGTTGCAGCCTTGAGCCCTGTGATCCTCTATGCCGAGGTACCCTCCTTTTACGCCTCGGTGGAGCGCGCGCTCGATCCCTCCCTTGCGGATCGACCCGTGATTGTTGGCGGCGACCCGCGGCGGCGCGGCCTCGTGCAGGACGCAACCGACGATGCCCGCGCAGCGGGGGTCGTTCCGGGCATGACGATGGAAGAGGCGCTCCAGCGCTGCCCCCGTGCGCGCGCGATCCGCACCTCCATGGCTCGGTATCGTGAGGTTGCGCGCCGCGTGAGGGCGTGTTTGCGACGACGGACCGAGCGCTTTGAGGCCGAGGGATTGAGCGGAGCCTACCTCGACCTCTCCGACCTTGAAGAGCCGGCACAAGTCTTCGCCGAGTCCCTGAGACGGGCCGTCGGAGCGGAGCTGCGACTTCCCCCGCGGGCGGGAATCGGACCCAACAAGCTTCTCGCGCGCCTTGCCTCCGAGGCGGCGGGAGCGGGCACACTCGAAATCAAGCTTGGCGCGGAGGCGGACTTCCTACACGACCTTCCCGTGGCACGGCTCCCTGGCATCGGCCGTCATACGGAGGAGCGCCTTGCGCAGCTCGGCGTGCGGCGGGGGGGCGAGCTCGCGGCGATGGACCCGGCGGTCCTTGCAGAGGCGGTTGGCCATCGCCGGGGCCTCGAGCTCCAGGCCCTGGCGCGCGGCCAGGGCGATACCCGGGTGCGCGGTGAGCGCTACCCCGGAAGTCTCTCCCAGGAGGCGACCCTCGGAGGCGCCGAGATCGACGTCGTCATCCTCGGAGAGCAGCTCGATCGCCTCGCCCAAGGCCTCGAAGGAGCGCTCCGCCTCCAAGGCATCGCCGCTCGCCGGGTCGTTTTGAAGCTGCGCTATGCGGACTCGGAGACCACGACCCGCAGCCGCACGCTTGCCCATTCCGTGTCGACGGCGGGCGAGATCGCGGCCGTGGCAAGGGGTCTTCTCGAACGCACCCAAGCCGGGGTCCGCCCGGTGCGTCTGCTTGGAATCGGCCTTTCGGTCTTCACCCGCGCTCGCAAGGACGACCGGCAGCTCGAGCTCTTCGCCCGCCGCCCCTGAGAGTCCCTCGGCGGGTGCCCTCAAGGGCATTGGACCCGGCGCCGAAAAGAGGCAAGCGCCGCGACGCCGCGCGAGGGGGAACAGCCGATGGGCAAATCCGGGGCCGAGCGGCGCAAGTACTCGCGCATCGCGACGGACCAGATGATCTCCTTCGCACCGGTGGATACCCGAGACCGCCTCGCCGTCTCCCGAAACATCTCGATGGGGGGCATCCGCTTCGAGGCGGTGGGCTGCGAAATCACCCTTGGCGACGTCCTGCGGGTCACCTTCAATGTGGGGGACCATACGATCGTCGCGGTCGGGAGGGTGGTCTGGGCGACCGACGTGGATCCCATCACCATGGACGTTGGCCTTGAGTTCATCGAGATCGATCCGCTCTCCATTCGCCTGATCGATGAGGCCCACGGCGAGTGATTTTGCCCCCACCCCCCCGCTTGACATCCCAGTCGACCCAGTGTGACCTAGTGTTCGAATGGCCGACTTCCACCAGACCGGGGTCGTGACGACCCTCCATCGCCTCGGCCGCGCGGATCCCGACCGGCTTGAGCGGGACCTCCTGTCCTACGCGGAGGTGCGACCGATCGCTCTCGTCCTGCCCTGTCTCCACTCCGAGGTACGAGACGTCGCGCTGAAGGGAATCGTCGAGACGCTAAAGCGNNAAGGGCATCGTCGAGACCCTAAAGCGCGTGCGCTACCTGCGGCAGATCGTCGTCAGCGTCTCAGGCACAAGCCGCCAGGACGAGTTTGAGGAGCTCCGTTCTGCATTCGACGGTGTGCGAACCTTGAACGCTGAGCCGCCGGTTTTTCTCTTCAACGGCGGGCCTCGCCTCCAACGGATCTACGGGCGGCTGCGCGAGGAGGAGCTCGATCCCGGGGGCGACGGCAAAGGTCGCAGCACCTGGCTTGCCTACGGTTATGTCCTCGCAACGAACGTGGCGCGGGTGATCGCCCTCCACGACTGCGACATTCGGGAGTACCGCCGAGAGCTTCTCGCTCGCCTTTGCTTTCCGACCGCAAACCCTCAGCTCGGCTATGAGTTCGCCAAGGGCTACTACGGCCGCGCCACCGACCGTCTGTACGGGCGCGTAACCCGTCTTTTCATGACGCCGCTCCTGCGGGCGATGAAGTCGGTGCTCGGCCCGCTCCCGCCCCTGGATTACCTGGACTCATTCCGATACCCGCTGGCCGGCGAGTGTTCGATGACCACGGATCTCGCCCGCATCAACCGCATCCCTGGAGACTGGGGCCTTGAGGTGGGCGTCTTGGCCGAGGTCTACCGCAACTGTGCCTTGAAGCGCATATGCCAGGTCGAGTTGGTCGAGAATTACGACCACAAGCACCAGGAGCTCTCCGAGAGCGATGCCACGCGGGGACTGCACCGCATGGTGGTCGATATCGCGGCCTCGCTCATTCGCAACCTCGCGAGCTACGGCGTGGACTTTTCATCCGGCTTTCTCAACACCCTGAGTGCGACCTATCGGCGCATGGCCCAAGACGCCATCGGGAGCTACAGCGACGACGCGGCGCTCAACGCCCTCGCGTTCGACCGCCATGAGGAGGAGATGGCGGTGGAGACCTTCTCCCGTGCCCTGCGCGCAGCGGGTCTTGCCTTCGTGCGCGACCCCATGGGGGTACCGGCCATCCCGAACTGGAATCGGGTGACTTCGGCCCTGCCGGAGATCCTGGACGATTTGCGCGAGGCCGTGGAAGCGGACTCTCGCGACCCGGCGTAAGATCGCCGCACCCCCTCGGCCCTCGAAAGTCGGCTGGCCTCACCGCGAACCGTCGCGGCGCAGGAGGAGTCATGAGAATCGGTCCGGTTCCTGTCGGTGAGGGGGCCCCCCTCGTTTTGATCGCGGGCCTGAACGTGATCGAGAGCGAGCGTGCGACGCTCGACGCCGCCGAGCAGCTCCAAGACCTCGCCCTGCGCCTCGGACTTCCCCTTGTCTTCAAGGCGTCCTTCGACAAGGCCAACCGTTCAAGCCTTCGCTCCTTTCGCGGTCCTGGGCTCGATGAGGGCCTTCGAATCTTGGCGCGCGTGAAGCGGGTCACGGGGCTGCCCACCCTCACGGACGTGCATGACCCCGAGCAGGCGAAGGCCGCGGCCGGAGTTGTGGATTGCCTGCAGATCCCGGCATTCCTGTGCCGCCAGACGGATCTCATCGCTGCATGTGCGGCGACCGGTCTCCCCATCAACATCAAGAAGGGCCAGTTCATGGCGCCTCTCGACATGCGAAACGCCGTGGACAAAGCGCGTGTCCTCGGCGCGACCGGCGTTCTTGTGACCGAGCGGGGCACGAGCTTCGGGTACAACAATCTCGTGGTGGACCTGCGCGCCCTGCCTTCGATGCGCGCCTTCGTCCCCATCTGCTTCGACGCGACCCACGCGGTGCAGCACCCCGGTGCCGCGGGCGACGCCAGTGATGGAGACCGGCGATTCGTTGCGCCCCTTGCCCGCGCGGCCGTGGCCGTCGGGATCGATGCGCTCTTCGTCGAGGCACACGCCGATCCCGATCGCGCTCCTTGCGACGGGCCGAGCCAGATCACTTTCGACGCACTGGCCGAGCTCTTGGGCGAGGTGTGCCGGATCGATGCCGCTGTGCGCAGCGGCGGCGGGGGCGAGTCGCTCTGAGGGAGCGCACGCGCGAGGCGCTGATCCTCGCGGCCCTGCTCGGATTGGCCGCAGCGGTGCGCGCTCAGCACTGGATCCGTGAGGACGTCCTCTTCAACGACGGGCCGGAGTTCCTGCGGATCACGAAAGCCATGGCTGCCCGCGACTGGGGAGCAGCGCTCGCCGACGACTACCACCCTCTCTATTCGTTCGTGACGCTGGCGATCAAGCTCCTCGTTCCCCTCCCGAACGACGGCTACGTCTTTGCGGCGGCGATTGTCTCCATTCTGTCCGGCGTTGCCTCGGTGCTCTGTCTCTACCTCTTCGTGCGCTCGGCCTATGGCGCTGCCGCCGCCTGGCCCGCGGCCCTGGCCCTCGCGGTCCACCCCTACGCCGTGCGCTTCTCCGCAAACGTGCAAAGCGACGGGCTCTACTTGGCCCTGTTCCTGGCTTCCGTGGCGGCGCTCTGGGGTGCGCTGCGGGTCGGCACGCCCGCGCTCGCGGGCTGGGCCGGGGCTCTCGCGGGGCTTGCCTACCTCACGCGCCCGGAGGGAGTGGGCGTGGCGCTCGTCGGCGGGGCTTTGGGAGGGCTGCGCACACTGCGCGCGCGAGGACTGAGAGCGCGCTGGATGGGCTGGCTCGCGGCTCTTGGCGCAGGGTGCCTTGTCGTGATGGCTCCCTATCTCGTGTCGATCCGCCTCGAGACAGGGAGCTGGCACCTCACCAAGAAAAAGTCCCTCGAACAGGTGGCCTTTTTGGGCGAAGAGGCGGCGGCCCCTCCCGCAGCGCCCGCGCCGGTGGCTCTGGCCCCGGCTTCCGGGTCCAGGTCTGCGCCGCCGCCCTCTGAGCCGGCGGCGAGCGCGCCCGCGCCGCACGAGCCCGAGGGCCAAGCGGGGTCGTCTTTGCGCCGCTCGGTCTTCTTCGGATTTCTCTCGACCCTTGCCTCCACGCTTCGTCCCGAGATCCTGCTGCTCCTCCTCTTCGGCGTCGTCTCCTCTTGGGGAAGGCCCGGCCCACGGGCCGCCTTTGTCCTTGCCTTCCTTGGCCTCTATCTCGTGGTTCTCCTTGGTCTCGCCCTCCACTATGGCTACGTGAGCCGCCGCCATGCCTTGCCCCCCCTCGTTCTCACCTTCGGCTACGCCGCCCTGGGCCTCCCGGTGCTCGGCCAAAGCCTCGTTTCCGTAGGCCAGCGCCTCTTTCGCGCGCAGGCCACGCCCCACCCCCGGCTCGCCCTCGGGTTCGGTCTCCTCTGCCTCCTCGCCCCGAGCCTTGGCAAAGAGCTTCGCCCGCGCGACCACGCTGGCCTGGCCGAGCGACGGGCGGCGGAGTGGCTCCGCGCCGAGGGGCTTGCGCCCGGGCCCGTAGCCGCCAGCAAGGACCGAGTTGCCTACTATGCGGACGCGCCCTTCGTCCCGCTGCGTCACACGCCGGACGCGGGTCTCATCGCGGATCTGAGAGCGCGCGGCGCCCGCTATCTCATCGTCGAAGGGGACGGGGGCGACGGCAGCCGCGCCGCGCGGCGAGCCCAGGAGGGGGGCTTGCCGCTGCTCCACCACGTGGAGGCGGGCGGCCGCGAGGCGTGGGTCTACGGGCTGGGCACGGCCAAAGGGGAGGGACCTTAGATGCTGAATCGACACAGCGAAGTCTTTCGCACCCTTCTCGGGGCGAGCGACCTCGTGCTTGTCGCAGCATCGTGGCTCGCCGCATACGGGCTGCGCTTTCGCATCGGCTTCGACGCCCCCCTGGGCGTTCCCGAATTCCGTGCCTACGTCCTCCTTCTCCTGCTCATTCTTCCGCTCTGGTTCGTGCTCTTCCGGGCACGCGGCCTTTACGAGGCCCAGCGCACGAACTCGCTCTCGCGCGAGGTGAGCCAGGTCCTGGCGGCCACCGCGATGGGCGTCGGAATCCTCGTCATCGCGACCTTCTTCTTCCGCAGCTACTTCTATTCCCGCGCCGTCGTCCTCCTCTTCTTCTCCCTCTCCTTCGTGTCCGTGAGCGCTTCTCGCATTGCTGTCCGCGGGGTTCTGCGCGTGCTCCGCCGCCGCGGGTACAACCTGCGCTACGCCCTCGTCGTGGGCGGGGGCGAGCTCGCGGGCCAGGTGATCGACCGGATCCACGCCCACCGCGAGGCCGGCCTGCGCGTCGTCGGCGTCCTCTCCGACGACCCCGGACACCAGGGACGGAGCCTCGTGGGAGTGCCGGTGCTCGCGGGCACCGAGCAGATCAAGCAGGTGCTGCAGCGCCACAAGGTTCAGCAGGTGCTGATCGCGCTGCCCAAGGAGGACGCGCAGCGGCTTGAGAAGATCCTGGTGGACCTCGACGACGAGACCGTGAGCATCCGGCTCGTGCCCGACCTCCTCCACGTGCTGACCCTGCGCAGCTCGGTCGAGGATTTGGACGGACTGCCCATGATCAATTTGCGCGAGAGCCCCCTCGTAGGCTGGGCAGCGGTGGGAAAGCGCGCGCTCGACATCGTTGCATCCGGCCTCGCGCTCCTTGTCGCGGCACCGGCCCTCGCTGCGATCGCCCTCTTGATCCGGATCACGGCCGGGCGTCCCGTCCTCTACACCCAGGAGCGCATGGGGCTCGACGGCAGGGTCTTCCGCATGCTGAAGTTTCGCACCATGGTCTCAGACGCGGAGGCCGAGAGCGGTCCGGTCTGGACGGTGCCCGACGATCCGCGGCGGACACGTCTTGGGAGCTTTCTCCGTCGCACGAGCCTCGACGAGCTGCCTCAGTTCTGGAACGTGCTGCGCGGCGACATGAGCCTGGTCGGCCCGCGGCCCGAGCGGCCGGTCTTCATCGAGCAGTTCCGGCGTGAGATTCCCGGTTACATGCTGCGGCACAAGGTGAAAGCGGGTCTTACGGGCTGGGCGCAGGTCCACGGCTGG
>DOUU01000097.1:10112-28179 GCA_003520425.1 Deltaproteobacteria bacterium
CCAAAAGGTGCGGAGGTGCTCGACTGGGGCGCGGGCAACGGCCACTTCTCCTACTTCCTGCTGCGGGCCGGCTATCGGGTCTGTGCCTTCGCCCTCGTGGACGAGGGATTCGAGTCGTGGCGTCCCGAAGGCCCCTACCGCTTCGTCAAGGGGAGCGCGAGCGACCCCGTGAAGCTNNATCCGGTTCCGGACGCAAGCTTTGACGCGGTGGCGTCGGTGGGTGTGCTCGAGCACGTGCGCGAAACGGGCGGTGAGGAGCTCGCGAGCTTGCGCGAGATCGTGCGCGTGCTCCGCCCGGGCGGCGTCTTCGTGTGCTGGCACCTGCCAAACCGCTTTAGCTGGATCGAAGCCGTGGCGGGTCAGCTCTCGGGGCAACACCATCACGCCTACCGCTTTACGAGAGGCGAGATCGAGAGCCTCGTGGCCTCGGCGGGGCTCGCGCGCGTCCTTGTGCGGCCCTACGGCTTCCTGCCGCGGAATGTCTGGGGTCGGCTGCCTCTCTTGCGCGCGCTTGGAGGGTGGCACGCGGTGGCGCGCGCGTTTGACCGCCTTGACCTCGTGCTTGGCCGCGCCCTCCCGCTCTTCTGCCAGAATTTCGCGTTTGTGGCCCGAAAGCCGGCCGCGCGCCCGTGATGAACCACATCCTCATCGTCTCCTATCACTTTCCGCCGGCGGGAGGAGTCCCCGTGCGCCGCGTGCTGCGGATCCTGCGTCATCTGCCGGCCCACGGCTGGCGCTGCAGCGTGCTCACCGCCGATCGCCCGTTCGATCCATTTCATGGCGAGGATCGGGCAGGCCTCGCGACGCTGCCCCCCGCCGAGCGCGTGCTGCGCGCACCTGCGCGGTCGGGGCTCGAGCGCGCTCTCGCGCGAGGCTTCGAGCTCTTGTCGGGTGCCGGCCGCCGGGTCGGGGGAGAAGCGCAAGGCGGGCCGGCGGCTGGACCGGCAGGGGCAGGCCTCCGGCGCCTGCTCCACGAGACCTTGACCTTCCCGGACGCGAAACGCCCCTGGGTGCGGGGCGCCGTCGCCCTCGGCCGCGCCGCCGCCCGGGAGGATCCCTTCGACCTCGTGCTCGCCACGGGCTTTCCCTGGTCCTCGTTTCTCGTTGCCGATCGCCTACGGAGCTCGCTCGGCCGGCCGATGGTGCTCGACTTCCGGGACGCGTGGACAGAGAACCCGCGTGGGCTGTGGACCGGCCCTCGAAACCGCCGACTCGAAGCCGAGCTCGTGTCCCGAGCTGCGGCTGTCGTCGTCGCGACGGATTGGATCCGCGACCATCTGCGCGCCCTCTACCCGAGGATCTCACCCGAGCGCTTCGTCACGGTGACCAATGGCTACGATCCAGCCGAGCAGCCCGCCCCGGACACCGCGCTCCGCGATCCCCACCATCTCGTGCTCGCCTACACGGGCACCTTCAACGACGCGCTCCCGCCTTCGCGCTTTGACCACACCCCGTACTACCTGATCGAAGCGATTCGCCGAGTTCCTGCCGAGACGCGCGCCGCGCTGCGGGTGCGCCTCGTCGGGCGCGTGGGACCCGCCTATCGCGCACATGTTCGCGCCCTGGGGTTGGAGGACGTGATCGAGATCGTGCCCCCCGTGGCGCACACCCGGGCCTTGCAATACCAGATGGCGGCGGACGCGCTGGTGCTCGTCGTGTGCGATGCGCCGGGCTCCACGGCGGTGCTCACGGCGAAGCTCGTCGAGTACGTAGCGGCGGGAAAGCCCATTCTGGCGCTTGCCCCCGACTGCGAGGCGAGCCGCGTCGTGAACGCGCACAAGCTGGGCTGGGTCGAGCCTCCGGCGGACGTGGAGCGCATCGCGAAGCGACTGGAAGCCCTGGTGCAGGACTGGCGCGGCGGCACGCTCGGCGGAGGAGGCCTACCCGGTGTCCCCTCGCTTGCAGCCTCTGTCCAGGTCGAGCGCTTGGCCGAGGTGCTCCGGCGTGCGCTCGCCTCCGAAGCGCCCTCGATGACTCGCGCAGAGACGAAAGCCCCCGGTCTGCGCGCAAGCAAGGAGTAGCGGCACCGGATGTGCGGAATCGCGGGAATCTTGCGCCGAGAGGGTGCGCCGATGGACGTTGCGACGCTCGCGCAGCTCACCACCTCGCTCGTGCACCGCGGTCCGGACGACGTCGGCTTTCTCGGCGGCTTCGACGACGGGACGCTTCGCACGGCGAGGAGCGCCGAGGTGGCGCAGGGCGCCCGCGTGGCGCTCGGCCACCGGCGGCTCTCGATCATCGAGCTCGGCCCGGGCGGCTGGCAGCCCATGGTCTCGCAGGACGGGAGCCTCGCCCTCGTTTTCAACGGTGAGATCTACAACTACCGCGAGCTGCGCCGTGAGCTCGAAGGGCAGGGCCGGCGCTTTCGCACGCAGAGCGACACCGAGGTCCTCCTGGCAAGCCTCGAGCACTGGGGTCTCGGCGCGCTCCCCCGGCTTGTCGGAATGTTCGCCCTCGCCGCAGTGGACGCACGCGCGCGCCGCCTGGTACTCGCGCGGGATCCGTTCGGAATCAAGCCCCTCTACTATGCGGAGGGGCCGCAAGGGCTCCTTTTTGCCTCGGAGCTTCGGGGACTGCTTGCCGCGCAAGGGAGCGTGCGCCGCGTCCATCCTCGCCGGCTCTACGAGTATCTGCGCTTCGGTCTCACCGACGACGGCGAGGAGACGCTCTTTGCCGGCGTGCGCCAGGTTGCAGGAGGAGAGGCGCTCTCCTTTGCGCTCGGCGGAGGAGGGGCGCCGACTCCTCACCGCTACTTCGCCCTCGGGTTTGACCCGGAGAGCTCGCGCGAGGCAGGGAGCGCGCCCTCCTTCGAGCAAGCGGCGGAGCGGCTGCGCTCGCTCTTTCTCGAAAGCATCCGGCTTCATCTGCGCAGCGACGTCCCTGTGGGAGCCGCTCTCTCAGGCGGGATCGACTCCTCGTCGATCGTGTGCGCGATGCGCGCGGTCGCCGAAGGCCCGCTGGAGCTCCACGCCTTCAGCTATGTCGCGGACGACCCGGCCCTCAGCGAAGAGCGCTGGATCGACCTTGCGGGAGGAGCGGCGCAGGCCGAGATCCACAAGGTGCGGCTCTCGCCAGAGGAACTCGTGGCCGATCTTGATGAGCTTCTGCGGGTGCAGGAGCAGCCCTTCGGCAGCACGAGCATCTACGCGCAGTACCGGGTCTTTCGGTTGGCAAGGGAGCACGGGATCCGTGTGCTGCTCGACGGACAGGGAGCGGACGAGATGCTCGGCGGCTACCGCACCTACCTCGCCTCCCGCCTGGTCTCCCTCGTGCGCGAGCGCCGGTTCGGCGAGGCCGGACGATTCTTCGCGCGGGTCGCGCGCGCGATGCCTGCGGAACGCACAGATCTCGTGGCACGCGCTGCGGGGCTAACTCTCCCCACGGCGCTGCAGCGCTTGGTCCGGCCGCTCGTGCGCCAGGAGCTTGAGCCTGCCTGGCTTGCCCGCGAGTGGTTCCGAGCCCGCGACGTCCACCCCGCGCCGCTCTGGCGGAGCCAGTCGCGTGCAGCGCTTCGGGAGCATCTTCACACGACGCTCTTGCGCACGAGTCTCCCCATGCTGCTGCGCTACGAGGACCGAAACTCCATGGCCTTCTCGATCGAGAGCCGCGTCCCTTTCCTGCATCCCGAGCTCGTGCGGTTCGTGCTCGCGCTGCCCGAGGAGTGGATCCTCGGCGAGGACGGTACGAGCAAGCATGTCTTCCGACGGGCGATGCGCGGTCTTGTGCCCGATCCCGTGCTGGACCGCCGAGACAAGATCGGTTTCGCAACCCCGGAGAGGCGGTGGCTCGAAGCCATCGCGCCCTGGGTGGAAAAGATCCTCTCCGGCGAAGCGGTGGCCCGCGTCCCGGTGCTTCGTCCGGCGGCGCTGCGAGAGAGCTGGCAGGAGGTGCTGCGCACGGGACGCGGCTTCGACTTCCGCGTCTGGCGGTGGATCAATCTCGTGCGCTGGTCGGAGCTCTTCGACGTTTCTTTCGAGGGATAGCGGGCGCGGGAGCGCCATTCCGCCTGGCCTTCCGTCCGGGGGCGACTGCGGGAAAACGAGGCAAGCTCGGAGTCTATTGCGTGCTCGGGCGCTCCAAGAGAGACCCCTCCGCGCTCTCGGCCAGCGGGAGAGTGCGGCGGGCGTGGTGGGCGGGGGTCGGCAGACCCGCATATTCGAAGAACTCGGCTTGGTGCGGGTACTCGGCCTCCGGGTCGAACCGATCGATGGTGCGGCACTTGGCACAGATCGGGTTCACCGCCTTGCCATTCACCGTTCGCCGATAGGCCTGCAAGGTCGGCGCATTCCAGACCGCACGCAGACCGTTTTCGCTCGCGATCTCGTCCCGATCAAAGAAGACGCCAAGATCCGAGGCGAGGCCGCAGCAGATCGTCACTTCCTCGCGTCGGCTCTTGAAACCCCAGAGCAGATAAAGGTTCGTCCAGGGGTAGGCGCAGTCTGCCGGCGGCTCGTCTGCCGCGCGAACGCCGAAATAGATGCGCGAGGAGGCGAGCTCCCGGAAGCGGGGAGGGACACTCACCTCCACACCGAGCGAGCGCGCACGCTCTTCGATGCGATCGAACATCGCGTCGGCTCGCTCGCGGTCGTAGTAGAGGGACTCCTCCCGTGGGAACTTCTCGGCGAGCACCGCCGTGCTGCCCTGATGCAGATCGCGGATGTACGGCGTGTAGTAGTGGTGGAACAGCACAAGATGCGCACCGTGCTCGTGCGCGAACTCGAGATACTGGAGCGCCCGGTCCAGGTTCCAACGCATCAGCACGAAAGACGCGGTGACCTTGGGGCGCGCCGAGCCTGCGAAGATCTGCTTCATGGCCGCTACGTTGCGCGAGAAGCGCTCCCAGCTTCCGTCCTTGATGACGCGTTCGTAGTCCTCGGGGTTCCCCGCGTTCATCGAGACGTGGAGGGCATCGAGCTTGTCCCGCAGCGACCGCAGAATCTTCTCATCGAGCGTCTTGCCGTTGCTGAGCAGCGTCATGTGGAGGTGAGGATGCGCCGCGCGCATCCACTCGAAGATCTCGACGAACCGCGGATTCGCGATCGACTCCGCGGTTCCCGCGCTCAGGTTCAAGAGGCTCACGTACTTGAGCCACTCGATCGACTGAATGTGATCGAGGCTCAGGTGCTCGGGCACGTGATGCTTGTGCACGTACTTGCAAAACCTGCACTGCACGGTGCAGACGTTCGAAAGGTCCATCCACACGTTGACGGGGAAGGAGACAAGCTCGGTCGCCCTCCGCGCCATCTCATCTTCGGCAAGCAGACGATTGGCATGGTGAGGCCTGGGATGGGCCCGCAGGAGTCCGCTCAAGAGCCCATGCCGGTCGCTTGCGCCTCGGTCCTCGAGTTCGCGCAGGGCGGGAACGAGCAACCCCGCATCGTCGCCGGCCCCGCAGAGCGCTGCAGCGAGTTCACCGCCCGCCTCCGTCCTCAGGCCGTCCCACGGGGTGCCCGAGAGCCGTCTCCTTGCCCGCTGGACTACGGACCGCAGGGCAGTCAAGCTGGTCATGGGTGAGAATCCCCCCGCTGCTCAATCCAATCCGATGGATCGTTTGCGCGCGCGGTAGGGGGGTTACCCGAGCTCGCGCACGTGGATCCGAGGTTCATAAACGTAGCGTAGGCCTCCAGGGGAGTCACGGCGAACGGAGAACACCACCGGCCGCTCGAGGTAGTGGAGGATCAGCTCTCGGCTCAGGGGCAGGGCGAAGGCGGAGAGCGAACAGCTCACGTGGTAGTCGCCGGCACCGAGATCAAGGCTCGGGAACTCAAAGGCGAATCGGCCCTCCCCCTCGAGGGCGGCTCCGCTGCGCAGGAACTCCCCGCGCTCCCACGACTCGTAGCCTGTCACCGTGCGCAGCGCAGCGTCGTCGATGCGCAGGCCCGCCCACACCCGCTCGGCAGAGCGTCCCTTCCAAGTCACGACAATCCGCATCGTTTCGCCGGTGGTGAACAGGTAGCGCTCCCGGCCCTGCGCATCCGTGCATTGCACCGAGGCGATGCGCAGCTCGGCGCTCTTGAGCTCGTAGGTACCGCGCTCCATCGCATCCCGGATCTGCGCTGCATCCGCCGCGCGGCGCTCTTCGTTGCGCTCTCGGTTGCGCGCCTCGATCCCGCTCCAGACCGCGAACTCGTACGCCTTCGCGACGTTGTGCGCGGGACCGAAGCCCCGCACCTCGCCGTTCTCCAGCCATAGGGCGCGGTGACAAAGGTCGTAGACCAGCGGGAGAGAGTGCGTCACGAAGAGCACGGTCGTGCCCGACACGCAGATCTCCCGGATGCGTGCCACGCACTTCTGCACGAAGTGCGCGTCGCCGACGGCGAGCGCTTCGTCGACGATAAAGATGTCCGGCTCAAGGCTGGCCGCCGTCGCGAACGTAAGGCGCGCCTGCATCCCGCTCGAGTAGGTGCGGAAGGGCTGGTCGATGACGTCCCGAAGCTCACTAAAGTCGATGATCCAATCGAGCTTGCGATGGACCTCCTCTCGGGACATGCCCAGGCACAGGCCGCCCATGTAGATGTTCTCCCGGCCCGAGTACTGGGGATGAAAGCCGGTGCCGAGCTCGAGGATGGCCGAGATGCGGCCGCTCATGGTGACGAGCCCCGCGCTCGCATCGAGCGTCCCGGCCAGAATGCGGAGCATGGTGCTCTTGCCGGCGCCATTGCTTCCGATAATGCCGACGACCTCGCCGCGGTTCACTTCGAAGGACACGTCGCGCAGGGCGAACCGCTCCGTGTGGCGGGGCCGGCGAAGGACGAACTCTCGTGCGAGGTCAAGCGGGCTCGCGTAGATGCGATAGATCTTCGAGAGACCTTGGACGCGCAGGGCCACGCCCGACGGGAGGCTGCTCACAACACGTTGCCCAGCATCGACTTGAGCTTCCGGAAGACCCGGTAGCCGGCGTAGAACGTGAGGAGACTCAAGGTTGGCAGCACGATCCACGCGACGGGATGCTGGACGTGCCCCCAGTACAGGCTGTCCTGCCAACACCAGATGAGATAGCTGAACGGATTGGCATAGAGGAAGGGCTTGAATAGCCGCGGAACCCAGTCCGGCGGGTACACGATGGGCACCACGTACATACCCGCGTATCCAAAGATGCGAACCAGCTCCGAAAGGTCACGGAAATAGGCGCCGACCGGCGCAAGGATGAAGCAGACACCGATCATCGCGAGGAGCTGCAGCACGATGAGCAGGGGAAGCAGCACGAGCGTCCACGGGAGCGCGTGCTGCTGAACGAGCATGTAGAGCGCGAGCACTGCGATCGGGACGAGCAGCGTGGGCAGCAGGGAGAGCACGATCTTCACCGGCAACACCTCGATCGGGAAGACGATCTGCTTGACGAGCGAGGCGTTGGTGAGGATCGCCTGGGTTCCCCTCGTGAGGGCCTCCTGGAAGGTGAGCCACGGGATGAGCCCCGCGAGGATGTAGGTGGTGTAGTCGGCGGGAAGCTGCTGCGCCTCGGGGAGCCGCGCCTTCAACACGAAAGCAAACACGAAGACGTACACGCCCATCAGGAAGAGGGGATGGAGCAGAGCCCAGGCGCCGCCCAGCATCTGGCCTGCGTGCCGGTCGATGACCTCTCGTTTTGTCATCTCCCAGGTCAGCTGACGATGGCGCGTGAGCAGCGCGACCATCTCTCTTGTCGCCTGCCAGTGGTGGCGCGGGTCGAGGAGCGGAGCCAACCCGCTCGAGCGCGGAGGCGGGCTTTGGGTGGCGAGCATCCACACCTCCTCTAGATCTGGCCCTTGGAGCTTGGGTTGGGCGAGAGCGGGCGCAGCATCATCTCGCAGAGTCGATCGGGGGGGCGGCTGTGGACACGGAGCAGGCGCTCGCTCGCTGGGGCATCCGGGCGAGGTGTATCACTTGGGCTTGGGGGGGGCAACGCGCTGGAACGATCGAAGGCCCTCTTTGCTCCGGGCTCGCAACCTCGAGCGGGCCCTGGACACGGGGCCCGCGCTCGGCGCCCCTTTGCCCCGTCTCCCCTTCCTGCCCTCGGCCACCCGAACCCCGCGAATCGAGGATTGCGCGGTACACCGATAGGTGCGTGCGCACGACGCGATCGACGCCGTGCTCGCGGTGGGTCCAATCGTGCGCATGCTTGCGGAAGTCACTGCGGAAGCCGGGCTCGAGAGCTCGCTCGACCGAGCGCGCGACGTCTTCGGGCGTGAACGCCGCCAGGATCGGTGCGGGCTCGTTCAGGATCCAGGCCGTGCTCTCCGGGCGATAGCTCATGATGACCGGCGTGCCCGCGGCGAGCGCTTGAGGTGCGGTCGATCCAAAGCAAGGCAGGGCCATCTGGTCGAGCACGACGTCGGCGGCCTTCGTGTAGCGGAGAAGCGCGGGCCGCGGCACCGGCGGGATCCAGTGCACGGCATCCTCGCAGCCGAGCTCGCGCACGAGCGCCTTGCTCTCTCGCACCTGCGCGCCCCATTCGGTCAGCACCAGCACGACCCGTCCGGAGACGGCACGACGGACGAGCGGCAGCGCCCGCAGATGGATGTCGGTTCCCTTCACCTCCCAGTCGTGCCGCAGGGGACACAGCAGGAGGACGTCCGCTCGGAGTTCGCGCCGAATGCGGAGGGGTGCATCACCCAGGTCCTGCTCGTGCTGGGGAACGTTCACCGGGTGGATCATCGGGCTGTAACGTGTGATGCCGAGCTTCTGCGCGTACTCGAGACAGTCCCCGTTCGTGATGAAGCAATGCGTGGCCTCCCGGTACGCGAGGGCCGTGAGCCGGTGGAGCGGATCGTCCCCAAGGGTCAAGCTGCGGAGTGTCCCGTGCTCGAATGCCACGTACGGCTGCGTTCCCGCGAGCAGGGCCTGCACGGGATCGGTGCTGTAGCACTGGATGAGATCGTACTGCCCAAAGATTCGCCGGAAGACATCGAGATCGATCAGATAGTCGGCGACGTCGGCCCGCGTCAGCACATCCGGCCGGTCCGGGAAGCGCTCTCGGAATGTCTTTAGCAGGCGGCCGATTTGATCGTCGGGTTCCGTGGGCGCTGAAAGTTGCGCCGGGACGGACGCCCCGCCGGCGCCTCCAGCTGCGCGGGACCCGAGCTCCACGACGCTCCCGCGCCGGCGGGCCGCTGCGTGCAGGCGCGCAACGCCGGGCAGACCCGAGAGGAAAGGATGCCTCGCGAGCCGTGCCAGGGCCGCGCGCATGAGGGCCGCGTCCGTAGCGCTGAGCCCACCGAAGGGCGCGCGGGGGAGCAGGGTCAGCGCTTTCAGGGCGCGGTAGAACGTGCGCGAGCGCGGGAATCGGTCGAGCAGTCGCCAGTACGCCTCGGCCCGCAGTTTCTGGCCTGTGTTCCACGCGTTGAGATAGCGCTCACACAGGTAGAGCGGCCCCTGTACGAACCAGCGCGGACGCACGAATCCGTGCAGGTCCACGCGGCGCCAGTGGGGATGGAAATGGTCGCCGGGATCGCCCTCGAAGTCCGCGTCTTCGAACTCCGGACACCCCATGAGGTGGTAGTAGTCGTGACAGAGAACGTGGGCGTCGACGCCCGCCCAGCGGAGGAACTTGGCGTTCAGGTAGGCGTTGTTGGCGATGTTCCCGACGTGGAGGACGCGCAGCCTTCGGCCCCGGAGGCGTGAGAACTCGTCGAGCCATGCGCGAGTCTCTCCGTCGAGCCCCGGGACGGCTCCCTGACGGAGCCCCGCCTGATCCATGCCCTCCCTCCCGCTCAGTGGGGATCGTCCGTCTAGCGCAGAGATGCGGGCGGCTCAACTCGCGGCTCGCTGAGTCTTTCCCCAAGGGTGCGCTCGAGGCTCTCGGGCAGCGGCCCCCCGCCCCCTTTCCGCAAGCCCTTGGGCACGTCCCCCAGCACGGGCAGCGCCTCCCCTCCGACGGCCAGCCCGTCGCGAATGCGCTCCAGCACCGCGCCCGGATTTCGACATAAGTCCGTGTATTCGACGATCAGCGTGCGGATCGCCGGCCCACCGAGCTCCGCGGCGAGCTCCCGGCTCAGGTCCGTGACCTGGCGCGCGACCTGCACGGCCGGGTCTTGCTCACCCCCAAAAGGCCAGGTGGACGGCTTAAGGGACCACCATGCGTCGTAGGATCCGAAGCGCTCCATGCGGCAGCGCAGAATCGAGCGAGCGCACTCGAGGGGAGGTCGGCGGATCCACACGAACAGGCACGCAGGGTGCACGCGACTCAGAAGCCTTGCGTTGAGGCCGCACACTGCGTTGCGGAAGGTGACGGGTCTGCGGAAGGCAGCCAGAATCTCGCCCTCGAGCGCATGGCGCAGCCCGCTCGCGTCGACCGCGGCCTCCTCCTTCACCGAGAGGTGGTGGGTCGAGGCCTCGTCAAGACGCAGCCAGTGGCGCCAGAAGTAGCCGAACTCGTGGGGCCCGGTCGCTCCTTCGGGGCTGCCGTGCACGGAGGCGAGGGCGATCTCTCGGGTCCCGATCGGCCCGAGGAGCGCGCGCGAGAGCGCGATGCCGACCGAAGGTCTTCGCCAGAACCGCGCGACCACGCCATCCACATAACCCAGCGGCAGGTGGCGCGCGATGAGCTGGGCGAGCACGGTGGTCCCCGAGCGGGGGACTCCCACCGTGTAGAGGATCGTACGCCGCGCGGCCTCGGGATCCGGCGCTGGAGCGGGCAGGCTCGCCTCCGCCAGGACCTCGTTCAGTCGGAGGAGGAGGTCCTCGGCTGCGTCGTCCTTCGCAACGCCGGCCAGGCGTGCGGCCTGCTCGTGGGGATCACGCTTCACGCGGGGGCCCCCTCGTCGAGCTGCGCAAATGGATAGACATAGTAGTAGGGGAAGGCATCGCCGATCNNAAAGTAGTAAGAGAAGGCATCGCCGATCTGTTTGCGTGCGGCTCGCAAACGCGCGCGAGATTCTGCCGTCGCGACCACGAGGTAGGTGTAGGGTCGCTCCACGGCGCCAAAACCTGCCTTGAAGTGATAGAGCGAGTGCTGCGTCGCCCACGTCCCGCCCCAGTTCCAGTGGTGATAGCCGCGTTCCACGGCCTCCCGCATGCCGTGAAAAATGAGAAACGACAGCGGCTGATGAGCGCGGTACTCCCTGCGGACGACCGGAGTGATATACTCGACCGTGTGTCGGAACAGCAAAAGCAGCAGCGCAGCCACCGGCTGATCGCCGAGGAGAGCGACGGAAAGGCGCCGCCAGGCAGGCGGGATGTGCCTTTTGAGGCTGGCAAAGTGCTCCCAGGGCTTCGGCTTTGCGCCGATCGCGGACATGTTCTCGTGGTGAACCTCGTGGAGGAACCGCCAGGCCCACTCGTCGTCGGTGCACGCCTCGCGGAAGCTCTGTTTGAGCGCCTTGCGCACGAGGTTGCGGGTCTTTTGCTGAAACACCGCCTCGAGCCGCCTCGCAAGATCGGGGCCCTCCGGGGGCAGCCTCGTCCACTGGCCGATCCGGTGATCGGTCGTCGCGGGAGCGAGCCGGCGCTCATAGACAGGGCGCCGGGGCTCGTCATCCGGCGAGAGGATCACCGTCGCGGAGAGAACCTCCGGTCGCCCGGCTTCGCGAAGAAATGCGTCGAGCAAAACGTCGCGCGTCGGATCGGCCTCCTTGTCCGCGACAAGACACCCCCCGTGGCTTCCGTACCAAGGGAGGCTGTTCCAGACCTCGCCCAGGGCCGCATGCCGTCTTTGAAAGCACGGCAGGACACCGCGCACCTCGCCGCCACTCCACGCCACGAGGTAGCGCGGCTCGCCGCCCGCGGCCTCGCGCAGGAAGTCCCGAAACGGAAGGGTCGCGTAGACGAGACTCTCCCCGTGGCCCGCAACAAACTGCGTGTAGGCCCCCTCGTCCGCCGCCAGAAGCTCGCGGACCTGGATTTGTCGCGCGGCTTCTGTGGCTACAAGAGGCGGGCGCCCTGCGTCGTGCGCCGTCATCCGCATCCCCCTCATCCCACGCGGTATTCCGGAAAGGCAGGCGCGCTCGCAAGGCCCGCGGTGTGGTAGGCCACCTCTTCCTCGTCGAGGGGCTGGCGAAGAGGAGAGTCTGAGAAGTCGAAGCGGTGCCCGAGCGCTGTGGCGACGAGGAGCGCAGTGTAGTCGTCTGCCCAGCGCCGTGCGGAGTGATTGGCAACGAACCAGGTACGCGCGGCAGCCCGGTGGAAGCGCCGTGCGTCGGCGTCGGTCGAGAGCGCGCTCAGGTGTCGAGCCACTTCCTCCGGTCCTTCGGCTTGGAGCACAGGAGGCGCCCCGGTTTCGCACAGGGCATCGTATTGTGCGAGCTCGAGGCGCATCACCACGGGCAGGCCGCAGGCCATCGCCTCGAGGGCAGTGGCGCCGTACTGACCGAGGACAAACTGGTCCAGCAGACAGTCCGCGGAGCGGTAGACGTCGAGCAACCGACGCTTGCCCGAGAGCGGGATCGGGACGAGCCGCTCTGCCAAGCCGGCCTCCCGCAGGCGGCCCAGCAGCCGGGCATGGTCGCGCCCCCAGGTGACGGCAACCAGACGGGCGCCGGGGCAGCGCGGCGCGAAGCGACGGAACCCCTCGAGCGCCACCTGCGAGCCTTTCGTTTCCTGGTCGAGCCGCGCGGTCACGAGGACGAAGAAATCTCCCCCGCTCCGCTCCGTCCACTCGGAGCGGAAGCGAGGTGCGGCGGGTGCGTAGATCTCTTCGTCCAGCATGAGCGGCAGGTAGAAGGCGTGGGAGAATCCGAAGCGGCGGGCATGCGCAAAGGTCCACGGATTGGTCGCAAGGAGGCCATTGGCCGCGGCGAAACCCCGCCGCTGGATCGTCCCGAGGACGTCGCCGCGCGATGCCTCGAACCAAAGATCGCCGCCGTTCTGTGCCGCAAGATACGGTCGGTGGGCGAACAGGGGGATCTGAAGGGATTGCGTGGCGAGCAGCGCATCCATCTCTTGAAGACGGTCGAGAGTCGGAAGGATCGAGAAGAAACTCGGGAACGAGAGCAGTTCGAGCGGATCCACGTAGGGTCGGCGGCCGAGCTCCCGCTCGGCAAGGGCTCGCGAGCCTCGTGCGACTGCGAGCACGAACTCCAGGTGGTGCGGGTCCTGTTCGGCCTTGACCACCCCCAAGACCGGCGGCAGCGCGACACCCCGTTCGCGCAGGGCGGTGACCTCGAGAGGCCCTTCCTCCAGGCTCCCATCGAACTCCTCCCAGCTTGGATCGCTCATGATGAAATCGTCCTGGGGGTGGAGGAACTGCGTGATGGACAGGCCGCGGCGGCGCAGCGGCACGGCGCGCGAGTAGAGGTTATTCGCCATGTTGCCAACGAAGCCGAAGCGCAGACGAGCAGGGTCGGTCTTCGCGGCCATGGCCCGCGCTTGGTCGCGGATCCGCTGGCTGAACGCGCGGACGTCTTTCAAATTTGTGGGAGTGAGCCACGGGTGGCGCCACGGATGCGAGTCGTAGCTGTGCCACTTCTCGAGGGTCCGGCCGACCAAGCCGTCGTGGAAGAGCCGACGCTTCCAGCTCGGGAGCGAAAGCAGAAGTTCGACCCGCTCGTCTCGTCCGCACTCGCGGAGGACTCCCTCGAGCACGGCAGTGTCACTCGCGGGGTGGAGGCTCAAGACCGTACGACGGCGCTCAAGCGGCGAGAGCACACCGAAGCGCTCGGCCCGCTTCCGGGCGACCCCGCGCCTGCGTGAGGTCGCCAGGGCGGTGGCGCGCGACACCATGCGCAGCGCCGCCTGCTTAAGCGTCAACGGGAGACTCTCTCGCGCACCGAAAGTCGCTCGCGTGGCCGAGGCAAGCGCTCACCGCTCAAAAACGTTAGCCGAGGTCCCCCTCGACTCCCAGCTGGACATCCGGTCGGTGTCGTCACAGGGCCTGTGCGAGCGGTTCGGGCGCCTCCGACGAGACCGCTCCCTCGGGCCCCCGGAACCGCCGAGCAGGCGAGCGCTCCCGCCGCACGTTGACGGGGCTTCGTGGCAGCCGGTAACGTGCGGTCGGTCGTCGGGCCCAAGGCACCGAGGTCTGCTTCATGAGTTCGATGCAGCTCACGTTCCCGGACTTCGACGAGTCGGAGGTGGTGCTGCTCAGGCGGTGCCTGGAGTCTCGCTGGGTCACCCAGGGTCCGCTCACGCGTGAGTTCGAGGAGCTCGTGGCGAAGCGGCATGGCCTTTCCCATGCCCTTGCCACCACCTCCTGCACCGCGGCGCTCCATCTTGCGGTTCTTGCACTCGAGCTCGGGCCAGGCGATGAAGTGGTGGTGCCCGCCTTCACGTGGGTCACCTCCGCGCACTGCGCGGAATACGTGGGTGCGCGCGCGGTGTTCGCCGACGTCGACCCAGCCACCCACAATCTGGATCCCCAGGCCTTCGAGGCTGCGATTACGCCGCGGACCCGCGGGGTCGTCGCCGTCCACCTGTTTGGACTGGCCGCAGAGATGGATGCGATCCTCGCCACCGCGCGTCGCCGCGGCCTCGCGGTCATCGAGGACGCAGCGTGTGCGATTGGCTCGAGCTATCAGGGCCGCCCGGTGGGCGGGCTCGGCGATATCGGCTGCTTTTCCTTCCACCCGCGCAAGATCGTCACGACCGGCGAAGGAGGCATGGTGACGACCGAACGGGACGACCTCGCCGAGCGCGTGCGAGCCTTGCGCAACCACGGCGCATCGCCGCCGGGGCCCGCGCAAGGCCCGCCGGGAAAGCCTTACACCATGGCNNGTCGCGCAGATGGCGAAACTCGATCGGTTGCTCGCGCACCGGCGGGCCCGAGCGGCGTTTTATGGGCACCTTCTGTCCTCGCTCGAGGAGTTCGATCTTCCGCCGAGCCCCAAGCAAGCGCCTGGCCACACCTACCAGTCGTACGTGATTCGGCTGCGCTCCGGAGACCGCGCCCAGCGCAACCGCATCATGGAACACCTCGCCGACCAGGGGATCGAGACTCGGCCGGGCACCCATGCCGTCCACCGCCTCGGCTACTACGTCCAAAAATACGGACTCAAGTCCGAGCAGTTCCCGAACGCCGCCCGATCCGAGGACGCCACCATCACGCTGCCTCTTTTCCCCGGCATGAGCGAGGCCGACCAAGAGCGTGTGGGAGCCGCGCTACGCGAGAGCCTGACCGGCCGCAGGTAGTGGCCGCCGCCGACCCCGCGCCTCGGCGATCTCCGCATAGGCCTGCACCAAGTCGGCCGCGATGCGTGCAGGGTCATGCCAGCGCTCGACGTAGCGCCGCCCGCGGCGGCCTTGCTCGGCGCGGCGCTCGGGGGACGCGGTGATCCATTCCTTTAGCACCTCGTAGACAGTCGCAGGTGTGGTGCGTACGACGGGGATCTCCTCTCGCATCGGCGCGGGCACGAAGCGGAGGTCGTCCTCCCGCAAGAAGCACAGCACCGGGCGCTCGAGCGCCATGAGCTCGACCGCGACACCGCCGTACCAGCCCACCAGGAGCTGGTCCACGAACAGGTCCGCCTCCTCGTATGCCCTTCTCGCTTCAGGATGCGACAGGCCCTCGACGAGCCGAAGCTCGAAGGCGACGCCCTCGGCCCGCAGGCGCTCTGCGGCGGCGAACAGAAAGCGCGAGCCCTTGACCCCGCGGTGGGTGGGCGCGTGCACGACCACGGGGACGCCGCCTTTGGGCCGGGGTNNGACTGCCTTTGGGCCGGGGTGGGGGGGGCCTCCACTCCCGTGGATCCACATGCGCGTAGGGCAAGAAGCGCGCACGCGGGGGAAGGACGCGCAGAAGGTCGGGATTGAGCGCGTAGATGCGGTCGGCGAAGCGGTCAAAGGAGGCGATCGCCGCACGCTTTCGGGCGTCGACCTTCGGGTCATAGTAGCCGGCTTCCACCTCACCCACCGGCGACGCTTCGGGGAGCCGAGCGGCGACGTCCCCTTGGCGAGCGTCGTCCCCCTGAAAGGTGACGACGATCCCCTTGCCGAAGCGACGAAGCAGCCCGAGATCGCGCAACTCGAGAGTGCGCGCATACAGTTCGTACCCTTTCCGCACGAGCGCGGGGACCTGCGATCGTGCGAGCGTGTCCATCGAAGCGACGCTTGGCAGGATGGTGCGCCCGAAGTTGAAATGCACGATGTCGTAGTCGCGAAGTGCGCGCCACAAAAGCTTCCAGCGGCGCAGCTCGAAGCGCAGGTAGGAGGTGCCTGGCGTCTCCAGGACTTCATCGGCAGGGAATGCGAAAGGGCTCGGACGGAAGGCCACGCAGTGGCTCTCAAGCCCGAGGGCACGTTCGTGCCGCGCCAGGCTGGATGCGTTTCCCCCAATGAGAGCTGGACAGTGGAGGACGCGCAGCGCGGTCATCGACCCTACGCCCGGTCGCCAGAGGGCGTGAGGCCAAGCGAACGATTGATGCGATCGAAGGCGGCTCCAATCGCCTCAAGCGAGTGGTGGCGGAGCACAAATGCACGCCCGCGCCGTCCCAGCGCCGGCAGGGAGTCCGGCGCGAGGGCCAGGCGACGAAGCGCGTCCTTTACGCTTGTGACCGAGCAGTCGACGACGGGAAGCTCATCCTCCCCGAGCAGGCCCGCGTCGATGTAGAAGCGCCGCAGGTCGGCGCGGATGTGGCAGAGAACGGGCTTCTCAAGGGCCATGGCCTCCAGCGCGAACAGCGCATACCAGCCGATCACGAGTTGGTCTGCCACCACGTCGCACTGGGCCATGAGGTCCCGGATCCGCTCGTTGGGCACGCGCTCGGCGATCACGAGCTCGATCGCGACCCCTTCCTGCCGCAGCTCCTCCACCGCTCGCACGAAATGGGCCGTTCCCTTGATGGCGCGATGGTTGGGTGCGTGCAGCACTCGCAACGGGCGCCCAGCGGCGGCCGCCACTGGCGGCCCCGCCGGCTTCCACTCATCCGTGTCGATCGAGAAGTGAGCGAGCAAGAGCGTGTCCCAGTGGTAGAGGTAGTCCACCCAGTCGCAGCCCGCGATCACGTGGTCGGCGCGGCGCGTCCACAGATCGAGCCGGGCGGCGGTGCGGCGGCGACCGTGGCGATGGAACGGATAGTCGTGCGCGATGGCGTCTCGCAGCAGCAGGTTGGGGGTGTGGAGGAGGTTCTGGACGTCCGAGCCGTACGGCATGACCACGGTTTTGACGCCGGCAAGGTCGTAGAAGAAGGGCTCGAGCCGCCAGAGCAGCACGGTCGCGCCAAGCGGTCCGCCCCGGAACGAGAAGTAGAGGCACCGGAAGCGCCAGCACGCCGCAACGAAGAGCAGGGCATGCGTGAGGTACTGGAGCCCGGGGGGGAGCCTTAGCTTCCAATCAAAGTTTTCGGTGATGTAGTAGGTATGATTCACGAACGTCCGCACCCGATAGCGCCGCTGCTCGAGCGCCCGCTTGTGGTGCACGTGGTTCACGAGGGGCTCCGGCCCAAGACCCACGTCGTAGGGGCGGACCGCGAGGCGCGAGAGCAGGGCGCTGGCGAGAAGCGGCACGAGCAGGGTGAGGTCGACGAGGGCGTAGACGGGGACCCGAAGTCGTCGAAGAAAGGCGCTCCCCTGGATCACAGGGGCCCCACCATATCAGATCGGCCGTGGGGGGACGACGCGCGAGGCTCCTCCCCGCCCGCCCTGCGGTTGACAGCGGTTGGGGTGAGGGGCAACGTCCCCGCCTCGGGGGGGTGGATCTGATGGACCTCGAGGGGCAGCGCATCCTGGTGATCGGCGGCGCCGGCTTGGTCGGCTCGCACGTCGTGGAAGAACTCCTGAAGGAGCCGGTCGCCGAAGTCCGCGTCTTCGACAACTTCAGCCGCGGGGTCCGGGAAAATCTCGAAGAGGCGCTGCGCGACCCCCGCTGCCGTGTCTTTGAACTGGGCGGCGACGTCTGCCAAACCGACATTCTGGACAAGGCCTTCGAAGGCTGTGACGCCGTCGTGCATTTGGCGGCGCTCTGGCTGCTCCACTGCCAGGACTATCCCGCTTCTGCCTTCGAGGTGAATGTCCGCGGCACGTTCAACGTGCTCCAAGCCTGTGTTCGCCACGAGGTGAAGCGGCTTCNNCTACGGCGCCACGAAGATCGCCGGGGAGCACATGTTCAAGGCGTTTCACAAGCGCTATGGGCTCGAAGGGGTGGGTCTTCGTTACATGAATGTCTACGGTCCGCGTCAGGACTACCGGGGTGCCTACGTCGCGGTCATGATGAAGATCCTGG
>DOUU01000462.1:0-600 GCA_003520425.1 Deltaproteobacteria bacterium
GATGGAGAACTGAAGGGCATTGTGATCAACGTGCCGGAGATGCGGCTGTACGATTTTACGCGCGGCATTCCACCGGACCTCTATGCGATCGCCATCGGCGACGAGCAAGATCCGAGCCTTTACGGCAGGTTCAAAGTGGGTCCGAAGCACAAGAATCCGGCTTGGTACGTACCCGCCTCGATCCGAGCGGAGAAGCCGGAGCTTCCCGCGGTGGTTCCGGCGGGACCGGACAATCCCCTTGGCACCCGCTGGATGACCATCGATCACACGACGTACGGAATCCATGGAACCAACAACGATTGGTCGATCGGCCGAACCGCGACTCACGGCTGCATCCGCTTGTACAACGACCAGGTGGAACGATTGTATGAGCACATTCCGACTGGGACGCCGCTGCTTCTAGAATACCAACCCGTGAAGGTAGGAAGGCGGAACGACGGTATCTATATCGAAGCTCACCCGGACATCTACGGGCGCGTGCCCGAGCGCAACGCCTACGCACTGCGACGTCTAGGCGAGCTAGGTCTGCTCGGGAGCGTGGACCTGCCGGCATTGGAGCGCGTGATCGCGGAAGCACGGGGAGCGCCGGTGCGCGTCGGG
>DOUU01000462.1:609-5830 GCA_003520425.1 Deltaproteobacteria bacterium
TGCGCGGCGGCCTTGGCCTGTGCCTCCGCCTGATCGGCACGAGACGCGGCACTGTTCGCGGTCTTCTGCGCGTTCGCGGCCGCGGCAGCGGCATCGTCCGCCTTGCGCGAAACCTCATCGAGGCGCTTCTCCAAAGCATCGACACGCCCAGTGGTCGCACAACCACCGAGGGAGGTGATGAGCAGAGCCGAAAGTAAAATCCCAACCGGGCGACTTGTCATGGGGTGCTCCTCTTCAGGGAAGTGTGAGACGCGCCTCCGCGCGCGGTTCCAGCGCGAAGTCTACGGGCAGACCGGTTCTGGGCGCAAGCAAATGGATGGCTGGCGAGTCCTACGAACCTCGCCGAAGCTCAGCCAAGGAGTGAGTCGGTGTGACCGACATCGGTCTGACACACGTCGTCTCCCGCCCGGGATCTCGAAGCAGCANNCTCGAGGCGAGCGTCGCTTTCTACCGCAAATACGCGCGGATGAAGCGCAAGGACGCGACGACCGGCTTCGGGCTATTGTGGCTTTCTGACCACACCCATCCCTTCGTCACCGTGCTCGTCCAGGTGCCCGAGGCGCAAAGACCTCTTGGTACCGCTTGCACCAGCCTAGTGTCGGCTGCCCGAGGACAACCTTCGGGACATCCCTTCATTTTTGCTCCTCGCGGACACTCCAGGCTCGATCTGACCAGTCTCATTGCCACTTGCAACGGCTTCATCGCCGCGCGATCGATCGCCGAGCACATGACGTGTTGACTGAAATGTCATGGTTGCAGGGGGATCGTGACCGGCACGGGACGGTAAAGTTCCATGTCGGTCAACAGGGTCGTCGAGAAGTCGCGGGAGTTGCAGGCGTACGTCACGACCATGCTGGTGTCTGTGACCCACTCAATGTGCTCCCGCGCCGCGTAGCAGAACGTATTCGGCTTGTGGGTGGGGTTGGTCGGCGTCATCTCGGGGATCTGGTAGATGGGCTGCGGATCGGACCAGGGACCGAGGTAGTTCGGTGCCGTCCGCATCACGATCTGAGTAGCCGCCAAGTCGGCGGGGATGTAGACCGCTATCCATTCGTTTTGGGCCGGGTGGAATCTCACGCTCATCTCGGAGGCGCCCTGGTCCATGACGATCTGGGCGTCGCTCTCCACCAGCCCCGGTTCCCAGGTCCGTGTTGACGCCGACAAATACTCCAGGCTCGACGCGATCGAGCCGAGGTTGTCGAGTGGCGCCCTGACGACCATCATGGGACTAGAGGTGTACCCGTAGCCGCTCAGAGACGTGTAGATGTACACGTAAGCACCGTCAACGATCGCCGTCGAGTCAGGGTAGGCGTGCGCGCTCGTGTTGATGGGAACGATCTGCTGCTTCCACTGCCAGGGCTTCGTCCAGACTGTCGGGTTAGTCGTCGATATGATCGCGAGGTCGGTCCCCGTCAGCTCGAATCCCTGGCCCACGCGCGGGGTCCTCTCACCTCTCTGCAGCAGGGCGTAGAGGCTTGAGCCGGAGTAGAACGCCTCGAGTGGCCAGTCGAAGCCGACCCCGTAGGGGTTGAAGAACGCCTCGGGCGTCGTCTCGAATTGCCGCCAGTAGTGGTCCATCGCTCCCCAGCGAGTGCCGTTGCAGGCCGAAATTCCGATGGTGTTGTTGACGATAGCCGCGTGGTCTCGGTTCGCGGCACCGGCCTCTCCGATGAAGGAGTCGCCGAACAGCCAGACGCTGCTCCCGTCCGGTAGCGGAACGGAGGCTCCGCCGTCCGCGCCGAGCCACCCCTCGGCGTAGGGGATCGCAGGCTGCGTCGCTGGGACGCACGGGGTTGGCTCGCGACTCCCGAGGCCGCCACCGATCGGTGACCAAGAATCTACTGTGACTCCTGCGCGACCCTTTGGCTGGAGCACAAGCAACCGGCAGCCCGCAACCACGGGGAACAACCCAGCCAGGCAAGCCGCCGCGCGAAGCCGCCCCACGACATTCTCCCTCCGACGGTTGTAGGGACACGCTACTCTATGAGGCTTGATTGTAGAAAGGAGAAGAGTTCACTCGTCCAACAAGACCTCACAGAGGAGGTGGGTGTGCCGGTCGTGCGGCTTAGGTTCGAGAAATCGCAGCCATGAAAAAGAGCAAAAATATTCTCCGTTTGTTCTTATTTGCGCTGCTGCTTGGATGCGGACTCTCGTCATGTTCGCCAGGAGCGGAGCCTGTCGGAGAAGCGGATTACCCGGCAAAAATTGTGGGGGAGTGGCAGGGCAGGGTGGGAGACACGAATGAGACGATATCATTCGGTAGCGATGGAAGATTTGTATCCCAGGTGCGACGATCAGGGTTTCTCAGCAATACTCTTGGGCAGGGCGTGACGGGCACGATTCGCGGCACGTGGGCGATCAAAGGAAAGGTTATGTCGTTGAGCATCAGCAGCGCGGAGGATGAGCGCGTTGCAAATAGGGCTACTACAAGCACGATTGAGATGTTCAAGCCAAGCGAGCTTGTCGTTAAGAGCGACGCAGGGGACACTGCAAGGTTCGTACGAGTCGACCAATAGCTCTTCGCACAAACGACACAGCGGGGTGGACGTTTTCCACGCCGACCGTCGAGGCGAGATGAGACTTGGCCGATTGAGGACGTCGGCTTTCGCTCCATCCGTTACTGCGATGCTGCCTCCCTGGGCCCCTCTGTGGCGGTAACGGGAATCTTCGCCGGCTACGTGGTGGGTGTCCATTTGCTTGGAATGGATGGTCGGACCTACCTGACCGGCCTGGATTCTCCCTCGGAGTTTCCGAACGATGTGGCGGGGAGCCTTGTCAATCGACGGTCTTCGGCGCGCGCGTCAGCCTGATCGCGACCCATCCTGGGTATACGAACCAACTAAGTTCGGCAGGGGTGAGAGCCACCAGGACGTCCCCGTGATCTTGGTCGTCGACTACCCGATTACGGCCGTTTGGGGAGTGTAAGCTCCCGAACGAGCGGAGAGGGAAAAGAGAGGGCAGGATGCAACCGTCACCGCTCAGGGACCTCGTCGTCGGGCTGTTCGTGCTGGTCGGATTCGGGGCCATCGCCTATTTGTCGATTGAGGTGGGCGGACTCGGCTATCGCGGCCGCGGGGGTTTCGTGCTCTATGCAGACTTCGACCAGATCGGAGGCCTCAAGTCGCGGGCGCCCGTCATGATCGCTGGGGTTAAGGTGGGCCAGGTGGGTGCCATCACACTCGACGAATCGATGCGTGCCCACGTCACGCTCGAAATCGATCGCAAGCTCAAGCTACCGAGGGACACATCAGCAGCGATTCAGACGGCCGGACTGCTCGGGGACCAGTTCGTCGACCTCGAACCTGGGGCGGACGACAGATTCCTCAAGTCCGGAGATGTCATCGCCTTTACAACGAACGCCCTTTCGATCGAAAGCCTGATCAGCAAGTTCGTAACGAGCTCCGACAGCGGGATCGGGGAGAAGAACAGGAAGTGAGGAGCCTAAGCACTCACTTTTGTCTGAGCCGTACTCGTGCACGATTCGGCACGATGCCGCAGTCATATTCCCAAATGATCTGCGCGGGCTCAGTTCAACGGGTGGGAAGGCTTGCAGGCCCGGGGGTCCTTCCCCATGAGCTGTTCGATCTCAACGATCTCTCCTTGGCCCTCGGCGGCGTTACTTGACGGCGATTGTCCTGGATTTGGTCTCCTCCCGCTTCCCGATCCGCAGCGTGAGGATGCCGTCCTTGTAGGACGCATCGATGCGGTCAGGGGTCGCGCTCGCTCGATGTAGCGGCTGCGCTCCTTCTTTTCCTCGCGCTCTGACTTCTTGTCCCCGTGCACCGTGAGCACACCTTCCGTCATTTCGACGGAGACATCTTCCTTGCGCACGCCGGGGAGCTCGACCGTGACTACGTACTCGCTATCGGTCTCGTGGAGTCCAGCGACGGTACGAGCTCCCCGCGGGCGAAGGACCGCTCCCCAAACATCTCCTCCATCAGGCGGCTGAACCGCCCGCGACCCACAAGCACGCGCAAGGGATCCCAGCGTGCGAACGTCTCGAGCTCGCCGAACGGATCCCAGCGTGCGAACGTCTCGAGCTCGCCGAACGGATCCCAGCGGGTAAGTCCCCTCATCTCCTGCCCGTGCTTCTCTCCCATGGTGCTCCCTCCTTCGAATTTTCGAATTGAGTTGACGTCCCGCCGATGATGCCGGCGGATGGTATCCACTGCGTGCAACAGCCGTGCCACCATGCGGCCTCTTCAGGAGAGTTTAGAGCCGGAGTTTCGGGGCGCAGTGACCCGGGAGCCGAGGTCAGCGCGGGGCAAACCTCCGCGCACTCGTCCGGTGTCCGAACGCGCCGGCATCTCGCGGGTGCGAGAAGCGATCTCTCAGAAAGCGCGCCTCGGGGGAGCTTTGAGGCATTGGATGGCGCCAGCCACCCTACAAGACACGAGACCAATCAGCGCCTCGCCGGCCAGGGGCCCGTGCCGAGAAGGCTGCAAGGCGACACGTCGGGCTCGCGTACAGTTGTCGTCGAGTTGGGGTCCCCGCGCGTGTCGGTGATGAAGTGGGGGGATTGCAGAACGAAAAGCTCAGCGTCGAGTGACGGTCTCCTATACCACTTGAGTACAGGGCAGAACGAAGACGCGAAGCGGCATCCTTCCACCCGGTCGTAGGCCTGCACACCGGTCCCGGAACGCCTCGAGCTCGGCGACCACGCGGCTCGCCTTAGCCTCTTCGAGCGCAGCAAAGGTCACCGCGTTCGTGTGCGGTGAGTCGAAGGTGCCAAGCGCTGCCCCGTCCTGGCCGGCGCCGTGGACATTGGGGAGCTGGGTGGAGGCATCGACCCCAAGCGAAGCGAGGAGCGCGAGGAGATCTTCGAGCAAGGAGCTGCGCGAGATGACCATCAGCATCTGCATCGGTTGTCTCCACCGTTCTGCGCGCGGGAATCGGAGGGTCTATTTGCACCCCGAGGCCGGTCTGATTCGTGCTTCACCCTGGGCCCAGAAATCCACAGGCGAATGACATAAATCCGACGCGAGCGACCAGTTCTTCCCAACAACCGCGGGCTCGTTTTCCGGGCGAGCGCCCGTTTCAAGAAGACAGAATAGATCGGTTCGCCACCGAGGAGTTCCGGCACAATCGTAGCGGCTGCGCAGGTGAGGAGAAGCGCAAGAATCTGTTCATAATTTGCAGTGATCTCGATCGCGAGAGCGATCGCTGTAATCGGGATCCGCACCGTCGCGGTGAATAGGGCACCTATCCCCGCCACCGCGAA
>DOUU01000462.1:5935-6081 GCA_003520425.1 Deltaproteobacteria bacterium
CCGTTGGGATGAGCTCATCGCCACCCCCACCGTCGCGGGGTAGAGCCACGCCAGCAACCCGATTGTTCGACCGACGATCGGACCTCCTAGGCGGTCGGCCCATCCTGTCAGGCTGCCGAAGGCGGCGAGCCTCCATACGGGGGAAA
>DOUU01000463.1:0-7360 GCA_003520425.1 Deltaproteobacteria bacterium
AGGAGCTCTTGCCCCGGGCACGGCTCGCGCTTGTGGACGCCGCAGGCCACATGCTGCCATACGAGGCGCCCGACGCCTTCGTCGGCGAGGTCTTGCGCTTCCTTGGGTGACGTGGCTGCGCGAATCGAGCCGGAGCCCTCCCCGGAGCCGCGCTCTGAGCGCGTCCCGCTCTGGCTCAAGCTTACCTATGGCGCACCGAGCTTCGCCGGCGCTGCCATGACGATCCCCATCGCCATCCACATGACGAAGTTCTACTCCGACGTGGTGCTCGTGCCCCTTGGTTTCCTTGGCATTGCGATCGCCGTGGCCCGGGCGCTCGATGCCATCAGCGATCCGCTGGTGGGCTTCCTCTCCGACCGCACCCGCACGCGCTGGGGCCGCCGCCGCCCCTACATGCTGCTCGCGGCACCGGTCTGCGCGGTCTTCTTCTACCTGCTCTTTACGCCTCCACCGCAGCTCGGGGGCCGCGACGCGGTTCTTTGGTTCGCCGCCACCTTCATCCTCTACTCCCTCGCCCACACCACCTATGTGATTCCCCACTACGCTCTGGGTCCTGAGCTCACGCTCGACTACAACGAGCGCTCGACCCTTTTCGGTGTGCGCGAGGGCTTTGTGATCCTCGGCACGATTGTGGCGGCCCTCCTCCCCGGCCTCCTGATTCAAAGGCTGGGGAGCGAGCGGTCGGTCTTTTTCACCTTCTCCATCTTCTTCGGCACCATCCTCATCGTCCTCTACACCGTCCTCGCGGTCGTGGTGCGCGAGCGCCCCGACTTCTACGAGCGGGAGCCGAGATCGTTTGTCCCTGGCATTCGGCGAGCGCTGCGCAACCGCCCTTTTCGCATCCTGCTCGCAACCTATGTCGTGGCGAGCATTCCCGGCGCCATTCCCGGGACGCTCATGCCGTTTTTCAATCAATATGTGGTCCGACCCGCGAATCCGCCGCTCTGGCTCGCGATCTTTCTCGGTGCCTACTTCGGCGCCGGCTTCCTGTTCCTTCCCGCCTGGGTGTGGGCGGCGCGGCGCTTCGGGAAGCGCCCGACCTGGCTTGCGAGCTTTGCCATGGGCACGACCGGCGGTGCCGCGATGTTCTTCATCGGCCAGGGCGACACGACGGCGCTCCTGATTCTCCTGTGCTGGGCGGGATCGGCCTTCGGCGCAGGTCTCTTTCTCGGCCCTGCGATCCAGGCCGACATCATCGACTATGACGAGCTCCACACCGGAAAGCGGCGCGAGGCGCAATACGCCGCATTCTGGTCCATTCTCCCGAAATTCGTCGTGATCCCAAGTGCCGCCATCCCGATCGCCTTCCTGGGATCGATCGGGTACAAGCCCAACGTTGCGCAGACCCCCGAGGTCGTGCTCGCCATCAAAGCGCTGTTTGCACTGACGCCCGCCTTCTTCTCGGTTCTCTCCTTCTTCATCGCGTGGCGTCTTCCCATCGATGAGACCGTCCATCGCGCAATCCTAAGCGGCGTGGCCGCGCATCGGCGCGGTGAAGCCGCGCACGATCCGCTGACCGGCGAGCTCCTCGCGCCTCAGGCCTCACGGAGCGTTCCCGAGGAGACGGCCTGGTTCCTCGACTACTTCTCGCCGGGCGAGCTGCGGCGCACACTCGCGAGGGGCCCGGCGACGCTGATGCGTGACGTGCGGCTCGCCGCGGGAGGATCGATCGGACTTTGCATCGGCGGCGTGGCGATCGTGGTAAACCATGTCTCAGATCTTCGGGCCGAGCCGGGTCCGATTGCCGTGCTGGCAGTCGTGGTCTCAGGCCTCTCGCTTGCCGCAGCCGGGTTCCACCTGCTGCGCCTTGGCGCCGCCCGCCGCTTCCGCACGAGCGGGATCCCGGACCTCCTGGTCCAGCGCCATCTTGAGGCTTCGGGTCGGCACTAGCTGCTCCGGCGGTTGTCCGTGCGCCCGTCGAAATAATCCGACCACGTGGCTGCTCTTCCGGCGTGACAGTGGGATTCGTGAGCCTCTTGCTCAAACGATACAATGCCCCCACGGAAGCCGGGGCATGCTCACTCGCCTTGATCCCATCGGAGCTAGATGGTCTTGCGACGCGCTCCCACGGCTGCAAGCCCCGTGAGGTCAGCGCCGACGAGCAATAGTGTAGCGGGCTCGGGAACCGCTTCGATGTTCAGCGCCACGCCGCCGGCATTGTCCGGCAGCAAAAAGTCATCGACGAAGAAGTCCAGGGTCGTTGTCTGGCTGAGTGTTAAAGTGTCGACGAACCCCGCCGTCGAAGTCGCCGGAAGCACGGTCGAGTAGCTGCCTGTTTGTACGCCAGCGCCAGCGGCGGAGGCGAACGGTCGAAGAGCCCATCCGAGCTTTTCCCCTTCTGATTCCTAGGTGGTGTTCAGGTGGACGGAGTGTCATGCCACCCGGGATCTAAGGCGCGATGTCCGCCCTCGCGTGAGGGTCGCGAGCCGAGTTTCGGTCCCTGCCCGTGGGGGATTCGCGCCCCCAAAAAAGGCGTCGGCACGGCGACGGCTGGCGCGCCCGCAAAGGCGAAGGCCAGAGCCGGATTCGTGGCCAGCCGGCGGTGGGCGGGAGGGGCCCACCCGGATCGTCCATTCCGACCTGCTGCCAGGTCCAAGCCCACGGTCCGTTCTTGGCCCCCGGACCAGGGGCTAAGTGCGCGATTTCTCAAGAGATCGCTTTTCGCTCTTCCACCTGAACCACCAGCGTGCCGCCCTCGCTCCGGCGGTTCGGGACCCAATCCGCCGCCACGACCTCCCAGCCGTGTTCCTCGGCGTCCGCGGCCGCCCTTGCCTCGGCCTCGATGGCGCTCGCGGCCGGATATGCCACGCACTTNNACGCCGCGTTGACGGCCGGAAGCGGCTATGCACCGGCGGTCGCTCCCTCCGCGATAGCCCAGGTGCTCCGGTGACTCCCGCGCCGCTCCGCCGCTCAACGCGGCACCTTTTCGGTCCTGGCCCTGCGAGCTCGGTCCAAGCCCTACTACACGCGACGACTCTTGGATCGTAACCGGGCATCCATTCGTCGAACCGGGGGAGCGCATCTTGCATCTCCCAGAAGGGTGCCTTCGAGCCCGTGAACAGGTGCAGTGCCGGCCGCACACCCGGATCATCATCGAGTGTGCCCGCTGGGATCACCACGTTCGGCCGACCCTTCTGAATTGATGGGAACGCTCGAGCAGCAAAAGCTGCGCCGATTGTTACGGGACGATTCGCAAAAGCATGATCAGCTCCCACCCCTTCCGATAGCGGAACTGCTCGGGGCGGGCGTGGGCGAAAGTTCCGAACGCAGCGCCGCTTGCCTCTCGGCACATCGAGCAGTGGCAGTTCGTCATGAGAGGAATTTCGTCGGCCTCAAACTGAACGCCCCCGCAAAGGCATGTGCCTCGCACCATGAATGTTTCCTTCCGCAATCACCGGTCCAAGCGTGAAGGCAGAGGGGGTGCGGGAGCATGACGACTTCCACCGCTCTCACGCACCGCGTCCGAGCCTCTCCCTCGGGAGCCAGCGGCCCACACGATCTCGATAGTTCTCGTACTCTCTCCCGAACTCGCGTAGCAGGTGCGGTTCTTCGTAGAGGACGACAGTGAGCTGGAACCCGGCGAAGACCGCCACCGCGTAGAGAAGAAGGACCCCGGATTCAAAGAACGCGGCCCAGCCGAGGATTACCGTCACGACTCCCAGGTACATGGGATTGCGGGTGTAGCGGTACAGGCCTCTCATGACGAGCCTTTTCGGCGCGTCGATCGGAGCGGGTGTTCCGCGTCCGAAGACCGCGAAATCCCACACGCACCAAGCGTAGATGGAACTTCCAAGAGCCAGAATCACCAAAGCGCCCGCAAGGGCGAGACCCGAGGCTCGCGGGTGGCCGCGCCCAATGAACAGCGGCACGTAGACGGCGACCGTGCCGGGGACGACGAAGGTGAAGAGAAGATTCTTGATCAGGAGGGCCATACCTCACCTCAGCGGAGTTCGAGAGGGCGGCCGCAGCGGCTGATGCCGCGTGCCTCGGCAGTCGCGGTCAGCGCCGCGGGCTTGCGCCCGGGATCGGCCGCTCCTCGAACTGGGGAGCCTGGCCGCCGATTTCGTCCCATGATGCCTTCGAGCCCACAAAGATATGCCCCCCGATTCGAAGGCCAGGGTCATCATCCAGAGCGCCCGCGGGTACCCAGTATGCGGCTGCGCCGTGGAGTTTCTGCGGAACGGGGTTACCACAGGTTCGGCAGAACGTCGTGGACCAGCCGGTGGGCTTCACGAAGGTTTGACGAAGCTCTTCACCGCAAAGCCACTTGAAATCGCTCTCAGGCACGACGATCACCGCGTTCGAGGCGGCGCCCGACACCTTGCGGCAGAGAGAACAGTGGCACATCCCGACATCGGTCACGGCCCGCGAGTACTCGAACCGGATCCCGCCGCAGAGGCAACTTCCACCCACCATGTCAATCTTCCTCCCTCGTGCTTCTCAGCGGAATGCCGACTTTCCCGGGTTCCTCGCCGACCTTACCACCCAGTGCGACCAGACCACGCGATTCGGTCGCGGATCCGCTTGGCCCGCGCAGCCGCCGCCGGGACACAGCCCCGACAAGCCGGGCTATTCCTCGCGCAGCTGGTCCAGGTAGAAGAGAGGTTGCCGTCCGGATCCGCAAACGTCGCCATGAAACCTCCCCAGGGCTGCTTCGTCGGAGCCATCGTGAACCGGACGCCCTTCGCCTTTAGCTGCTGGTGGACCGCATCGAGATCGGGGACGCCCCAGCCGATGCCGGTGTGGCGACCAAGCAGGGATGGCGACTCGGGAGCGGCCGCATCCACTCGGGCGACGCCGAAGCGAATGCCTTCGGGCGCAAAGGACGCGTAGCCGAACTGATCCTCCTGAAATTGCAGCGGCAACCCGAGCGTATCCCGGTAAAACTCAACGGCGCGCTTGAGGTCGCTCACGAAGACGTTGACATACCACAGCCGCGGGCTCGCCATGGACACCTCCTCTTTCTTGGCGTCTTGATACTCACACGGGCAAGAACACCCTGAGACATACACCGTCTCCGCAACAACTATGCCACGAGTCCTGAGCGGCGAGAGAACGGGCGCCTGGAGGGCGACCGCACATTCGGCAGTACCGAAGTGGAGTAGCCCTGTCATCTTGCAATGTTCGTGCGTAGCCACGCTGCAATCTGCTCGTAAACTGCCTGATACACCTCCTCTTGGGTTACGCTCGAGCGCTTCGGGACCTTGAACGAATGGTCTCCGCCCTCCACCACATAGAGCATCACGCCGGACTTTAGTTTCTTGAGGAAGGGCTCTAACTCTTCAGGTGTGCCAAAGGCGTCACGTGATCCTTGAACGAAGAGCATCGGAACCTTGATGTTCGACAGGTGCTTCACGCGAAGCTTCTCCGCTTGCCCCGGCGGATGGAGCGGATACCCGAGAAGAACGAGGCCAGCCAGATCCGCCGCATCGCCCGCAGCAATCTGCGACGCGATTCGTCCGCCCATCGACTTGCCGCCGAGGACGAGCGCATTGCGGCCGAACTTCTCGTGATTGCCAATGGTCTCGACCACGGCCCGATAGCAAGCCTCGAGCTTCTCGTTCGAATCGGGGACGCGGCGACCTCGCTCCATGTAGAGAAAGTTGAAGGTGACTGCGTCAGCCCCGCGCGCCGCAAGCTCCGTGGCGAGGTTCACCGTGAAACCACTTGTTTGACCGGCGCCGGCTCCATGTCCCAGGATCAATGTGATCCCTGTTCGGTCGCGCCCGGTGGCCGGATAAGCAAGCGCACTCACCCGCTCAGACCGTGTGATTTCGACTCGGATTTCCTCTCGCATGTCCTACCCGTCCGTGGTCGCGGGTGAAATCGAAGAGACTCTCCTCATGCTTCGGCCGAAAACCGGAGCGCCGCACCGGGGAGCCCCCGGATGCACGGGGACGAGCGTCGCATACCCTGCCGTCCGGAAGCCAGCGCTCCTTCCACGGGCGAGCTCGGTTGCCGACGCTAACAATTATGGCGATGACGAACGAACGCGATCGAAGACGCATGCTCGCGGTGATCGGCCCGAGGAGCGAATCGGGTGGCTGGAGCGAGGAGCTCGCCCACTGTGCGGAGCGCGTCGGCGAATGGGCTGCGGCGCATGAGTGGGCGATTCTCTGCGGCGGCCTGACGGGTGCTGGAGAGTCGGCAGTCCGCACTTGTCGATCGAGGGGAGGGCTCACAATCGCAGTCACGCCTGAAGACGAGGATGACTCTGGAGCCGAGATCGTGATCCGGACACGACTTGGAGTCTATCGGAACTTCGTGATTGCTCACGCCGCAGACGCGGCGGTGGCCGTGGGCGGCGGCATGGGCACTCTGCAAGAGGCGAGTCAGATTCACAAGCTCGGGCGCCCGCTCGCGGCCGTCGGCGTCGAGTGGCAGTTCCCGGGCCTGATGCTTTGCACAGGATTCGAGGAGCTGACCCAGCGGTTCCTCTTGGCGCTTTCCAGCTCCCTCGGTTGAGAGACCTTCTCCGCTCGGCCTTGCGCAAGGAGCCCCATCGTTCGCCCGGAACGATGGCGCGCGACCGCGGGCGCGCAAGCTCGCGGAACGCCGCTTCCGCACGCTCCTTTCCTGCGAGGGCGCAGGTCGTGCGGGATCTCGCCCTTGGAGGCTGCACCTTGTGCGAACGGCGTCTTGTAGAATCGCCTTCATTTCCGCTCGCAACTCCCGCGGGTACCCCTGACGCGGAGTTGATCATAGCCGCCATTTCTCAGTGACAATTCACGCATTGTTACAGACGGGATGGCTCTTCCAGCATGGCATGCCCCTTGCACAAGCGGCGAAATCAGCGGTCGGTGGTCTCTCGACATTCGAGCCGAGCCAAAGACGTCTCGCAGCCGACTGTGCAATCACAACGAGGAGGGTAGCGATGCAACGCTCTTTGAGGCTGCAGAAGGTCCCGTTTGTTCTCGCGCTCTCTGCCGTGCTGGCGTGTAGCGGTTGTGCGCTCTTGGTGGCTGGTGCAGCAGCCGGAGGGGCCGCCGGTGGCGTGTCCGCAGCGCGTGCGGGCGACACGGAGACCCACACGGCCATGAGTTATGTCGGTTCCGTCCTCGCGAGCACTGTCTACTTCCCGGCAAAGGTCGTCTTTGCCAGCGCGGGAGCGGTGACGAGCGGCCTTGCTTACCTTGTGACGGCTGGGAACCCGCAATCGGCGAGTTCGATCTGGAACGCCGCGGTGGAGGGCGATTACGTAGTCACGCCGGACGTGATCGACGGGACTCGACCTCTCCACTTTGTAGGGTCGTGAGCGCAGGGATCCGCCGTTGCGAGCAGCCCCAAAGCGATCGGTCAATTCGCCGGAAAAATCGCGCTAGGGCCCCCCTCGAGCCCTCGGCGATCCTGGACATGACTC
>DOUU01000463.1:7384-13369 GCA_003520425.1 Deltaproteobacteria bacterium
GACCTGCAAGTGGTCTATTTCCCGGGAATCGATCTGTATACGCACCTTGCACAAGATCCTCTCAATCAGGAGGTCGAGTGCCTCGAGGCGGTGACCGACCCGGGCATCGGAAGAGTGCTCGATGCTTATGAGGCATTGCACGCTCTCGAGCAGACCTACGTGATCGTGATTGCGGACCACGGTCATACGCCGTCCTGAACGATAACCGACACGCCCTGGGAACTGGGGACAAGAGTCCTCCAGCCTTGATCGGGAGGGTCGGCTTTCGATTGCGTCCCTTTGTGCTAGAGCCCTCTTCCGACCAACCGCTGCAGATGCCCCTGGCAGCTTTGGAATCAAATGCGGCGAGCCGGAGCCGTCTCGGACTCGGATGCTGCGAGCAAATGGGCTCCTGTTTCATTGAGGCCTCACGACCAGCGGTCGCGGTCGCACCTTCGGGAAAGGAGCTGCGGACTCGGACATCGGAAGGGGCGGGGCTCCCTCGGGAGCCCCGCCTGGCCGGCCGCCCCTGGCCCAAGCCACGCCTGGCCACGTGCCTCAACGCTGTCGCTTGCGGGCCATCATGAAGAGCCCCGCCATGCCACTGCCCAGCAAGATCAGGGTTCCCGGCTCTGGCATCGCCGTGAAGTGCTCATCAATCGCAGAAATCGCCGCCGCGCTCGCGAGACCAACCGACTTCAGGATGATCCCCTCTTCCACATGCAGATCGCTCTGCGGGCCGCCGAAGTTTGCTGCGCTCAGCAACGTTGCGCCTCCGCCCCCAGAGCTGAATACACTTGCGGATCCTAGATGGTTGTTGCCCGAGTCAAATGCATTGTCCGTCACCATCGTTCCGCTCCCTTTGGCCGACGCAGCCCCGTCGAATTGAAGCCCGAGGCCGTCCACGCCGCTCGCCGCGGAATCGGTGACCTCATAGCTGATGTGCATGCTGCCCTGGTCGCCGTCGAATGCAGCAAATCCTCCCGCAATTCGGAAGCCATCTGTGAGGGACTGAACCTGGTAATCCGACAGATTGCTGTCAATCGAACCCGTTGAAGTGATCGTGAAATGACTAAATGACAATGCTCCCGCGCTGAAACTTGCTCCCGCAGCCAGATCGCCGAGAGTCACCGCTCTTGAACTGCTTGCAAGGCTCGCAGCGCAGATGACGAACAGACTCCACGTGCCAAACTGAAACTTCACGTTGTGAACTCCTCTTGTGCCATGCCTCCCAGACTCGAGCGCTAGACGGACGCGATCCTGGCCTGTGTCTACGCTTGAGCCTCGGAATCATTGGTCGGGATGCATCAGCAACGGTGATGGGCTTCCAAAACGGAAAAGCCTCGAGTCATGGAAATCACGTGTACTTCCGCTGCAGCCGCGTCCGCTAGCGACCGACACTCAACTGGAGCTTCAGATGAGCAATCGCCATGCCAATGCACGAAGAGTCCAGCAAGCGGTGCCACGATCTCAGATGCTGCTCGACATGGAACATTGTGGAAGTTCTGAAGCGCGCCTTGTAGAAAGACAAAGTGCATTTTGACAATGAACGCGTCGGAATTGATTTCTGCTCGACACACCTCTGCGCGATGGACAGAGACCGTAAAAGCGACAACGCACTCGCCGCGATCTTGCATCTCTTTCATCGAGTGTGGTCGTGGTTCGAAGGAACGTCTCTCGTTGCGATAGCAGGTGCCAGCCGACGTCGATCGGCTCCCGCCCCCTCGTGGTTTGCGCCTCCGCGAAAGACCTAGATCTTCTTTTTTGTGGTTTCTGCCGGGGCCAGGCCCTCGCCCCTGGCATTCTTGTCCCGCAGTTCAGCGAGCAATCGGTCCGGCCCACCCCGGTTGATGATCTCCTGGAACTGCGTGCGGTAGCTCGAAACGATGCTCACCCCTTCGACGATAACGTCGATCACGTACCAGGTTCCGTCTTTCTGGCGGAGTCGATAGTCGACTTTCACGTCTCCCGACTTCACCTTGCCGCCAACGATGTGCGACTGAACCGTCACGTCGCCGAGGGGCTCCTGTCGCTCTCCGACGATCACCACCTTCTCCTGGCCAAACTGGCCGATGCGCTTGCCGTAGCTCACCGTGAGCGCTCGCTTGAACTCCTCCTCGAACTGCTGGCGCTGCTCCGGGGTGAACTGCCTCCAGTTTTTGGCCAGCACCAGCCGGCTCACCGTGTCGAAGTCGATGGTGGAGTAGGCGATCTGCTCGAGCCGCTTGATCTTTTCGTCGTCGCTCTCGCCCGAGTTCAGGACCCCCAGCACCCTTTGGGAAGTGAGCTCGACGACCTCCCGCGGAGAATCCGCTGACCGCGACGCCCCGGGGGTCAGGGCCATCACACCCGAGAGCACGAGCGGCGCCCAGAAGACTGCGACGCTGCGGCGACTCCATCGCTTGTTCGGATGCATGTTGGAAGTCGAGCTCCTCATCGTGGGTTGCGTGCGAGCCGGCCCGGGCCGCGGCGCGGCGGGGGCCTTCGCGAGTGGAGACCATAGTACTTGAAGGTGGCGGGGCAGCTCTCGTCCATGTGTCCTGCAAGAGATGCGGGGCCTTCGGCCCCGGTGGAATCCGAAGATGCCTCGGCTCGGGCGCAGGATCTCTATCGGCTCTGCGACTCTTTTCCTTGGGCCTTGGGGTTCCCGCCCTCGCACCCGAGCGCCGCCTTCGCCCTGAGGCCGCCGTGCGCCCACGGCTACGGTGAATCCTTCTCCGTATCCGGGTAGTAGAGCTCCTCGGCGGCGCCCGACCGTGCCGGGGCCCCCCCTTCCGTCAGCTCGCTTTCACGATGGTGCAGGTAGGCATCGCGCAAAAAGACGTAGTAGTCGAAGGCCGCCCGCCGGTTCTCGTCCACGATATCGAGGAACGCCGAGCGCGTGTTGATCACCTGCACGGCGCGAGCCGGCAAGGTGATGTACCAGGAGGCGACGATCGAGACCACGTCGAAGGGTATATCCACGATCTCCCCCGTCAGGTCCCGCACCGACGAGGGGCCGAGCAGCGGGATCATGAGGTAGCGACCGGAGTCCAGACCCCAGTGCCCGAGGGTGAGGCCGAAGTCTTGCTCATGGCGGGGCAGCCCCCAGGTCGTCGCGGGGTCGAAGAAGCCTCCGAAGCCGAGCGTTGTGTTCACGAGGAAGCGGCCGGTCTCGAGCGCTGCGGCCCCCGGCTTGCCTTGAAACAGGTCGTTGAGGAAGACGACCGGGTAGCGCAGGTTGGAATAGAAGTTGGTGAGCGACTCCTGCACCTGGGCGGGCATGATCTTGTTCCAGCCCCGCGCGACCGGCTCGATCGCGTGGATATCGATGGCCTCGTTGAACGAGAAGACCTTCCGGTTGCCGCCCTCCCAGGGGTCGATCTTCTCTTGCTCGGCCGTCGCGGAGGGCTCCGCGTGGGGGCCATGTGAGGCCGCGCACCCGCCGGAGCCGAGTGCGAGGGCCATGACAGCGGCGACGAGGGCGAGCCCGTGGGTATCTCGGGTCTTCACTTTTTCTTCTTCTCCCCTTCCCCGCTGTCGGAACTCGCCACGAATTTGCTGATCAGGCTCTCGATCGACAGGGCGTTCGTCGTAAAAGCAATGGTCGTGCCCGAGGTCAGGAACTTCTCGTCCGCCCCGGGCTCGAGAGCAATGAACTGATCCCCGAGCAGGCCCGCCGTCTGGATCGCCGCCGATGTGTCCGTCGGCAGCTTGAGCTTGCGATCGATCTCGAGCTTGACGTGGGCCCGCATCGAGTCGTCGAGCGTGATACCGCCCACCTGGCCCACCTTGACCCCTGCGATCATGACCGGCGCTCGTGTCTTGAGGCCACCGATCTGATCGAAGTCCGCGTAGAGCACAAGGCCCCCCGGCCCGCGATAGCCGAGTCCGCCCACCTCGATCGACAGATAGGCGACGGCACCCAGACCGACCAGCACGAAGAGCCCGACCACGAGGTCCCTGAGCGGTGACGGTCGCATCCCTAGTTCCCCCTGCCCTCCCCGCTCGCCGGAGAGCTTACACTCCCCAAAGGGCTGTAATCACGTAATCGACGACCAAAATCGATACAGAGGAGATCACCACGGTGGACGTCGTCGCTCGGCTGACCCCCGCCGAACTTGGTTCGCTGGTGTAGCCGCGATAGGTTGCGATGAGGCCCACGAGCCCGCCAAACACAACCGATTTCACAAGGCTCCCCGCCACGTCGTTGGGGAAGTCCACTGCGTCCAGGCCGTTGAGATAGGTGCCGCCGTCGACGCCGAGCAGGTGGACGCCGACCACGTACCCGCCGAAGATCCCAAAGGTGGTAAAGAGCGCCGCGAGCAGCGGCATGACAAAGAGCATCGCGAACGCCTTCGGTGCCACGACCAGATGGACGGGATCGATCGAGAGCATCCGCAGACCATCGAGCTGCTCGGTGGCAACCATGCTCGCGATCTCTGCGGCCATCGCCGATCCACCCCGTCCGGTCACGAGCAGTCCCGTGAGGACGGGCCCAAGCTCGCGGACCAACGCCAATCCGACGACGGATCCGAGGGAATTCTCGGCTCCGAAGCGAATCAGGGTGTTGTAGCCCTGAAGCCCGAGGACCGCTCCCACGGCGATGCCGGAGCCGCACACGATCAAGAGCGAGAGGACGCCGGAGTCGTAGACCTCGTTCACAAGGCGCCCCAGCCGGGTCGGTGGCGTGACCGCGGCCCGGAGGATCTGGCCGAGGAAGACTGCCATCCGCCCTAAAGTCGCCACATAGCGGATGGAGCGAAAGCCTATGGCCTCGATCGGAGCAAGTCTCATCTCACCTCGGTGCGCATCGCCTGGGGCGCCGGCCCATCTTCGTCCGCGTGGAAGAACTCCGCGATCCCAGGATCTTGACTCTTTTCGAGCTCTTCAGGGGTTCCGCAAATCGCCAATCCGTCGCGCAAGAACACGATCTGGCGGGCCATCCGCTTGGCAGACGCAATGTGATGCGAGGCCACCACGAGCGTGTGGCCGAGGGAGCGGTTCGTCTCGACCAAAAGCGCCTCGATGCGCCGCAGCGTCACTGGATCCAGCCCAGAAAACGGTTCGTCTGCGAGGACGATCTCCGGGCTCATGACGATGGCCCGCGCCAGGGCTGCGCGTTTGACCATGCCGCCGGAAAGCTGGCTTGGCAGCAAGCCCTCGGCATCCGCGAGGCCCACGGCGTCGAGGGTCTCCATGACCTTGGCCGCGACTTCCCGCTTCGTGAGCTTTGTCCGCTCGCGCAGGGGCAAAGCGACATTCTCGAACAGGGTCATGGAGTCGAGCAGCGCTCCGCCCTGGAACATCATCCCGATCCGGCGCCGCACTCGTCCAAGCCCGGTCTCGGAGAGAACTGTGATTTCTTCGCCGGCCACTTTGATGCTTCCGCGGTCGGGCCGGAGAANNCGGCCACTTTGACGCTTCCGCGGTCGGGCCGAAGAAGCCCCCCGATCAGCCGAAAGAGTGTGCTCTTGCCCGCCCCGCTCCCGCCCATGAGCACGGTGACGGCTCCGCGCGAAAAGGAGCACGAGAGGTCCCGGCACACGACCCTCGGCCCAAACGCGAGCCAGACGTTGTGCAGCTCGACCGGGGGCTGTGCCCCATCCCAGGGAGTCTCGTGTCGCATCGCGTTACGCATAGCTCAGAACGCCGTCGCCCGGACTCCAGCCCGGGGGCCATCGGGAGAAGCGATCCCGCCCCCCGCGCGGCGCCTGTGTCCCCGATCGATCGCAGCGCCGGTGGGACTCCCGTCCATCTTCGACGCCGCGCACCTAGGACCTCGGGCCGCAAAGCCCGGTGCCCCGCGGGCCCGCCGGCGCTCGGCGAGTGCGGAGGGCCGGGCCGCACGACGCGCCGTGGAGCTCGAGCTTCACCGACGCGAGGCTATGTATCTCGATGCCGCCGGGCCGCCCTCGAGACCATGATCGCAAGATCCCGCGAGATCGCGCATGATGGACCCGCATGCCGCTGTCCGCCCCTCCTCTGGCTGCCCGTTTTCTCGGGAAAACCGCCCTCGTCACCGGT
>DOUU01000501.1:0-2507 GCA_003520425.1 Deltaproteobacteria bacterium
CCGAAGCCGCCCCCGCCACCCCCGAAGCCGCCGCCCCATGGGCCGCCAAGGAACGGGCGCCCGGAGCGCAGCGGAGCGCTCGCGGGGGAGATCCAACCGAAGAGCGCCCCAAGCGCCGCAGCCACGGCCGCCCAGAGGGCGCTCGCCACGACGAGATAGGTCAGCGCCCCTGCCACCGTGCCCGCGAAGAGTGCACCCACAGGCCGCAGCCGCCCCCGGCGGAAGGGGGCCGCGAGAAACCCTCCCAGCAGGGCCCACATCACGATGAGCCCGAGCGGGCCTTCGCCCTCACGATGCGCGTCTGGCCGGGGACGTCGCGCCTCTGGGATCTCCTCCCCTCGGGCCGCCGCCATGAGGGCTTCGATCCCCGCGTCGACACCGTCGGGCACGCGTCCCGCCCGAAACAGCGGGAACATGCGGTCACGCAGGATTCGAGAGGCCACGACGTCGGGCACCGCACCCTCGAGCCCACGGCCGACCTCGACACGGGCTCTCCTCTCATCTCGCGCGATCACGACGATGATGCCGTTATCAAGGCCCTTGTGACCGATCTTCCAGGCGTCGGCCACGCGGATCGAGAAGTCCTCGATCGCATCGCCTTCGAGGGAGGGGACCGTGAGCAGCACGATCTGGTGCGAGGTCTCCTGCTCGTAGCGCGCGAGCCGCTCCTCGAGCTGCGCTTGGCGCTCCGGAGGGAGGAGGCCTGCGAGATCGTTCACCCGGGCGCGCAAAGGCGGCACATCGAGCGCGCGGGCAGTCGGGACAAGCGCCGATGCAAGCGCCGCGAACAAGAGCGCTCGGATCAGAACTTGACCTCCGGTGGTGTCTCCGTCCCGGGCCGGGCTTCGAAGCTCGGGCGCACCTGCGCGCCCAGCAGGAATCGCGCGGTCAGGTTCGTCGGGAAGGAGCGCACGAGAGCGTTGTACTGGGCGACCGCATCGATGTAGCGCTTGCGAGCGACTGCGATCCGGTTCTCGGTGCCTTCGAGCTGGGCTTGGAGATCGCGATAGTTCTGGTTCGCTTTGAGGTCCGGGTAGCGCTCGACCGTCACGAGCAGCCTCGCGAGGGCGCTCGAGAGTTCGCCCTGGGCAGCCTCGAACTTCTTGAAGGCCTCGGGGTCGTTCACGAGCTCAGGCGTCGCCTGGATGCCGGTCGCCTTGGCGCGGGCCTGCACAACCGCCTCCAGCGTCTGCCGCTCAAAGTCAGCGGCGCCCTTCACCGTGGCCACGAGATTCGGGACAAGGTCGGCGCGCCGCTGGTACTGGTTCCCCACCTCGGCCCACGCCGCCTTGACGGCCTCGTCTGCGACCTGGATCCGGTTATAACCGCAGCCCGCGCCATAGAAAATCGTCAAAACCACGGCGGCGAAACCCAGGGCATCCGAGCGGACACGCAATTTCATGCGATTCCCTCCCGCCCTGACTGTATCAGGCTCCTCCCCGAGACGAAGGACCAAGCGGCGCTCGCGGAGACCTCAAGCGAGCGGCGGGGGACTCCGATCCAAAGCTCATGACGGGGGAACCGAGCTGCCCGGTGTGCGATGCAGACCTCGTTTTTGGGGGCGACGAGAAAGCGGGCGATCCGGTGATGTGCAGCTTCTGCGGCTCCACGTTCGTGCTTTCCCGGGCTGCGGGCGCAGACGAGACGTGGGAAGTCGAAGAAGACGAGTGAGCAAGGACTGGCCCATGCTGCATCCAGGCTTGACACGCGCGCGCCGAGACCGCGAAACTTCGGGCTACCCCCCAAGACGAAGCCTGAACCTCCCCCCGCCCTCCGTGGCTTCGATGCTCGGCCACCGTGCCGGGGAGGTGCTTGTGTGAGTTCGGCGACGGGGACCTTGATCGACCCGCATGGGCTGCGCGAGGCGATCCAGCGCCGGGTGCTCTATTCCCTGGGCAAGCGTTGGCAGGAGCTCGGCAGCCATGATCTGTTCATGGCGGTCTCGCTCGCCACGCGGGATCTCTTGATCGAGCGCATGATCGAGACCGAGACTCGGGTCGAAGCGGCGAGAGCGAAGCGTGTCTACTACCTCTCGCTCGAGTTCTTGATCGGCCGCGCTCTTGCGAACAATCTTCACAATCTCGGTATCTACGAGGAGTGCCGCCTAGCACTGGAAGAGCTCGGCGTGGACCTCGAAGAGGTACGGGAGACCGAGCACGACGCAGCGCTTGGCAACGGCGGCCTTGGCCGCCTCGCCGCCTGCTTCTTGGATTCCCTCGCGACCCTGGACCTGCCCGGCTACGGCTACGGCATCAACTACGACTACGGCCTATTCCGCCAAGTCCTCGAAGCAGGATGGCAGCGCGAGCGCCCCGACAGCTGGCGCCGGCTCGGCACGCCCTGGCTGATCGAGCGCCCGGACGAGGCGTGCCTCGTTCCTGTCTATGGTCGTCTCGAGCCCGAGGGCTACCCGAGCCACCCGAACGAGCCGCGGCGCTCGCGCTGGGTGGACTACCACGTTCTCGTGGGCGTTCCCAACGACATGCCGATCGTCGGATACGGCGGAC
>DOUU01000501.1:2570-6615 GCA_003520425.1 Deltaproteobacteria bacterium
GGCAAGCAGCTGCGGCTGTTGCAGGAGTACTTTTTCGTCGCCTGCGCGCTGCGCGACATCGTCGGGCGCTTCCGTCGCCGCTCGGGCTACTTGGCGGACCTTTCCGAGGCAGTCTCCATCCAGCTGAACGACACCCACCCGGCACTCGCCGTGGCCGAGCTCATGCGGATCTTCGTCGACGAGGAGGGGATGCCGTGGAAGGCCGCCTGGAGCACCACCCAGCGGACCTTCGCGTACACCAATCACACGCTCATGCCCGAGGCGCTCGAGAAATGGCCCCGGCCGCTGGTCGCGAGCGTTCTTCCCAGGCACGTCGAGCTGATCGAGCAGATCAACGACCAATTCTTGAAGGAAGTGACCAGGCGCTGGCCGGGGGACGTGGATCGGATGCGTCGGATGTCGATCGTTGAGGAGAGCTGGCCGCAGCAGCTGCGCATGGCACACCTCGCGATGGTGGGCAGTCACTCCATCAACGGTGTTGCCCAGCTTCACACCGACCTCGTGAAACACCAGCTCGTCCCCGACTTTCACGAAATGTGGCCGGAGCGCTTTAGCAACAAGACCAACGGCATTACGCCCCGCCGCTGGCTCTTGCTCGCCAACCCCGACCTCGCGGCCCTCATCACCTCCCGGATCGGCAGCGGCTGGATCACCGATCTCGAGCAGATCCGCGCGCTCGAGCCCTTTGCCGACGATCCGGAATTCCGATCGGCATTCCGCGCCATCAAGCGCTCGAACAAAGAGCGCCTCGCCCGGCTGGTTCATGACCTCACGGGCCTCGGGCTCGATCCCCTCGCCCTGTTCGACGTTCAGGTCAAGCGCATCCACGAATACAAGCGGCAGCTGCTTGCGGCGATGCACGTGATCCACGAGTACCTGGAGCTGATCGAAGAGGGCAAGCCGCCGGATACTCCGCATGTCTATCTGTTTGCCGGCAAGGCGCCGCCGGATTACCTGATGGCCAAGCTGATCATCAAGCTCATCAACGGCGTGGCGCACGCCGTGAACTCCGATCCCGCCGTGAATGGCCTCCTGCGCGTCGTCTTTCTTCCCGACTACCGCGTGAGCCAGGCGGAGCGGATCATCCCCGCTGCCGACCTTTCCGAGCAGATCTCGACGGCGGGCAAGGAAGCGTCGGGCACGAGCAACATGAAGTTCGCCCTGAACGGCGCCCTCACCATCGGAACCCTCGACGGTGCAAACGTTGAGATTCGAGAGGCCGTGGGCGCGGAGAACATCTACATCTTCGGATTGCGCGTGGAGGAGGTGACCCAGCTGCGCAAGAGCGGGGCCTATGATCCGTGGGCGTACTACCACCGCAGCGAGAACGTACGCCGGGTGGTGGACGCGATCGTCTCGGACCGCTTCTGCCCCGGCGAGCCCGGAATCTTTCGCCCGATCTGGCAGCGCCTCATGGAGCACGGGGACGAGTACTTTCACCTCGCCGACTTCGAGAGCTACGAAGCGACGCATGCGCGCGCCTCGCTCGACTTTGTCGATCCAGAGGCCTGGGCGCGGCGCGCCATCTTGAACGTCGCCCGGGTCGGTCGCTTCTCGAGCGACCGCGCGATTCGCGAGTATGCCCGCGAGATCTGGAAGATCTCACCGGTCTTGGATCGACCTGGGAATCTCTAGAGTCCGCCACCGGCGTCGGGCAGCCCGGCCGTCCAGTCGCGCACGCTTCCCACGACACGAACGGCCTCGGCCACGCGCTCGGGGGAAAAGGTGAAGCAAGCCCCGCCTGCATAGTTCTGGAAGGTGCGGGCGTCCGGGACGCGGTCGAAATCAAAGCGACGACCATAGGAAATCACGACGGCGCGGCGCAGCACCTGCGCCGCCTCGGCGAGATCCGCGTCGAGCGCCGCCTCGACCCACTCCAAAAACCCTCCGCCCGCGAGCGAGCGGCCCGCGAAGGGCGGCGGATCCTCGACGCGCGCCGCGTCGATCTGCCAGCGCAGAGCCGGGGATCCATCCCGAGAGAGGGTCGCCTCCGTGCGGGCTCCCACGCGATCCGGGACAGCGAGCTCGTAAAGCCTCCTCGCGGCGCCGGAGGCGGCGAAGCTCACGGCGAGGCTCGCGAGGTCGAACAGGTGTGTGCACTGGGCGCGCGGGTCGGTGTGGCGTGCGATCTGGCGCAGGGATCGGGTAAGGGGCATGCCCTCGAGCCGCAAAAGGGGCACCGCCGCCGCCGGGCATGTCACCCAAGGGATGCGGCGGGCCGCACCTTCGATCTTCAAGACGTGCACGCCGTCGTGCTCGAGGCGAACAGTGAAATCGTGGAAGTCGTCGACGAGGCTCCCGCGGACGAGGCCATCCTCGGTCCAGAGCGCGATGCGACGACGATACACACCGCTTCCGTAATCCGAGCGCAGGGGGACGGGGCTCACCGGCGATTCATGCGGCGTGCTGCGCCCTGGCAGCAGCCGGCCTCTCAGAAGGATCCGAGGCCGCAGCGGCCTTGCCGTGCACGCGCAAGCCCTCCCTTCGGTGCCAAGGAATCCGGGGCACAGCATATAGGATCGTGGGGCCACGATTCGTTTTCGGCGGGCACCCTTCGATCGGAAGACCGAGACCCCGCCGGGCCTTCGTGCGAGCGAAGCACCGGTGCGACGTCAGCCGCGCAAGGGTCAGGCTGCGCTCGACGACATCGGCGCTCGCGCTCGCATCCTTCCGCGCTGCCGCAACAGCGTCGAAGCGGGGTGCATTCATCGCGCGGCGTCGTCAAAGCGCAGGAGCTTCGGCGCGACCGCGTCGAGGGGCTGTCCCTTGCGATCACGCTCGGAGAGCAAGGGAGCCGCGATGGGCCAGGGGATGGCGAGTTTNNAGTTTGGGATCGTTCCAGGCGACCACCAGCTCGTCCGTCGGGTCGTAAAAGTCCGTGCACTTGTACTCCACCTGGGCACGCTCCGAGAGCACGCAGAAGCCGTGCGCAAGACCGGGTGGCACCCAGAGCTGGAGAAAATTCTCCGACGACAGGACGGCAGACACATGCTTGCGATAGGTCGGAGAGTCTGGGCGGATATCCACGGCCACGTCCCAGATCTCGCCTTCGATCACCCGGANNTGCAGCTGGGCGTGCAGGCCGCGCAGGGTGCCTTTGCGCGAAAGCGAGTGGTTGTCTTGGACGAAAGTGGCCGCAATTCCGGCTGCGGCGTACTTGCGGGCCTGGAAGGACTCGAGAAAAAAGCCACGCTCATCACGAAAGACCTGCGGTTCCACGAGCAGGACACCGGGGACTTCGGTTGCATGGACCTTCATCCCGAGCGCTCCTCTTTGGCGAGTGCCTCGAGGTAGGCGCCGTACTCATTGGTCTTCATGCTCTCTGCCTCACGCAAGAGCTCGTCGCGCGTCAGCCAGCCGAGACGGAAGGCGATCTCCTCGGGGCAAGCCACCTTGAGCCCCTGCCGCTCCTGGATCGCCTGGATGAAATTCGCGGCCTGGAGCAGGGACTCGTGCGTCCCCGTATCGAGCCACGCGATGCCGCGGCCGAGTCGTTCGACGAACAGATCCCCGGAGTGGAGGTAGGCGGCATTCACATCGGTGATCTCGAGCTCCCCCCGCTGGGAGGGTCGCAGCTCCGCGGCGATGTCAAGGACCCGATTGTCGTAGAAATAGAGGCCCGTCACCGCCCAGTGGGAGCGGGGCACCTTGGGCTTCTCCTCGATCCGGAGCGCACGGCCTGCCTCGCTGAGCTCCACGACGCCGTAGCGCTCGGGGTCCCGCACCCAATAGCCGAACACGGTCGCGCCGCTTTCGCGGCTCGCAGCCCGGTGCAGGACCTCGGGCAGACCGTGGCCGTAGAAGACGTTGTCTCCAAGCGCGAGTACGACCCGCTCCCGCCCCACGAACTCTCGGCCGACGATGAAGGCGTGGGCCAGGCCGATCGGGCGCTCCTGAACGGCGTAGGANNGACAGCGCAAGTCCGAGCCGCCTGCCGTCGCCGAGCAGGCGCCGGAAGGCCTCTTGATCGTGGGGGGTCGTGATGACCAGGATCTCGCGCACCCCCGACAGCATGAGGGTCGAGAGCGGGTAGTAGATCATGGGC
>DOUU01000017.1:0-294 GCA_003520425.1 Deltaproteobacteria bacterium
CGCACCGAGAGCGACGGGGTGGGGCGGGCTTTCTCCGCCCGGGCCCACCACCCGTACGCCCGCGGCCGCGGGGTCTCGGGTGGCGCGAACGAGGCGCACCGCGTAATCGGTCACGACCGGAGCCACGTAGACGGCGCCGACCGAGCGCTGGAGCTCTTCGACGACGGCAGGGTCCGCCACAGGGCGCACCCCCCCATCCGTCCGAGCGTCTCGCGCCACGATCTCGGCTTCCTCGCGAGCGTCGGGATAGGGCACCACGAGCTTCAGCAAGAAGCGATCGATCTGCGCCTCCGG
>DOUU01000017.1:349-4132 GCA_003520425.1 Deltaproteobacteria bacterium
CGGTTGATCTCGTCCGCGAGCAGCACGGGGGTGAAGATCGGCCCCCGGCGCACCTCGAAGCGTTCTCGACCGGGAACGTAGATCGGCGTGCCCAGCAGGTCTGCGGGCAAGAGATCGGGGGTGAACTGGATGCGGCGGAAGCCGAGACCCAGGGCATGCGCGAGGGTACGGACCGCGGTGGTCTTTGCGACCCCCGGTACGCCTTCGACGAGCACGTGGCCGCCGCACAAGAGCGCGACCAGCAGCCCGTCCACGAGCCCGCGCTGGCCGACCACGACGCGTCCGACTTCCTCCCGGAGCCGCTTCACCGGCTCAAGCGCCAGGTCGGTCATTGCCCGCGCTCCCTGCCCTCCCGCGCCTGCCCGGAGGTTCGACGCCCGGCGACTGCGGGGCGTTTCCGCGCGCGCTCGATGATGCGTGTGGTGCGCACGCCGGGAACCTCCCGCAAACGGACCACGCGTCCTCCCCAGCCCTCCACCTCCCATCGACCTACGATGGTGTCGAAGGACCAGTCTCCGCCCTTGGCGAGAACATCGGGCCGCAGCGCGCGGATCGTCGCGAGCGGCGTGTCTTCGGGGAAGACCACAACCCAGTCGACACAGGCCAGGGCCGCCAGAACCTCGGCCCGCTGGCGTGCGGGAATGAGCGGTCGGCCGCGGCCCTTCAGGCGACGCACACTGGCGTCGCTGTTCACGGCGACGAGGAGCCGTTCGCCATAGGAGCGCGCCTGCTCGAGGCTTCGCACGTGCCCGAGATGCAGGAGATCGAAGCAGCCGTTGGTGAAAACGACGCGCTCGCCCCGCGAGTGGGCGGCACGCACGGCGCGTGTCGCCTCCCCGCGCGTCAGAAGTTTTTGGCGCGCGCGGGTCACATGCCATCCGGCGCGGGGGCCGCGGGCTTGNNCGTCCGAGGACGGACTGGATCGCCTCGATCCCGTTTCGCACGAAAGACGGCACGCCCTCGAGCAGAAGCTGCGCGGGACCGGAACCGGTAAGCGACTTGCTGGGTACGAGCTTCACCCGTGGCTCGGCAAAGTCTCCGCTCACCTCGAAATAGGCGCCCATGAGACTGTTCTCCTTGCCGAGCAGGATCGNNGACGGGGAGCATTCCGACCAGGTTCGAGACCTTTCCGAAGAAAAGGAGGGCAACCACGGCCTTGACCTCGTGCGGCGGGAGGAGACCGACTGAGCCCGAAGCGACCAGGCGCAGGTCGGGGCTGTCGATCGTGAGGGCGTCGGTCGAGACCTCGCCGTCGTGGAATCGAAGTTCCGCGTCCACCTGTCGGTAGCGGATCCGGTCGCGAGAGGCGAAGGGGTTCAAGGTCTCGCTCACGCTTGCGATCGANNACGAATAGAGGCATGTGCTCCGTCAGCTCTCCGTCGGTCGCCCGCACCGTCACGGAACCGCGCGCATGGGCGAACAGGGGGACGTTCGGCGCGAGCACACTCTCCAGCACGCCGCGAGCCGTCGCCTTTCCCGTCGCGTGCTCGCCGCTTTGGCCGAGCATCACGGCGAGGTCTNNGGGATCGTCGCTTGGTCGAGCGAGAGCTGGGCCTGGAACGGAATGCCCTCGGGCTGCGAGAAGTCGAAGGTGCTCTCGCCCTGAAGAACGCCGCCGGGGCGCAGGCGCATCTCGCCTTGGAAGACGCGGACCTTCTCGCCCTGCATGCGGAACCAGCCGGAGACGCCCGCAATCACACTGGGCCGGGGATCCGCCGCGAAGACCGGAGCCGCCTGGTACACGAAGCGCCCACGCGCCCAGTTTTCACCCGGTGCCGCGGGCGGAGGCGCCCCGCGGACGGGCTGAGCGGCGAGCCGCAGCGTGAGGCGTTCGGGTTTGCTGAGCCAGTTGCCCTCGAAGGTCACCGGCACTCCGCCCCAGCGCCCCTGTTCCGCGCGGAAATGAACACCCTCCTGCGTCGGGCTGATCACGACCCGAGCGCCTTCGAGCGGCCAGCCAAGCGCGGGGTGGTCGATCATGTCCGCCTCGACCACGAGCTCGCTCCAGCGTGGCGGGATCTGCTCTTCACCGGGCTCCGGAGCGAGCATCGCGAACAGGGGAATCCGGCCCGCGAGAGGCCCTATGGCGGGAGCCGCGGCAGGAGCATTCCTTGCGTCCGAAAGATTCGAGAGGCCCGCGATGGTGAGGTCGAGCTGGGGCAGCGCAGAGCCATGGAGCTTCGCCTGCACCCCACGCAGGTCGAGCTCGTCACCGCGCCAGATCATGACTCCCGACACCCCCTCGAGGCGGTCGCCGGAGTCGAGGCGGATCGCGAAATCGCGCACGTAGCCCGTGAGCGTCGCGTCGGAGGGGAGGGCCGCAAGCTCACCCTGGGCGAGCTCTTGCCAGCGCGAAAGCGGAGCCGAGGCCGTGGCCTCCAGCGCGTCGACCCCGCCCCCCTCGACCGGTTCCATGGCACGTTGGAAACCCGACCTGGTTTGCGGCGGCAGGAGCGCGACGAGCCGCCGGGCGTCGGCGAGGCTGAGCTGCTCCGCCCTCACCGTGAGCTCCGCCAGCGCGTCGGGTGTGAGCGGCCGCGCGACGGCTCCCCGCACGCCGAACTCCTTTCCCGAGAGCCCGATTCGCCCGGTGGCGAGGACGATGCGCTCGGGCTCTGCATGCAGGGTGGCTCGCAGGCTCGCCTGGTCGACATGCACTCTTGAGCCGCTCGCGCGTGCTCCTGCCTTGGGGCCGAGCATGAGGGTGAAATCAGAGACCCGGCCGTCCAGCTCGAGCTCGGCCTGCCGCTCGCGGGCCGCGCCCGCAGAGAGCGTCACGTCGAGTGCCGCCGTGAGGCGCCCGGCCATGAGACCCGGACCCAGGGCGTCGACCTGCGAGCAGACGGTGGCGAGGTCGAGCTCCGTTGCCGTAAGGACGCCGTGGAGCGTTGCGGCGTGGTCCCGCCGGAACTCGGCGGCGAGGACGCCGCGGGGACCCTTGGCATCTGCCAAGCGTCCTTCCGCATGGAGCTCAAGGTCACGCCGGAAGCCGCCCACGAGGAGCCGGGCCTCGAGTCCTTCGAGCCGGACTTCCGCACCCGGCGTCCGAGGGTCGGAGACGGAGATGGAGGCGCCGCGTACCTCAAGGTCGAGCTCGGGGAGAACGAGGGCGCGCAGCCGGTGCACGGCCTCGCGGACGGGCTCGAGCCTATCGCGAGGGCCCGCAGGAGCGGGCGAGGCCGGGCGAAGGGCGGACTGGCCGCGCGACAGCCACTCGGCCAGAGCGCGCGGCTCGAAGCCACCGCCCTCGCTGCGCTGGAAGCGGAGCGAGAGCCCTTCGAGCTCGATCCGCTGCAGCTCGATCCGGCCGAACAGGAGGTCGAGCCAGCGAACCGTCACGTAGGTCCGGTCGACGCGCAGCGCGGGACCCCAGGCGCACGGCCACGCGGAGAGGTCCCGGGCCTCGATGGCGATCGAGGGTCCGTAGAGCAGGTGCACCGGGCCGAGCTCGACCTCGCTCCCGAGGGCGGTCGTGAGCGCCCCTTCCGCCGCGACGCGGACCGCGCCCGGGATCCAGCGGGAGGCCGCACGGAAGCCCACCGCGGCCGACGCCGCGAACAGGGCGAACGCACCNNGTTTCCGTCCCTGAAGGTCCCTGCGAGGGCGATTGCCCGGCTATCCCCAAGGCTCTCCCAGGCTTTCTCCCGGGCTTGGACTGCGCGCCTGGAAAATCCCCTCATCACGATCCAAGCCCCGATGATCGCTAAAGAAATCCGCCGCGCATCCGAAACTTGAAGAGCGAAAGCAAGGCTACGGCACTCGGCCCAGCGAGGAGCTCCTTGA
>DOUU01000017.1:4157-9876 GCA_003520425.1 Deltaproteobacteria bacterium
GCGCGCAAGGCCAAGGTCGCGCTGCGCACGATCCACAGCGTCGAGAAGGGCATGAATTGCCGCATGGACACGAAGCGGAAGATCCTCCTCGCCCTCGGCCTCCGCTTCGAGGACAAGGACTATGTGTTTCCGCCGAACCACGGCTCTCCCGCCCGCGACAACGGCGGATTCGACCCGGCGGCGACCCACTGAGNNCGCCGTGCGTAGGGGGCCACTATCCCGAGCCGCGTCACATTGCTCGCTGACGTCGCCGACGTCGTCGCACGCTCTCACGACCTGCAGGAGACGCTCGGCAATGTCGTCGAGCTCGTCGTCAAGAAGCTGGGCGCCGACGTGTGCTCGATCTACCTGACCGATCCCAGTCTGGAGCACCTGACGCTCTGGGCCACCCGGGGTCTTGCGCCGGAGGCGGTGGGGCGGGTGAGGCTCGCATTCGGCGAGGGACTGGTCGGGCAGGCGGCGCGCGAACGCAAGCCCATCGCCGTCGAGCGCGCCCAAGACGACCCGCGCTTCCGCTTCTTCCCCGGCACCGGCGAGGAAAGATTCCAATCGCTGCTGGCGACCCCTCTGCTCGTGCGCGGAATGCCGATCGGCGTGCTCGTCGTCCAGACGGAGCAGCCCCGGCAGTTTGACACCCAGGACATCGACCTGCTCCAGACCTGCGCGCAGCTCATTGCTCCCGTCGTGATGAACGCCCGGCTGCTGGATCTCGTGGCACGCACGGAGGAGGAGCGCAGCCGGGTGGTGGCGAAGCTTGTGAACTCCGGGCTCCAGCTCCACGGGCTGCGCACCGCAGAGCAGGCGCCACCGCCCAGCGTCGAGCTGCGAGGCTCGCCCACCTCGGCCGGCATCGCGATTGGACCGCTCTACCGACTCGAAGATCCCGTGGATCTCGCGCGGCTCGACTACGCGCCGAATCCCGACGAAGTGCAAGAGAAGCGTGACCTTCAGCGCGCGATCTCGGAAGCTCGCAGCGAGCTCGACGACGTGCGCGATGAGGTCGCCGAACGCTTTGGCCCGGAGTTCGCCGCGGTCTTCAATACGCACATTCAGATCCTCGAGGACAAAGGCTTCACGGGGCGGGTCGAGCGTGCCGTGGAAGACAGCGGCAATGCCCTGCAGGCGCTGCGTGACGTGCTCGACGACTACAGGCAGACCTTCGAGTCCATCGAGGATCCGTATTTTCGGGAGCGCGGCAGCGACATCGAAGACGTGGGTCGCCGCGTGATGGCGCGGCTGCTCGGGGTCCGCCATCACAACGTGCCGCTCCAGGACGGTTCGATCGTGGTGGCCAAGGAGATCCTTCCCGCCCACTTCGCGCTGCTCGAGACCGAGAAGATCGCGGCGCTTATCGCCGAGCACGGAGGCGCCACGTCGCACGGAGCGATCTTCGCCCGCTCGCTCGAGATCCCGGCCGTGACGGGAGTGACGGGCATCCTGGAGGCCACCCGGCCCGGCGAGCTGGCCATCGTGGATGGCGCCTCGGGACGCGTGTACCTGCGGCCCGATGCTGCGCTGCGCGCCGAGTACGAGCGCGCGCAGCAGCGTTACGAGCTCGCGGCCGAGCACCTCGACACGCTCAAGTACCGACCCGCCGAGACGCGCGACGGCCGACGCATTCTGCTCACGGCCAATGTGGGATTGCTGAACGACCTGCGTCTGATCGAGCAGCACGGCGCGGAAGGCGTGGGCCTGTTCCGCACGGAGCTGCTCGCGATCGCCCATCGCGGATTTCCCGAGGAAGAGGAGCAGGAGCGGCTCTACGAGCGCGTGGCCAAGGCCATGGCGCCGCGGCCGGTCACGATCCGCACGCTCGACCTCGGGGGCGACAAGGCCGTTCCCCTCCCAGACGTGACCGACGAGGAGAATCCGCAGCTTGGCTGGCGTTCGACGCGGCTCATGCTCTCGCACGAGGCGCCGTTCCGCGCGCAGCTGCGTGCGATCCTTCGTGCGACGACGCGCTGCAACGTGCGGGTCCTGCTCCCGCTGATCGGCTCCGTCGAGGAGCTGCGCCTCGCCCGAGCGCTGCTCGAATCGGCCAAGGAGGAGCTCTGCAATCGGGGCGTGCCGTTCGACCGCGATGTTCCCGTGGGCATCATGATCGAGGTGCCGTCGGCCGCGCTCATCGCCGGTGCGCTGGCTCGCGAATGCGACTTCTTCAGCATCGGAACCAATGACCTCACCCAGTACACGCTCGCCGTCGACCGCGGCAACGAGCGGGTCGCCCACCTCTACGATCCCCTTCACCCGGCGGTGCTCGCGCTGATCGATCGCAGCGTTCGCGCCGCTTCGCGCGCGGGCATTCCCGTTTCGCTGTGCGGGGAGATGGCCAGCAACCCCCTCGCGGTTCCCCTCCTCGTGGGTCTTGGCATCGGGGAGCTCTCCGGGACCCCAAGCGCCGTGCCCGTCGTGAAGGAGATCGTGCGTGCTCTCGACGCGGGCAAAGCCGCCGAGGCGGCCCGCAGCGCGCTGGAGGCCGCGACGGTGGAGGACTCACACGCCATCGCCGCCGCGTGCCTGCGAGAGGCCGGCCTGCTCGACCACCCGGACGTCGGCAGCTGGCTGCGAGGGCTGCTCGGGGAATAGGCGCTGTCCGCGGAGCGGCGAGAGTGCCGAGGCCGCGCCCGCGCTAGAGCCCGAGCCGCTCGTCCGCCTCCCGGGTCGCACGCTCGATTTCCCGCTCGATCTCAAGGCGCGTCTGCTCGAGCTCTTCGGCCGTCATCTCCGCTCGGATCGGGATCGGCCGGCCGAAGACGGCGACGACCCGAGCGAAAGGGAGGGGCAGGAGCGTTGTGTCCCAACTGCCGAAGTGAAGGCAGGGTCGCGCGGAGAGCCCGACGGGCTGCACGGGGACGCCCGCGGCGCGCGCGAGTGCGACGACGCCCGCTTTTGCGACACGCGCCGGGCCGCGGGGTCCGTCGCACAGCAGCGCGGCGGAATGCCCGGCCCGCACGAGTTCGACCTGCCGCCGCAAGGCGCTCGCTCCCCCGCGCGAGCTCGACCCGCGCGGCGAGCGCGCGAAGCCGAGGCCAGAGAGCACAGACTCGATCCAGTCGCCGTCCCGACTGCGGCTCACCATGACCACGATTCGCTGATCCCGGAAGAAATGGGCGGCGATGAAGAGGCCGCGGTGCCACAGGGCGCCGGCGACCGGGGTTTTGCCCGGACCCACCGGATTTTCGCCCAGCACCTCGACACGCCACGTGGCACCGAGAAGGCGCACGAGACCCGCAGCCATGCGGCCGAGAAAGCCCCGCAAAGCGCGCCACCGGCGCTGCGGCCTAGTGGCTGCGGAAGACGAGTGCGGCGGTGCCGCGGCGGGGTTCATGGCTCGTGCACCCTAGCAACCGCGCGCGTCGGACGGGAAAGCCCGTGTGAGACGAATGGCCGCACCCAAATCCACGCAAAGGTCGAGGGAGAAAAGTGGTCGACCAAGCGAATCCCTTGTGTTACCCCTCTGCCCGGTTTCCGGCCCCACAGAAACGAGACACAGGAACGAGAGAAAGGACCGACGGCATGCACCGCCGTGCTTCTGCCCGTACCGCCTCGATTCTGCTCGGGATCGCGGCGGCTTCGCTGTGCTTCGGGTGCTCCTGGGTGATGGCGGACAATCCCATGTCCACCGTGCATCCCGCCACCCCCGAGGGTCGGGTCATCCAGGCCATCTATGCCGAGATCACCTGGATCGTCCTGGGCATCTTCGTCGTGGTGGAGGGGCTGCTGCTGTACGCGATCCTCCGCTTCCGTCGAAAACCCGACGATACGGGGGTCCCCGAGCAGGTGCATGGCAACACGGTGCTGGAGATCGGCTGGACCATCGTTCCGGTCCTGATCGTCATGGCGATCTCGGTGCCGACGCTCCGCGGCACCTGCGCCCTTCAGCAGCCGCCCGCAGCCAACGCTCTCACCGTGCACGTGAACGGAAAGCAGTGGTGGTGGGAGTTTGAATATCCCGACTACGGGATCGTGACGGCGAACGAGCTCCATCTTCCCGCCGGCCGGATGGCCAATCTCGAGCTGCGCTCCGACAACGTGATCCACAGCTTCTGGGTTCCACGTCTCATGGGCAAGCGTGACCTTGTGCCGAGCCGGGGCCAGCGTCTTTGGTTTACGCCCGAAGAGCCGGGGTGGTACGTCGGCCAATGCGCCGAGCTTTGCGGCGCGTCGCACGCGTACATGGGCTTCCGGGTGAAGGTCGATACGCCACAGGAGTTCGCGGCGTGGATCGAGAGCCAGAAGGCGCCGGCGAAGACCGGGATGAGCGACCCGGGCTTCTTGGCCTTCATGCAAGCGGGCTGCATCGCGTGCCATTCGATCAACTTCGACGGCTCTCCGGCCCGCCAGCGTGTGGGCCCGAATCTCACGCACGTCGGGTCCCGCACCACGATCGCAGCCGCGCGCTTCGAGAATACGCCCGAGAACCTTGCGCGCTGGCTGCGAAATCCGCCGCTCGAGAAGCCGGGCTCGCTGATGCCGGCTCTCAATTTGAAAGACGAGCAGGTCGCTATGCTCGTCTCGTACTTGCAGAACCTCAAATAGGCCCTCCAAGCCGAGCGATCTGGGAGGAGATCCATGGCCACCGCGGCGCCGCTGCCTCAAGCCGAACCGGCGTATTCCGGCTCCGGCGTTTGGAGCTGGCTCACCACCGTCGATCACAAGCGGATCGGCATTCTCTACGGCGTGACGGCATTCAGCTTCTTCTTGGTCGGGGGTGTGGAGGCCCTCGCGATTCGCGCCCAGCTGATGCGGCCGGAGCAGCACCTCGTGACCGGCTCCGCGTACAACGGCCTTTTCACGATGCACGCGACGACGATGATCTTCCTCGCGATCATGCCGCTTGGCGCCGCCTTCTTTAATTACATGGTGCCCCTCATGATCGGCGCGCGGGACGTCGCGTTTCCGCGACTGAACGCGTTTAGCTACTGGGTCTTTTTGGCCGGCGCCCTCCTCATGAACTCGTTCTTCGTGGTGGGTGCCTTCGACGCGGCGCCGGGCTGGCTCTCCCAGATCCCGAACACGGGCTGGTTCGGCTACGCACCTCTCACGGAACGACAGTTCTCTCCCAATCTCGCCGTCGACTACTGGATGATCGGCCTGCAGATCCTCGGCGTCTCGTCCCTTGCGGCGGGCTTCAACTTCATCGTGACCATCCTCAACATGCGCGCACCCGGCATGACGATGATGCGGCTTCCGGTCTTCGTCTGGATGACCCTGGTCGTGCAGTTCCTGGTCGTTTTCGCGTTCCCGATGATCACCGTCGGCCTGATCCTCCTCACCTTCGATCGCTTTTTCGGAACGAACTTCTACATCACCGCCAACGGCGGAGATCCGCTGCTGTGGCAGCACCTGTTCTGGCTCNNGAGGTGTACATCCTGATCTTGCCGGCGATGGGCATCGTGTCCGAAGTCCTGCCCACCTTCGCGCGCAAGCCGCTCTTCGGCGCGCCCTTCGTGATCTTCTCGGGCATCGTGATCGGTCTGCTCGGCTTCGGCGTGTGGAGTCACCACATGTTCACGACGGGTCTCGGTCCCGTCGCCGACTCCGCGTTCTCCGTGACCACGATGCTGATCGCGATCCCCACCGNNTACTTCGCGCTGGGCTTCGTCTCGCTTTTCATCATCGGTGGGCTCTCGGGCGTGATGCACGCTTCGCCGCCGGTCGACCTGCACCACCAGGATTCGTACTTCGTGGTGGCGCACATCCACTACGTGCTCTTCGG
>DOUU01000017.1:9891-10860 GCA_003520425.1 Deltaproteobacteria bacterium
AAGCTGCACTTCTGGCTGATGTTCCTCGCGATGAACATCACCTTCTTCCCCATGCACTTTCTCGGCGTGGACGGGATGCCGCGGCGGATTTTCACCTACTACAGCAGCGACGGCTGGGATACCTGGAACCTCGTGGCTTCGCTCGGGGCCTTCGCCCTCGGCGCCTCCGTGCTGGTGTTCCTGTTCAATTTCTTCCGCAGCCTGCGCGCCGGTGCGCCGGCGGGCAACGACCCCTGGGACGCCGCGACGCTCGAGTGGGCCACCACCTCGCCGCCGCCTTTGCATGACTTCGACAAGATCCCGATCGTGACGAGCCCGCGCCCCTTCTGGGACGCGAAGTACGGGGGCCACGGCGTTCCGAAGCCGAAGCAAGAGGCCGTCGGCGGTCACGCCCAAGCCGAGCACGTGGTGCTGCCGAACCCCACGATCTGGCCCCTCGTGACGGCCCTCGGGATCCTCATCTTCTGGACCAGCTTCATGCTGCCGGACGGACCGGTCTTCCAAGTCACCGGCCTCGGCGTGCTCGTCCTTCTCTTCGGTCTTTTCAGCTGGCTCTTCGAGCCCCTCGAGTAGGCGGAGGAAACCGTGGCAGCGCACGCAACGACGGGACCGGTGGCCCACGCAACCGCGCCGGCTCATCCGCCGACGAGCATGGGCCTCCCTCACATCAAGCTCGGGTTCTGGACCTTCCTCGGCTCGGATTGCCTCTTCTTCGGCTCGCTCATCGCGACCTACATGGCCTACCGGGGCCACAGCCTGACGGGTCCCTACTCGCACTCGTCTTGGACCGCGCCCGACGGTCANNAGCGCGTTCGTGCTGCTCGTGAGCTCGTTCGCCATGGTGATGGCGCTCAACGGCTTCCAGACCAACAACCGTGGCCGCGCGCGCCTTTGGATCTTCCTCACCGCGATCTTTGGCCTGACCTTCCTGGGTTTTCAGTCCTTCGAGTTCACCGAGTTCTATCTGAA
>DOUU01000181.1 GCA_003520425.1 Deltaproteobacteria bacterium
GGCGCGATCAAGCACACCTCCGTTCTCGGCCTCGGCGGGTACCACATCTCCAACGACATTGCGGTCGGTCTGCGCACGCCCTTCGAGGAGGCCGAGCGCATCAAGAAGAAATTCGGCGTCGCGGCCGCGCGCTTCCTGCGCACGGACGANNGAGCCGCGGGTGGACGAGATCCTCTCGCTCGCGCGCCAGGAGCTCAGCAAGTCCGGCCTTGGCGAGAAGATCCCGTCGGGAGTCGTGCTGACGGGCGGCTGCTCTGCGCTCGAAGGCATCACCGAGCTCGCAGAGGAGGTCTTCGAATCGCCGGTGCGACGCGGCAGTCCCATCCACGTCGGAGGCCTGCAAGACGTGGTGCGCAGCCCCATGTACGCGACGGGTGTCGGGCTCGTGCTGTTCGGCTTCTCCCAGACCCGGGTTCATCCGCAGAGCCGGTTCCGGATCCGGGACGAGTCGATCTTCGGTCGGGTGAAGCAGCGCATGCGGGAGTGGTTCTTCGGCGAGTTCGAGTAGGCGGGAGGGGCCGGCGTGCGCCGTCCCCGGGCCCGCAACTTTTCCGCCTGAANNGCCGTCCCCTGGCCCGCAACTTTTCCGCCCGAAACTGCACAAATTCTGCCTAATCATGTTAGATTCCGAGCGCCACGCGCTCCGGGGGGTGAGAGAGATGTCAGAGAACGGAAAGGACAACGGCGGTCCGCAGGGCCCGGTCGATCTTCTCGAGCTTGAAGCAGGGGGCGACGGGGATCTCATCGAGTTCGAGGGGGGCTCGCGGCTGCAGGCCTCGATCAAGGTGATCGGCGTCGGCGGCGGCGGGGGCAACGCGATCAACACCATGATCGAGGGTGGGCTCGCCGGCGTCGAGTTCGTCGCGGCCAACACCGATGCCCAGGCGCTGGCCCACAACCGAGCGGCGATCAAGCTTCAGCTTGGCGCGGAGGCGACGCGCGGCCTTGGCTGCGGCGCGAACCCGGACAAGGGGCGCACCGCCGCCCTCGAGGCGCGGGAGCGTCTGCGCGACATGCTGCTCGGCACCGACATGGTGTTCGTGACCGCCGGCATGGGCGGCGGAACGGGCACTGGAGCCGCGCCGATCGTCGCGGAGGTCGCTCGAGAGGTGGGCGCGCTCACGGTGGCGGTGGTGACCAAGCCCTTCCACTTCGAGGGCCGGGTGCGCCAGAAGCATGCCGAACGCGGGCTCGATGAGCTGCATCGCGTGGTCGACACCCTGATTACGATCCCGAACCACCGGCTTCTCGCCCTCGCGGGCAAGACCACGGCGATGCGCGATGCCTTCAAGCTGGCCGATGACGTGCTGCTGAACGCGGTCAAGGGCATCTCCGACCTGATCACGGTCCACGGCCTCATCAACCTCGACTTCGCGGATGTGCGCACGATCATGAGCGAGATGGGCATGGCCCTCATGGGCACGGGGACCGGTCGCGGAGAGACCCGTGCCGTGGAGGCCGCGCGCTTTGCGATCTCAAGCCCCTTGCTCGAGGACCTCTCGATCGACGGCGCCCGCGGCGTCTTGATCAACATCACGGGCGGCCCGGACATGACGCTCTTCGAGGTGAATGAGGCAGCGACCCTCGTTCAAGAGGCGGCCCATGAGGAGGCGAACATCATCTTCGGCGCGGTCGTGGACGAGCGCATCCCCGAGGGCGAAGTCCGGGTCACGGTGATCGCGACCGGCCTCGACGATGGCCGCATGCGACGGGACCGCGGCCGGGACAGCGACCACCACGCGGAGGAGTTCGCAAACGTGCGGCCCCTGCGCCGTGAGCCGGCTCCGATCGCGGAGCCCGTGCCGGCGGCCGCCGAGCGCCACGCCGAACCGGCTCCTGCCCCGCCGCCGCCCGCACGGCCGGCGGCGTCCGAGGCCGAGTGGCCGAAGACCCCGGAGGACTGGCTCTCGCCGTTCGAGGACGAGCTCGACGTGCCGACCTTCCTCCGCCGCGGGAGTCCGGAAAAGGGGAAGACGGAGGACCGGGAGCGACCCACCTTCCTGCGGCGTTCGGCGGACTAGCGGCTCTTGATCGGGGCGAGGGGCTCGGGCAGGCTTGACCGCCATGGCCGAACCCCTCGTCCGTCTCTCCCGCGAGGAGCTCCAAGGCCGGCCCTCCATCGGCGTCCTCACCTTCGACGACTCCGAGCGCCTCAATGCCATGACCGAAGCCATGGGCGTCGCCCTGGCCGACCACGTCGCGGCACTGCGGGGCGACCCGACTCTTCGCGCGGTGGTGCTGACGGGCGCGGGACGGGCATTTTCCGCCGGCGGCGACCTCGGCATGATCGGCTCTCGGGCCGCCTCGGGCTCGTCCCATCCCGGCGGTCCTCCGCGCCGGATGAACCGCGACTCGATGCGCGCCTTCTACAAGCTCTTCCTTTCCATCGGCGACCTGCCCTGCCCTACCGTGGCCGCCGTGAACGGCGCGGCGATCGGCGCAGGACTCTGCGTAGCGCTCGCATGCGACCTGCGGGTGGCGGCCCGGGACGCGAAGCTCGCACTCAACTTCACGCGCCTCGGCATCCATCCTGGAATGGGGGCCACCTGGACCTTGCCCCGGCTCGTGGGCCCCGCCCGGGCGGCGGAGTTGCTCTTTACGGGCAGGATTCTCGGCGGGGAAGAAGCCGCGCAAATCGGCTTGGTAAACCGCGCCGTTGCTCGCGAAGACGTTTTGCGCGAGGCGCTCGCGCTGGCCCGCGCGTGCGCCACGAGCGCACCCCGGGCGGTTCGCGGCGTGAAGCGCGCGCTCGGCCGCACCTTCACGGTCTCCCTCGAGGATCAGCTCAGCTTCGAAGCGGAACGTCAGGCAGAGTGCTTCGAGAGCCAGGATCTGAAAGAAGGGATCGCCGCCGTGCGCGAGAAACGCGAGCCTGTCTTCGGGGACGAGTGAGCGCCGTCACGTTTGCGGGCTTGCAATCCGTGCGTTTGTGCTATCACTCAAGTGTCGCCTTGTTCGGTTCGATGAGCACGAGGGAATTTGGGGGGCCTCGTGAGTCGCGCGCTTCGCAATCACAGCCTTTGGCTCGTCCTTGGATACGTGGGGCTGCTCCTGCTCCTGGCCCGAGCGTACGCCTAGGCCACACGCCCGCTCCGCCCGCCGCTAGCCCGCAAGGGCCTCGACGGGAGCTTGGATCTCGGTCGCGTTGAAGAAGTACGGAATCTCGACCCGCGCCGTCGCCACGGCGTCGGAGCCGTGAACCGCATTGCGCTCGATGTCCGAGCCGAACTCCCTGCGGATCGTCCCGGGAGCGGCGTTGGCCGGATCGGTCGCGCCCATGAGCCGCCGGTTGCGGGCGATGGCGTCGTCGCCTTCGAGCACGCTGACCACGACCGGACCGGAACTCATGAACTTCACGAGCGACGCGTAGAAGGGCCGGCTCTTGTGGACCGCGTAAAAGCCGCGCGCTTGCTCTTCGGTGAGACGAATCAGCTTGAGGGCCACGATGCGCAGGCCATCGGCCTCAAAGCGTCGGAGAATCTCCCCGAGGGCACCCTTTGCCACAGCGTCCGGCTTCACGATCGAAAGCGTCCTCTCCATCTCCCCTCTCCCTCCTTGCCAGGTTCGGATCCGCCCGCTCGGATCGGAGGCGGCGCAGCTCGCGGAGCGGCCGGGAAGCTAGCCGCGGTGCGGCCCTAGGCCACCCGCAGCACGATCTTCCCGAAGTGCTCGCTCGCCTTCATCGCACGGTGGGCCTCGGCCGCCTCGGCGAGGGGCAGGACGCGATCCACCAGGGGCCGCAGGCGGCCCGCGCGCAGGGCTTCGCCGAAGCGTTCGAGGAAGTGCTCGATGATCAAGCCTTTCTCGTGTGCGGGACGAGCGCGCAGCGTGGAGCCGATGACCTGGAGGCGCCGCAGGAGAAGCTCCCCGAGCGCAATCTCCGCCTTGGCACCTCCCATGAGCCCGATCAGCACGAGCCGCCCCCCGACCGCAAGCGAGGCGAGGTTGTCCGCGAGGTACGGCGCCCCGATCGAGTCGAGCACCACCTCGACCCCACGGCCGCCCGTGGCCTTGCGCACCTCCGCGGCGAAGTTTTGCGTCTTGTAGTTCACGGCCAGGCTCGCGCCGAGCTGGCGGCACCTCTCGCACTTGGCGTCGGAGCCCGCGGTCACGAGCACGCGCCCTCCGGCCTCGCGCACGAGGGCAATCGCCGCAGTCCCGATCCCGCTCCCGCCGCCGTGGACGAGGACACTGCCGCCCGGCGAAAGCGCTCCGAGCTCGAAGACGTTGAGAAAGACCGTGAGGAAGACTTCGGGCGTCGCGGCGGCCTCGTCCCAGGAGAAGGCGTCCGGAACGGGCATGGCGCAGACCGCGGGGACGACGACCTCCTCCGCATAGCCCCCGCCTGCGAGGAGCGCCATGGCCCGCTCGCCCTTTCGCCAGCCGACGACCTCGGAGCCGATCTCCACGACTTCGCCCGCACACTCAAGGCCGAGGATCGCCGACGCACCGGGGGGCGGAGGGTAGAGGCCCTGGCGCTGGAGCAGGTCCGCGCGGTTCACCCCCGTCGCCACGACCCGCAGGCGCAGGTCTTCCGGTCCGGCGCGAGGGGAGGGGAGCTCGCCGAGGCGAAGGACGCGCTCGTCGCCGGGCGCGTCCACCACGATCGCTTTCATCGCCCCTTAGGCTATCGCAGCTCGCTGCTCGAGTAGCCCAGGATGTCGCGCGCGATGATGAGGCGCTGGATCTGCCCTGTGCCCTCGTAGATGTCCGTGATACGCACATCGCGGAACCATTTCTCGAGCAGATGCTCCCGCGACACACCGAGCGGTCCCAGGATCTCGATGCAGCCTTGGGTGATCTCCCGCACCGCGGAGCCGCCCTTGGCCTTGGCGATCGACGCCTCCGTGTTGTTGGGCTTGCCGTGGTCGGAGAGCCAGGCCGCATGCAGCACAGTCAGCATGGCGGCCTCATACAGCGCCTCGAGGCGCTGAAAGCGGCGCACGAGGGCGGACTGGCCGCCGATCCCCGCCCCATAGTCGACCTCGACCCCCGCCTCGCGCAGCTGATCGCGCGTGAAGTCGAGCGCCGCCTCCGCGATGCCGAGCCCGATCGCCGCGACGGCGGGTCGGGTCATGTTGAAGGTCTTCATGACGCCCCGGAAGCCGCCCGAGCCGGCCTTCGGGATGGCCTCCTCGCCGCCCAGCAGATTGCCGCGGGGGATGCGGCAGTCCTTGAACACGTAGGCCGCCGTGTCATCGGCGCGGATGCCGAGCTTTTTCTCCTTGTGGGCGACGATGAAGCCGGGGGTCCCCTTCTCGACCAGGAAGGACTTGATGCCGGCGCGCCCTGCCGCTTTGTCGACCGTCGCCCACACCACCACGCCGTCGGCCCGGCAGCCCGTCGTCACGAAGATCTTCTCGCCGTTCAGCACCCACTCCTCTCCGTCGAGGACGGCCGTGGTCTGAACGGCCGAGGGGTCGGAGCCGCAGCCGGGCTCGGTGATGGCCATGGCGAGTGTCAGGTCCTTCCACTTCTCCTGCTGCGCCGGAGTCCCCGCTGCGCGCAGGGCGGCGTTGCCGAGCCCGCCCTTGCCCCGGCGCATCCGGACCGAGTAGTCGCCCCAGGTCTGGCCTGCGGTGAGGAGCATGGAGATCACGCCCATGCCCGTATCTTCCTTGCCGCGGCCGGCGAAGAGCGAGAAGACGCTCGGGAAGTCCTTCGCCTCGGGCAGCTCGTCGGGCGGGAACTCATGCTCGTTCTCGTCGTAGTGGCGGGCGTAGCTGCGCGCGACGAGCGCCTCCCTTCGGATCGCCTCGAGGAGCTCGCGATCTTTGCGTGTGAGTTCGAAGTCGATCATGCCGTCTCCTTCGCGCCCCGGGCGGGGCGCGGCTCGTTGGAACTAGAGCGTCACCGTGCCTTCGAGCACGCCGAGCGTGCGGGCGTCGCGGTACCACATCTCGACCGGGTGCTCGCGGATGTAGCCGTGGCCNNTCTTCGGCGGCGTAGTCGCGCGCGAGCTGCGCCGCCTTGGTGGCGTCGAGCCCATGCTCGAGCCGGCTGGCGGCCTTCCACGCGAGGTGGCGCATGGCATCGGTCTCGATCCGCATGTCCGCCAGAGCGAATGCAATGGCCTGCTTCTTCGCGATCGCCTCGCCGAACGCCACGCGATCCTTGGCGTAGGGGATCGAGTACTCGGTGACCGCGCGCGCGAGCCCCGTGAGCGCAGCGGCAAGGGCCGCGCGGGAGGCGCCCACGAGCCGCCGGGCGTCGATGCCGCCCTCACCGCCGAGCCGCGCCGAGGCGGGCAGCTCGACGCGGTCGAGCACGAGTCCCACCGTGGTGAGCGCCCGAAGCCCGAGATTCTTCTCGGGCGCGGTGAGCGTGAGCCCCTGCGCATCGCGCGGCACGATGAACGCATCCAACGCGTCGAAGCCGAAGCCCGGCCCGCTCCGGGCCACAACCAGAAAGTGGCTCGCCCGATCGCCGAGAGGAACAAAGGATTTGCGGCCGCTCAGCACGAAGCCATCGCCCTTGGGCTCGGCCGCGGCGCGCATGCCGAGCACATCGAAGGCCGGCGAGGGCTCAAGCAGCGCGAGCGAGGCGGCGTGGAAGCGCTCGCCGCAAAAGAGCGGCAGG
>DOUU01000088.1 GCA_003520425.1 Deltaproteobacteria bacterium
CATTCCCGAGCGCGCACGCACATAGCTCTTGAGCTTAGAGGCCACGATGAGGATCTCGCGCGGCACGTTGCGGCTTGCTGCTGGCGCGGGAGTCGAAGCACGACGAGGCGGGGGAGAAGGNNCAGTGGGCGAGGGGGAGGGCTGCGCGCGGGTCGGCTCGGTTGCGCTTCGCGAAGGAGCCGGCGATGCGGCCGCTTCCGCCTGCGCCCACTCTTCGCGGGTGGGGGCCGACTTCTCGAGCGCCCAAGACTCGCGGTGGCGCATCACGGGAACGTGCGCCTCCCAGCACGAGACGCTGCAGAACACGAGCCCAGTCCGTGGGCGGTTGCAAGTCGATACGTTGCAGATCCAGTAGCCAGCGCCGAAGCCAATCGGGCTCTTGCAGCTGCTACAGCGCCTCCACAGCTCCGCCTCCATCTCTCCTCCAGCCGGAAAACCCCGACTCTAGCTCCCTCTTGGCTTGAGCGCGCTGTGCTCTCGCAACCAGCGGATCTCGCTCGTCGCCTGCGCGCGCTCTCGTTCGAGGTAGTGCTCGACCGCTGCGGCGAGCCGTGGCTCCAGAATGAAGTGGGCGCTGAATGTCGGGGTCGCATCAAAACCCCGCATCTGCTTGTAGTCGCCGCCAGCCCCGGGCTCGAAGCGCTCAAGGCCGCTGCGGATGCAGTGCTCCACTGCGGCGTAGTAGCACACGTTGTAGTGTAAGTTGCGGATTTCGCGGAGGGCTCCCCAGTAGCGGCCGTAGAGCGCGCTTCCCTTCTGCACATTCACGGTGCCCGCCAGAAGCGCGCCGTTCCTGCGTGCCAGCACGACGCACAAGCGGTGCCGGAACCGCTCAGCGAGCAGCTTGAAGAAGCGCGCGTTCAGGTACTGTCGCCCCCAGGGGTTCTTGTCGATCGTCGAGCGATAGATCCGGAAGAGATCCGGAAACACCGTCTCCGGGATCTCGTGACCCATCGCCACCTCGAGGGAAACGCCCTCGCCGGCGAGGCTCCTTCTCTCTCTCGCGATTTGATTGCGCCGTTTGCTCCGGAAGCGAGCCGTGAAGTCGTCGAAAGAGGCGTAGCCTTCGTTGCGCCAGTGATACTGAAGGCCGATCCGGGGAAGAAAACCCAGCGAGACGAGGCTTTGCATCTCCTCTTCGAGGCAGAAGTTCACATGCACACCCGAGAGCCCATTCGAGGCGCAGAGCTCGCGCAGCGCATTGCCGAGCAGCCGCGCGCAGCGGCCGCGGTCGATGGCGTGGCGCACGAGGAAACGTGCGCCGGTGACGGGCGTAAAGGGCACGCCCACCAGGAGCTTCGGGTAATAACGGAAGCCTGCGCGGTGTGCCGCCTCGGCCCACGCGAAATCGAAGACGAACTCACCCTCGCTGTTCCCCTTTAGATAGAGCGGGCAGGCCGCGACAAGCGCTCCCCCCTCGCGCACGAGCAGGGGCCGCGGTTCCCAACCGGAAGCCGCGCCCACGCAACCCGCTTGCTCGAGCGAGACCAAGAAGTCCCACTCGAGAAACGGCGACCCGTCTCCGACCAGGCCGTCCCACTCTTCGCGAGCGACGGCGCCGACGCACTCGGCGAGCTCGATTTCGGTCATCCAGGAGCGATTCTGACAGGGGGTCGGGCGCCGCGCCTCCCCAGCTTCTATCCTGACCCCCATGGCGAGGGACCCGCAACAACCCGGCGGCGGAGCGACCGGGCCGGGGCGAGAGCGCGAGGGCGCCGTTGCCACGCAGACGCGCCGCAAGGCAGTCGTGCCTCCCCACTTCAAGGTCGTGCTTTACAACGACGATTACACGCCCATGGAGTTCGTGGTGGCGATTCTCGAGCAGATCTTTGGCAAGGGACCGGCCGAAGCGACGCAGATCATGCTGCATGTTCATCGCAACGGAGCGGGGATTGCGGGCGTGTACGTCCTCGAAGTGGCAGAGACAAAGGTCGCCCTCGTTCACAAGCAAGCCGAAGATCGGGGGTACCCCCTGCGCGCCGGCGTGGAGGTGGAGTGAGCGGGCTCTCGCGGGACCTCCAGATGACGCTCCAGGCGGCGGTGCGCGAGGCGATGGTCCGCCGCCACGCCTATCTCACCGTCGAACACCTCCTGTATGCGCTACTCCACGACGACCGCGGCGTGCAAATCGTGCGTGCCTGTGGGGGACAGGTCGAAGCGCTGAAAGCCCAGCTCCAGCGCTTCTTCGCCGACGATCTGGAGGCCGTCGCTGGAGACGGGCCGGTAGAGACGCGCCAGACGCTGGCCTTCCATCGTGTGGTGCAGCATGCGCTGCAGCAGGTCGCGAATGCGGAGAAGGAGGAAGCCGACGCAGGCGACCTCCTCGCGGCCCTGTTCCAAGAGCCGGATTCCCACGCGGTGGCGCTCCTGCGCGCACAGGGAATGACTCGGCTCGATGTCCTCAAATTCATCTCGCACGGGATCACAAAGGTACCAGGCGATGCCGTCGCGGGCGGCGAGCCTGCAAGCGAGAGCGCGATCGGGACGGGTGAACCCGACGAGGACCTGCCCGCGGATCCCCTTGTCGCCTTTGCGAGCAACCTCACCGAACGTGCGGCAAAGGGGCAGCTAGACCCCCTGGTTGGCAGGGCCGCGGAGCTTGAACGAACCGTTCATATCCTCGCGCGCCGACGCAAGAACAACCCGATCTTCGTCGGCGAGACAGGGGTCGGAAAAACCGCGATCGCCGAGGGTCTTGCGCTTCGAATCCACTCCGGCCAGGTGCCCGAAGATCTCAAGGGAGCCGAGATCTTCGCGCTCGACCTCGGTGCGCTGCTCGCGGGCACAAAATACAGGGGTGATTTCGAGGCGCGCTTTAAGGCACTCGTTTCAGCGATCCGGCGCCGGCAGCGACCGATCCTGTTTATCGACGAGATCCACACCATCCTTGGTGCGGGCTCCGCGCAGGGTGGCACCGTCGACGCGTCCAATCTGCTAAAGCCCCTGCTCCAGTCAGGCGAGCTTCGCTGCATGGGCTCGACCAC
>DOUU01000461.1:0-1196 GCA_003520425.1 Deltaproteobacteria bacterium
GGATGGCCGGCCTCGAGTTCCTGGCCGGCGTGTTCACGAACCTCACGCGCGACCACCTCGATTACCACGGCGACGTCGCGACGTACCTGGCCGCCAAGGTGAAGCTCGACCGCTACCTGGCGAAGGAGGGGTTCCAGGTCGTGAACGCCGACGATCCCGCCTGGGCTGCGCTGCCGCCGCGCGCGCAGCGCCTGACGTTCGGCGTCGCGCACGCCGCGGACGTGATGGCGGAGAACCTCGAAGGGGACCGCACGGGGATGCGGTTCACGCTGACGGCGCACGGCCGCTCCGAGCGGGTCGCGCTCCCGCTGCTCGGGCGCTTCAACGTCGAGAACGCGCTGGGCGCCGCCGCCGCGGCCATCGCGCTGGGCCGGGACGTCGGGGAGGTGGCGGAGCGGCTCTCCAGCGCGCCCCAGGTGCCCGGCCGCATGGAGCGCCTCGCGGACGCGCCGTGCGTCGTGCTGCGGGACTACGCGCACACCCCCCACGCGCTGGAGCGCGCGCTCGCCGCCCTGCGGCCGCTGACGCGGGGGCGCCTGATCGTCGTCTTCGGCGCCGGCGGCGACCGGGACAAGGGCAAGCGCCCGCTCATGGGCGCCATCGCCGCGCGCGACGCCGACCTGGCGGTGGTGACCTCCGACAACCCGCGCACCGAGTCGCCCGAGAAGATCCTCGACGACATCGAGGCCGGGATGGGCCAGACGCCGCACCTNNGACGACGTGCTCTTCCTGGCGGGGAAGGGGCACGAGACCTACCAGGTGATCGGCACCGAGCACGTGCCGATGGACGAGCGGGAGATCGTCTCGTCGGCGCTCGCCCCCACGGCGGCCCCGAAGTGACCGCCTTCCGCTGGAGCGCCCGGGACGTGTCCAAGGCCCTGGGCTTCCCCGAGGCGGCCTGGCAGCACGACTACACCGGCGTGTCCACCGACACGCGCTCGCTCAAGGACGGCGAGCTGTTCGTCGCCCTCAAGGGCGAGCGGTTCGACGCCCACGACTTCCTCAGCGACGCGCGGCTGGCCGGCGTCGGCGGCGTGATCGTGCGGAAAGGCACGCCGCGCTGGCCGGGCTTCGACTGGTTCGAGGTGGACGACACGCTGCAGGCGCTGGCCCGCCTGGCGCGCTACCGGCGCGACCTGTTCCACGGGCCGGTCGTCGCCATCACCGGCACCACCGGGAAGACCTCGACCAAGGAG
>DOUU01000461.1:1205-4415 GCA_003520425.1 Deltaproteobacteria bacterium
CGACGCCGAGGCCGCGGTGATCGAGTGCGGCGCCAGCGTGCCCGGCGAGATCCCGCGCCAGCGCGACATCGTGCGGCCCGACGTCGCCGTGGTGACGACCGTGGACGCGGGTCATCTGGAGGGCTTCGGCTCGATCGAGAAGGTCCTGGAGGAGAAGGCGTCCCTCCTGAACGGCGCCCCGACCGCCGTGGTCGGCACGCACCCGCCGAAGCTGGCGGAGGTCGCGCGCAGGAAGGCGAAGAAGGTGGTGACGGCGGGGCTTGCGGGCGCCGATTGGACGGCGGAGAAGGTCGAGCTCCTGCCGGACGGGCGCCCGCGGTTCACCGTCCGCGGAGTCGAGATCGAGCTGCCGCTCCCGGGCCGGCACATGGTGGCGAACGCGCTGGTCGCGCTCGCCGTGGCGGACGTCGTCGGCGTCCCGCTCGCATCGGCCGGCCCCGCGCTCGCCGGCGCCAGCCTCCCGGCCGGTCGCTCGGAGATCGTGGAGCTGGACGGGAACACGGTGATCAACGACACCTACAACGCCAATCCGCAGTCGATGGAGGTGGCGCTGCGCAGTCTGGCCGAGCTCAAGGGCAGCTCGCGCGCCATCGCAGTCCTCGGCGACATGGGCGAGCTCGGTGCGACAAGTCTGCCTGCGCACCGTGCGACCGGGCAGCTCGTGGCGGAGCTCGGAATCGAGTACCTGTTCGCCCTCGGCCAGTACGCGAAGGAGATCGCCGCCGGCGCGCTGGCTGCGGGCATGGACGCGACGCGCGTACGGGTGGCCACAGATCATCGCGACGCAAGCGATCGGCTGCGCGAGATCCTCCAGGGCGACGACTGGATCCTCGTGAAGGGCTCGCGCTCCATGCAGATGGAGCGTGTCGTCGACGCGCTCGTGCAAGCGCAACGCGAGGCCTCCTAGNNCGCTACATCACCTTCCGCACCGCCGCCGCGACCCTCACGGCGCTCTTCATCTCCTTCCTCGTCGGCCCGGCGCTGATTCGAGCCCTCGGCCGGCTGCGGGTCGGACAGCCGATTCGCGAGGTCGGGCCTGCCCACCAGGCCAAGGCGGGAACGCCCACCATGGGCGGCCTCTTGATCCTGCTCTCGCTGCTCGTGTCCGTTCTGCTCTGGTCCGACCTCCGCAGCCGGATGATGTGGATCGTGGTCGGGCTCACGGTCGGCTATGGCCTGCTCGGCTTCGCCGATGACTACCGCAAGGTCAAGCAGCGAAAGAGCGACGGCATCTCCGCCCGCGCCAAGCTGTTCTGGCAATTCCTGCTGGCCTTCAGCGTCGCGCTTGCGATCTACTACGACCCGAGCTTCGACAACGAGCTTGCGGTTCCCTTCTTCAAGACCTTTACGCCACACCTCGGCTGGCTGTACGTGCCTCTTGCGGCGTTCGTGATCGTGGGTGCCAGCAACTGCGTGAATCTCACCGACGGTCTCGACGGACTCGCGATCGGGCCCGTGATGATCACGTCGGGCACGTTCTGTGTTCTCGCCTACACCGCAGGACACGCGGGCATCGCCGAGTACCTCCAGATCAAGTACGTGCCCGGGAGCGGGCAGCTCGCCATCTTCTGCGGGGCCCTGCTCGGGGGAGGTCTCGGCTTTCTGTGGTTCAATACCTACCCCGCTCAGCTCTTCATGGGTGACGTCGGCTCGCTCGCCCTTGGGGGAGCGCTCGGCACGATCGCGGTCCTGATCCGTCAGGAGATCCTGCTCGCCGTGGTCGGGGGCATCTTCGTCGTCGAAGGGTTGTCCGTGATGATCCAGGTCGCCTCCTTCAAGCTGACGGGCAAGCGCGTCTTCTTGATGGCACCGATCCATCACCACTACGAGAAGCTGGGCTGGGCCGAGCAGAAGATCGTGGTTCGTTTCTGGATCATCTCGATCATCCTCGCGCTCGTCGCCCTCTCCTCCTTGAAGCTGCGCTGATGAAGGAACTTCGGGGTGCCCACGTGCTTGTGCTCGGCCTTGGCATCTCGGGCCAGAGCGCGGCGCAGTTCTGCGCGGCGCAAGGGGCCGCGCGTGTCGTGGCCGCCGACGAGCGTTCCCGGGAGGCGCTCGGCGATCTGGCTGCGCTCCCCCGCACGGTCGAGGTGTCCGCCGGAGGGCCTCTGCCCGACCCCGCGCAGTTCGACCTCGTGGTGCCGAGCCCCGGGGTTCCGCCCGCCCGCTACGCAGCACGGGCGCGCCGCGTCTGGGGCGACGTGGAGCTCGCCTATCGCGCGCTCGCGGTGCCGATCGTCGCCATCACCGGCACGAACGGCAAGTCGACGACGACTCGCCTTGTGGAGGCGATGGCACGCGCGGCGGGTCTGCGTGCGGAGGCGGCGGGCAATATCGGTGCGCCTGCGCTCGGCCTCGTCGGTCGGCCCCTCGACGTTGCGGTCCTCGAGGTGTCGAGCTTCCAGCTCGAGACGACGGAGAGCTTCCGGCCCCGCGTGGCCGCCATCCTCAACGTGACGCCGGACCACCTCGACCGGCACGGAAGCTTCGAGGCCTACGCCGCCGCCAAGGCCCGCATCCTCGAGCACCAGGGGCCGGAGGATACGGCCGTTCTTTCGGCGGATGACCCCGTGGTCGCGGCGATGGGGGAGAAGGCGCGCGGGCGCGTGCGGCGATTCTCGCTTCACCGCGGCGCGAATTGCGAGGCCACCCTCGACGCGGGCGCGGCGCTCTTGCGCGGGGGAGATGCCTCGGCGCGGATCCCCCTCGACGGCCTGCGCCTGCGCGGCGCCCACAACCTCGAGAACGTCCTCGCGGCGTTGCTCTGCGTGGCGGCCCTTGGCGCGGATCCCCTGCGCGCGGCGCGCGCGCTCGCGAGCTTCGACGGGCTCCCCCACCGCATGGAGCTCGTGCGGTGGCGCGGAGAGGTTGCGTTCGTGAACGACTCGAAGGGCACGAACGTCGGCGCGGCCCTGCGCTCGCTCGAGAGCTTTGTGCAGCCCGTCGTGTGGATCGGCGGCGGCAAGGACAAGGGGCTCGATTTCACGCAGCTCGCTCGCCTGGCCGAGCGCCGCGTGCGCGCTTCGGTCTTGATCGGGGAGGCCGCGGGCAAACTTGCCGCGGCGCTCGACGGACATACGCCCGTGTACATCGAGCCGTCGATCGAGGCCGCGGTAAGGCGCGCCTCGGAGCTGGCCCAGCCGGGGGACGTCGTGCTGCTCTCCCCGGCATGCGCGAGCTTCGACCAGTTCCGCAGCTACGAGGATCGTG
>DOUU01000461.1:4481-5974 GCA_003520425.1 Deltaproteobacteria bacterium
GAGCCGCTCCTGCCCGCAAGCGACGGAAGCATTCTCTCAGCCGCGGCAATCCTCACGGGAATCGGCATTGTGATGGTCTACAGCATCACGGCGCCCCTCTCGGAGGGGAGCCCGGTGCCCGCGTTCTTCGTGCGCCACCTCGAGGGGATCGCCGGCGGCATCGTGTGCGCCGCCGTGGCCTTCCGGCTTCCCCTTTCGAGCTGGCGGCGGATGGCGCTCCCGGCTTGGGGGATCTCGGTGGCTCTGCTCGTTCTCACCCAAGCCATCGGTGTGCGGACCAATGGCGCGCAGCGCTGGCTCGTCATTCCCGGAACGGGCGTCACGTTTCAGCCCGTCGAGCTGGCAAAGCTGGCGACGCTCCTCGTGGTGGCGCAGCTCCTTGCGCGCAACGAAGGGCCGTCCGCCTTCCGGCCCCGAAACGTGGTCCCGATCGTCGCCGTTGCGCTCGTGCCGGCGGCCCTTTTGGTGCTGCAGCCCGATCTGGGGAACGCCGTCGTGCTGCTTGCGCTTACGGGCGCCCTCCTTTTCGCCGCGGGCGCGCCGCTTCGACTTTTCGTCCTGCCGGCCTTGATCGGGGCGCTCGGGGTCACGGCGTACGTCCTCACCCACGCCTACGCAGGAGCCCGGATGACCTCGTTCCTGCGTCCCTGGGAGACCTCGGGACGCGAGGGCTACCAGCTGGTGCAGTCGTTCGTGGCTTTCGGCCGGGGCCATGTGCTCGGCGTGGGCGTCGGGGCGGGGCGCCAGAAGCTCGCCTACCTGCCCGAGGCGCACACGGACTTCGTCCTCGCTGGCGTGGCGGAGGAGCTAGGCTTGGTGGGCGTCCTGGTCGTGATCGGCGGCTTCGCCGCACTGCTCCTCGGTGGCCTGCGCATCGCTCGGCGTGCCCGGGACCGCTACTCGCTCCTCGTGGCGTTCGCCGCGACGCTCCTTCTCACGCTCCCGGCGGCGATCAACGCAGCCGTGGTGATGGGCCTGCTCCCGACCAAGGGTCTGGCCATGCCTTTCCTCTCCTATGGTCGGAGCGCGACCCTCGCCTGCTTTCTCGCGCTCGGGCTCCTGCTCGGAATCGGGCGGCGGGAGGCGGCTCCGCTGCGGCCGACGGTTGGGGGTGCGGAGCGCCGGGGGCTCTTGCGGCCATGAAGGAGCCCACGACGCACGCGCGCTGGGTGGTGGCAGGAGGCGGCACGGGAGGCCACGTCACCCCCGCCTTGGCACTGGCGGAGCGCATCCGCGACCGTGGCGACGCGGTCCTGCTGGTGGGATCGCAGCGCGGCCTTGAAACCACGCTCGTGCCGGCGGCGGGCTTTGAGCTCGCGGCCCTGCCCTCGCGCCAGCTCCTCGGCCAAAGCTTCGCCGCGCGGCTGCGTATGCTGCTCGGGCTGCCGGCCGTCGTCGCCGAAGCCGTCCGCACCCTGCGCCGCTTCCGCGCGCAGATCGTCGTCACCGTCGGAGGCTATGCGGCCGCACCGGTCACCGCGGCGGCGGCGCTC
>DOUU01000488.1 GCA_003520425.1 Deltaproteobacteria bacterium
GATCTCCGCAATCGCTTCCTCCTTCGTCCGACCCGCGTGCGGCCCGCGGCCGTCCGTGATGGCGCCGAACGCGTCGGCCACCGCGAGAATCCGGGAGCCCAGAGGGATGGCCTCGCCCTGAAGCCCGTCGGGATAACCGGTGCCGTCCCAGCGCTCCTGGTGGTGGCGGACGATCGTCGCCACGTTCCGCATGCGTTCCACGGGGCGCAGGATGTCCTCGCCGATTGTGGGATGCTGACGGATCACGGTCCACTCGGCCTCCGTAAGCGGCCCGGGCTTCTGGAGGATGCTGTCGGGGACCCCGAGCTTGCCGATGTCGTGCAGCAGGCCGGCCCAGCGAATGTCGCGCACCTGGTGCTCGTCGCACCCGACCGCTTCGGCGATGGCGGCGGCCCGAGTCGCGATCCGGTCGCTGTGATCCGCCGCGTACCGGTCTCTTGCGTCGGCCGCGCGCGCCAGCGCCCGCACCATGTCGAGGTACGACTGTTCGAGGTGGTAGTTGAGGTCGGCCCGGCGGATCGCCGTCCCCGCGATCTCCGCGACGCTTTCGAGGAGCCGGACCTCGGCATCCGTGAACGGGTGGCATCCGCGCGAGGGCGATCGTCCCAGCCCGATTGTGCCGATGATCTCGTCCTCGGAGCGTACGGGGACGACGGCCACTGCGCCGACGCGCCGGTGTTCGGAGTTGTCGCCCTCCGGCCCGGCGGCCACGGTGTCGCTGACGAACGGCGTGCCGGCCTTGATCACGCGCCCCGACCACTCGTCTTCCAGCGACTCGGCGAACCGGCGGTGCTCGGACGCGAGTCCCGCGGTGTAGACGTGGACGAGCGCCTCGCGATCCGCGTCGAGGAGCTGCAGCGCCCCGTACTCGCTCGCCAAGAGGCGCATCGTCTGCTGCACGATGATCGGGTACATCTCGTCGGCGCTGCGCGCCGCCCGCAGCTGCCGGCCAAGGTCGTGGAACGCTTCGACCTCGGTCGTTCGGCGGTGCAGCGCGCCCTCGATCTCTCTCCATCTTGTGACGTCGACCACGGCGCCCTCGAGGTACAGACTGCGGCCGGCGGCGTCCCGAACCACGCACGCGTTGGCGCGCACCCAGATCGGGCCGCCGTCGAGGCGCCGCAACTCGCTCTCAAAATCCGTCACCGTGCCGCGTGATTCGAGGAGCGCGATCCACCGCGCTCGGGCCTCAGGATCGACGTAGAGGTCCTGGGCGCGCCGGCGCATCAGCGCGTCGCGATCCAGGTAGCCCAGCATGCGCACGAACGCGGGATTCGCATCCAGGAAACGCCCCTCGGGCGTGGTGCGAAACAGCCCGACGGGAACGTCTTCGAAGAAGCTTCGGTACGACGCGTCCGCGTCATGCAGCGTGTACGTATCGTTCGCCACTACCACAGCCCTCCGCTCCGCACCGAGGTGACCGCATGATTCGTGCCCGAGTTGGCGACGTCTCAGCCGCGATGTTGGCCGAACACGACAGGACACCGGGTTCGGCCGCGTTGGGCTCAGGACGTTACGGAACCCGGGACGTTGCCGCTCCAAGGGGGAGGCCGGACGCGCAGACTCGAAGGACGCGGCGACCTTAGTTCAAGGAGGTGCGTCCGTGCGCATGATGATGCGCGTCACGATTCCGGTCGAACAGGGGAACAAAGCGGTCAAGGACGGTACCATTCCCAAGCTCATACAGTCGCTGCTGCAGGACCTCGCGCCGGAAGCGGCCTACTTCGGGCCGGTCGACGGCGTGCGCAACGCCTTCATCGTCTTCGACCTCAAAGACGTAAGCGATCTGCCGCGGATCGGGGAACCGCTGTTCCTGAACCTCAACGCGCGAGTCGAGTTTACGCCCATCATGAACGCCGAAGATTTGAAGGCGGGCCTGAGCAAAATGCCAAGGTAGGCCGCTGTCGCTGCGGAGCAGGGCCATCTCGGACTACCCCGCATTTGCCCATGTGCCGTGAGCGCGGCGACCGGGTCCAGCCCCCGGGCGGCCGCCCGCGCGCAGCACGAGGGCGGGCAATGCCGGCCGTCCGCGCACGCTACAACTTGACGGCGATCCTGGCGCCGTGGCTGTCGACCCGGCTGAGGAAGATCTTGAGTCGATTCTGCGCGATGTACTCGTCCGCCGCCAGGCGCGCACCCTTCCACACGCCGTAGTCGTCAATCGTGAACAGTCCCCCGTGCGCCAGACGAGGGAAGAGGTGGATGAGCTCATGGCGTGTTGATTCGTAGAAACAGGTGTCCAACCGGAAGAACGCGATCGTCTCCGGTGCCTGCGCGGGGATCGTCTCTTCCACGCGGCCTTTGATGAAATGAATCTTGTCCTCCGGGTAGCCGACGCCGTACATGGCNNGGGCCGGTCAGCCACTTCCCGCCGGCGCGTTCGCTCTCCGCTCGGAAGTCCGCGGGCCCCAGTCCCCAATATGTCACATCCGCATCGCTTGGTTCGGTCATCCCTTCGTAGGTGTCGAACAGAAAGAGGTCGCGCCCGGTGTCGCCGAGCTTCAGCAGCGTATAGGCGACGGCCATCATACTGCCGCCCTTCCACACGCCGCACTCCACAATCGCGCCCGGGATGTTGTGCTTCACCACATGCTCCACGGCGGAGCAGGTCACCGAGAGCGCGATCGGCGCGTTCATGGTGTAGGGCGCCACGCGTTTGCAGAGTGCAATATCGTCCTCGGTGAAGTCCTGCGGATAACTCGGAGCGCTCGGCGGCGTCACCGGCGGATATCGGATGACATCAATCCCGATGGCGCGCACTGCTCGCTTCGCCGTCCGTTTCAGCACGCCGAGCATCTCGCCCTCCCATGCAGCGAGCCACGCCGCGCGCGGGCACGCGCCGGGCAGAAGCCCGCCGGCCCGAGAGCATACAACGGCTCGCCGATTCCACGAAGGATCGTCATGGTGTTGCGCTCCCAGTGGCGCTCCGCCCAGGCCGGCGCCGAATTTCCCACGGTTCACCCAGGTACCGCGCAAACTCCCTGGGCTCATGAGCGTCCATGCCCGCCCCGGGGCTAACCGTCAGTTCTCCGAGGTACGCCCGTTCGTCGGTGTCGTAGAAGTCCGCTCGAATGAAGTCAAGGCCGGCGCCAAGCATTTCGGCGTACCTCACCATCTCTTCAAAATGCCTTGGGCACTCTACCTCGCGGGCGAGGTTCTGTATCTCGGACGTCCCGGTGATCCGATTCCAAGACCGTCCGTAGAAGTTGCGTCGGTGTTGTCCGAACCGGCCGACGTCGACTTGAATCACATGGACGCGGCCGTCGAAGACGAGGAACTTGTAGTCGATCGGAAAGACTCCGGTGCCGTCGTCGACGAACTCTTCCACAACGATGCGCGGTTCCATGTGCTTGTAGATCCAATCGTGGTTGTAGTGGTAGCAGTTGCGACCCATCCAATCCTGACAGGTGGCGATGAGCTTCGCGGTGTCCAGCCGTCGCTTGTCGGGCACGGGATAGATCCACCCGGACCCGTGCGTGGGTTTCACCATGAACCTGTCCGGTAGGGTGTCGAACGGAATGTCCGTGGGTTCCTGTGTCACCCAGTACAGCGTCGGAAGGATATCCTTGCCGAGTCGCTCCTTCACGTAGCTGCGAAGCTGGTACTTGTCTTGCAACCGCGTCCACAACGTGCGGTGATCGAACAGCATCCGGCGGATGATCTTCTCGTTGAACATCTGGGGATGGAACACGTTTGGATACACGCCAAACTTCGCCTTGTACTTCCACATGACCACGACGACATCCGCAATGGAATCAGGCACGGCCACCCTGACCGGCCGCAACACCATCTTGGCGATGCGCTTCGCTCCGGTGATGATCCCGCGGCGCCGGAGACGAATTCGTGGCAGACGGCTCACCCGCTCCCTCGCCCTACTTCGCCGTTCGGACGCCTCGCGCCGATGCAGAGTGCGTACAATTGTATGAAACTTGGACAGGACTGCACATCGGCCCGGAGAACGAGGCGGTCGCATCCTTTGGGGATCGAGCAGGGCATGCCCCCGGCCGCTGCGCCGCTGGAGCGGGCAACCCGCGGGGAGTGGCGGAGGGGGGGAGATTTGAACTCCCGATACCCTTGCGGGTANNCAGCCAGGCTCTCGCACCCCTCCAAGCCGGCCGCCCCCTATTCTACTTCGGCGGTCCCGTGCTGCATAGTCTGGGACGGCGTGGACGTCCATCCCCCTGCCGCAGCCATCGCGACTGGGCAGCGCCGTCCCCGGGCCTTCAAGAACGGAACATTCCGTCGCGAGGGGGCGTAGGGATCCCGAGGTGAGGTGGTTGTCGACCTTCGCCCCGGAGCGCCA
>DOUU01000152.1:0-194 GCA_003520425.1 Deltaproteobacteria bacterium
ATGCGATTGGCTTTGATCGCCGGAATCGGACCGCTCGCGAAGCCGATCACAAGGAGCCGTCCGTTCCACGCGATGCATTTGAGCGATTGGTCTGTGACTTCACCGCCCACCGAGTCATAGATCACGTCCGCTCCGCGGCCGCCCGTCTTCTCCTTCACGGCATCGACCCAGCTCGGATCTCGATAGTCGATGAC
>DOUU01000152.1:215-5619 GCA_003520425.1 Deltaproteobacteria bacterium
ATCTGCACCGCAGCGAGCCCGACCCCTCCGGCCGCGGCATGCACCAGGAGGTTTTCGCCAGGCGCAAGGTGCGCGCGAAAGACCAGCGCGGCGTAGGACGTGGGGTAGACGATGGGAAGCGCCGCTCCCTGCTCGAACGACATCGCGGCCGGCATCTTCCAAGCCGCCTTCGCTGGAAAAACCACGCGCTCCGCGAAAGCGCCGAGCGGGACCGACGCAAGCACGCGATCGCCCACCGCGAAGCCCGCGACGTCGGGTCCGACCTCCCGCACCACTCCGGCGAGCTCGGCTCCGGGGATGAACGGAAAAGGGGGACGCACCTGGTAGCGGCCCTGCACCATCAGGATGTCGAAGAAGTTGCAGCCCGCCGCCTTGACTTCGACGCCCAGGTGTCCTGCGAGGAGCTTCGGCTCGGGGGCTTCGCGCACCGCGAGATCCTTCGGCTCCATCCAGCGATCCACCACGATGGCGCGCATGGCATTCCTCCTCGGTTCGAGGCGTGCATTCTACCCGGTCCGAAACGCGATCATGGCCGCCACCCCATGGCAGAGGGAGTCTGCGCCGGGGCCAGGGCCAGGCGGCCACGGTGCCCCCGAACGCGCCGGCTTCTCGCGGCCCGGAAAAGTCGCCCCCGCGGCTTTCCGAAAAGGCTCCAAGGCGTGGGGTGGAGGAGCGCCTTGCTCGAGAGCCTCGTCGTGCTCTGCGTCTTCGTCGCGATGGCGGGATGGGTCCTCGCGACTCGAGCCCTCGCCGTGGAGACCGTCCTTGTGGTGGGGCTTTGGCTTGTGGTGGGAGGGCTTGCGTTCGGCGTGCCGACCGGCCTCGTCTACCACCTCGTCCTCCGGCGCAGCCTCCTGCGCCGGGGCGACCTTCCCGCGCGCTGGTGGCTGCGGCCGACGCAGCTCAACGAGCGCATTCCCGAGGCCGACCGGCGCCTCGTGCTCGGCTTCTGCTACGCGGGCGCCGCCGGCTTTCTCGTCACCTTGCTCGGTTGCGTCGTGGTGGGGATCGGCGCGTGGCGGAGCTTCTAGCCCCGCCGCTCACCACTGGAGTGTGTCTGGCAGAAAGGAGGCCACCAGGTCTTCATAATACGGGTGAAGCCGATCCCAATCCGGCCGCTCTTCGCTCTTCGAGTAGAGATCGTAGGGGTTGAACTCCCGCACCACCTCGAGCAGAGGGCGGTCGCTCGCGTTCATCAAGAACTCGTATTCCCGCTCGCGGTGTGCGGCGTAGAAGCTGTGCCAGCGCACGATCGCGAGCGCCTCCTCCGGGAGATACGGGCGCAGCACGTGATAGAGATACTCGTCATGACCCCAGGAGAGGTGGACCGCGCCAAGGCCACAGCCCTCGCGATAGATGCCCGTGCGGGTCGAGTACTCGGGCACCGCCGTGTCGGGGTTTTCGGCGAAGAACTCCGCATGCACGATCTTGTCGGAGAAGGCACAGCCCACCGGAAACGTATCGCCCACCACGGCCCACTGCGGCTCGCCGAAAAGACACAGCACTTTCCCCAGGTCGTGGACGAATCCGGCCAACACCATCCAGCGGGGCCGACCGTCGCGGCGCAGCGCCTCCGCGGTCTGGAGCGCGTGCTCGAGCTGCGGGAGCTCGAGATCGGGATCGCTCGCATCCACGAGCTCTCCCAGGTACTCGATCGCCTGCCACACTCCCATGCGATGGCGGCGGAGCGGCAAGTACTCCGCCTTCTTGGCGAGGACGAACGCCAAGGTCTGGCGCGCATGGTTCTCGCGGTAGAAATCCGCAACGCCAGGCCGCGCCGCGGCCCCGTAGTTGCGGAACTCGCTCGCGCTCTTGCCGCCCGCCGTCAAAGGACGCTCGTCCCGTGGCCCTTCCAGAAGGGCTGCCGCAGCACCCGCTTCAGGATCTTGCCCGAGCCGGTGCGCGGGATCTCCGAGACGAAGGAAACCGAGCGCGGCAGCTTGTAGCCGGCGAGATGCTGGCGCGCAAAGGCGATCAAGTCGCGACCCTCGAGGGTGTGGCCGTTGCGCAGCGCCACCACCGCGTGCACGCTCTCCCCCCACTCCTCGCTCGGAATGCCGAAGACGGCCACGTCGAGCACGGCGGGATGGCGCTCGAGGGCGGCCTCGATCTCCGCGGGATAGATGTTCATGCCGCCTGAGATGATCATGTCGTTCTTGCGATCGCAGATGAAGTAGAAGCCTTCTTCGTCACGGTAGGCGATATCCCCGACCGTGAAGAAGTCCTCGCGTCGGCTCTTCTCGTACTTCTCCTGCGCCTTGTAGTAGGTCGCGAAGACGCTCTTGCTGCGCACGTAGAGTTCGCCCGGCCGATTCGCCTCCAGGATCTCCTCGCCCCCCTCGTCGAGGAGCTTGAGCTCGACGCCGGGCGCAGGCCGGCCGCAGGAGCCCGGCTTTCGCCGCTGATCCTTGGGCGCAAGGAGCGAGTTCACGCCAAGCTCGGTCGAGCCGTAGACCTCCCACAGCGAGTCCTCCGGGAAGTCCCGCAGGTAGGCTTCCTTCAGCGCAAACGACCAGGGCGCTGCGTTGGCGATCATCCGCTTCATGCTCGTCCGGTCGTACCTCGCCTTCACCTCTTCGGGCAGGTTGCAGACCAGACGGATCGGGGTGGGCGCGGAGAAGGTGGTCGAGACCTTGTAGCGATCCACGAGCCGGAGCCAGTCCTCGGGGTCGAACTTGTGCTGGACCACGACGGTGTTGGCGATCGTGTGGGCCAGGCCCATGAAGCCGCCCGGGCCGGAATGATAGAGCGGACCCGTCGTGAGATAGACGTCCTCCGGCACGTAGCCGATGAACCCCATGAGCGCCCGCGCCTGCCCGGGGTCTCCGAGGCCGCTTCGGAGCGCCCCTTTGGGATGGCCCGTCGTGCCGGAGGTGTAGATCATGGTCGATCCGTCGTCGTGCTCCTCCAGGTCCGCAGGGGGCGCGCTGCTCGCGCGCGCGAGAAGGGCGTCCGCATCGAGCTGGTTCTTCCCCGGCGTCCCGTCGAAGACGAGCACATGCCGCACCTTCGGCACCTGGGGCAGGATCTTCTCGAAGAGCTCCGCATATTCGGCGTCGGTGTAGACGGCCACCGCATCGCAGTTGTCGACGACGTACGCCGCCTCCTCGGGCGTGAGCCGGTAGTTGAGCGGCACCGCGATCACCCCCACCTTGCGTGCGGCGTGGATCGCCCGCACGAGGGCCAAGGAGTTCTGGCCGCACCACACGAGCTTGTGGCCGGGCCGGACGCCGAGCTCGAGCCAGACGTGGGCGAGCTGGTTCGCCTCGCGCTCGAGCTCGGCGAAGCTGCGCTCGATGCAGCGTGCCGGCGCGTGGCCGAGCGCGGGGCGATCGTCGACGACAGCGAGCTTGTGGGGACGCTTTTTGGCGTGGTGGGTCAAGAGGTCTTCGCGGGGGGCGGCAGCCATACAGGTCCTTCTGCGTGGGGAGACCCGGGCGATTCTCGCCCTTTTCGGCGCCGACGGTCAACGCGCCGCGAGGCCGCTGAAAAGAACGTCCAGGGCGGCTGCGATCGACGCGCGGCAGCCTTCGGCGGAAACGAGGCCGTTTGCCCAGGGGATGCGCGCACCCGCCAGCACGTGGACAATCGCCCGCGAGGCGGCGAGGAGATCGAGACCGCGTGCAAGCTCTCCGCGGAGCTTTCCGCCCTGGAGGATCTCCGCCACAAGGCCGATCGTCCGGTCCTGGAGCGCCAGCACCCTCTTCGCCACGCGGGCCTCGGGCTGCGTGCTCGCCCGCAGCGCGATCGTCGTGAAATCCGCGTCCTGCGCGAGGAGCGCATGCTCGAGCTCGAGGAAGCGGCCGAGGCGTTCGCGCACCGGGAGGCGGCGGTCATCGCCCTTGCGGAAGCGCATCCATGCCTCTTCCTGCCGCGCCGCAAGCTCGTCGATCAGGAGCTCCTCCTTCGACTCGACATGACGATAGATCGAGCTTGCTCCCATGCCGGCGCGGGCACCGATCGCGCGCAGCGTTGCGCCATCGAAGCCTCTTTCGCGAAACAGGGCGAGCGCCGCTTCCCGGATCCGGCTCCTGGCCTTGCGGCCTCGCACGAGGCGGCCGTCGTCGGGTCGCAGCGCACGGCGGCTGCGCGGGGCAGCCGGGTCGTGCGGCGTGGTCGGTGTGGTGGTCACGGGCGTCGTCCCCCCCGGCCGAAGCGCGTGCGCGGGGACAAGATCGCATAGAACCTGGCGCTGCGGCCAGGAAAGTCGCCCCCGGTTTAGCGCCACGCGCGGGGACGGAGTCCGCCTTCGCGCCCGCGCCGGGACCGTTCCCCTACTCTCCCAGGATCTTGATCAGCACCCGCTTTTCGCGTCGGCCGTCGAACTCTCCGTAGAAGATCTGCTCCCACGTCCCGAAGTCGAGCTTGCCTTCGGTAATGGCCACCACGACCTCACGGCCCATCACCTCGCGCTTGAGATGGGCGTCGCCGTTGTCCTCGCCGGTTTTGTTGTGCTGGTAGGTCTCGGGACTCGCGTCGTAGGGCGCGAGCCTTTCGAGCCAGCGCTTGTAGTCCTCGTGGAGGCCGGGCTCGTTGTCGTTGATGAACACACTCGAGGTGATGTGCATGGAGTTCACGAGGCAAAGTCCTTCCCGCACGCCGCTCTCGCGCACGGCCGCCTCGACCTCGCGGGTGATGTTCACGAAATCCATCCGCCGCGGGACGTGAAGCCGCAGCACTTTGCGATGGCTCTTCACCGATTCTCGACGTCGTCAAGCAGCCGACGCAGCGTCTCGCGCATCCGCTCCTCGAGGAAGAGAAGACGCCGGCGCATGTGCAGGATGACGCCGACACCGGCGGGATTCACCCCAAGCTCACGGATCAGCGTCGCCGCCATTCGTAGCTCCTCTGCCTCCTCGGGCGAGAGCTCCTCCGCCTCAAACAGACCCTCGCGGCGCAGCTCCGGCAAGAGCTCCGTGTCGTCCACGCCGAGGAACTTGAGCACGTCCTTCGCCGACGGCCGCGAGCTCACGGGAAGAGCCCCTTGCGGGGATTCGGCGGGTCGAACTTGGCGAGCGCCTCGAGCTTCGACTTGGCGTCGTCGTCGAGTCCCCTCGGCACCTGGATCTGGATCCCGACGTACAGGTCGCCGGGCGGACCCCCTGCAGGGTTCGGCATTCCTTTCCCGCGCAGGCGAAGGCGCTTTCCGCTGTCGGTGCCCGGAGGCACCTGCAGCGTGGCGCGTCCTTCGAGGGTCGGAACCTCGACCTTCGCCCCGAGCACCGCCTCGCGCACGGTGATCGGGAGCTCGATGTGGAGGTCGCGCCCGTCCAGGCGAAAGACCGGGTCCGGGCGGATGCGGATCGTGGCGTGGAGGTCGCCCGGGGGAGCGCCGCCGCTCCCCTCGCCGCCTTTGCCGGGGATCCGGATGCGCCCGCCGTCGGCCACGCCGGGCGGGATCCGC
>DOUU01000262.1 GCA_003520425.1 Deltaproteobacteria bacterium
GCTCCCACAGAAGACGAAGTGATCAGTTCCCGTCGCTACCGCGCCCGATTCGAAGGGCGGCCATGTGCTAGGCCTGCTCCTCTCACAGATGGGTGCTTCCGTTTGTGCTCGCTTTCGCCCTTTGTAACGCGGTACGCGGCGACGAAAGCGCGGAAAGCACCTCGAAACCAACGTCGTGCGACCTCAGGGCCGAGACGCCCTACTCGAAAACCGAGGTGTTCCTCCGACTGTGCGAAGGCTAGGCATTGGCCGACAAATGCTGCGAGAGAGGTGCCCGATCGGACCCGCGGTCAATCCGACCCCGAGGGCTCCTCTCTTGGTCGCTGAGCATCAGGGTTCGCAGCGGCCCTAGAGGCGAGAAACGCTCGGCTCAGCCCTAGTCTTTGCTTCCCGCAGAAAGCGCAGCACGTTGTCCAAGTGCTTGTTCACTTGCAGCTCGTGCTCGAAACGTGCCACTACCTTGCCCTCGGGATCGATCACAAAGGTCACCCGCTTAGTGAAAGGGAGAAAGCGTCGCAGCACCTCGTAAGCTGTGCTGATCGCCCGGTTGCTGTCGCCGATCAGAGGAAAGGCGACCTGGTGGCGCTCGGCGAACTCGCACTGGACCGTGGGATCGTCGATGCTGACCGCTACAATTTCGGCGCCGAGCTCACGGATCTCCACGTGGTTGTCACGGAACCGGCGCGCCTCCTTGGTGCAGCCGGGCGTAAAGGCCTTCGGATAGAAGTAGAGGACCAGGTACCTGCCGCGATAGTCGGCAAGCGAGACGGTTTTGCCGTCACTCGTGCAAGCGCTGAACTGCGGCGCGCGGTCGCCCACTTCGATGGCCATCGCGACTCCCCGAGCTCTCCCATCGCACGAGACCGGTGCCCGTCTATCGGCCTGCGTGGCGGCCCACTTGAGATCCCGCTACTGCGACTCCAAGGCGAGAGCAGTTCATCGGAGCGGTGAATGGGTAGGGAACGGGCGCGCCCCGACGGCGGATCCTCCGGTCCGCCAAGGCCTAGAGGCCAAGTCGCCGAATCTCCTCCTCTCTGCGCGGAGCGTCCCATGCGAGGAAGAACTCGTCGAGCGGTGGGGGCTCGACGCCGGTTCCCGAGAGCATGGCATGCGCCTGGCCCCGGTGATGGATCTGGTGCAGGAAGAGGTGAGAGAGCACCGCGTGCACGACCTCCTGGGTTACGCCGTGCTCTCCACGATCGATGGCAATCACTTGTTCAAGTCGATTCGCGTTTAGCGCATCGCAGTATTGGATGAGGCGTGCATCGGTGGCTCTTTGCGCCAGCGCGAGGTCCGCGAGCCTAGGGAACGGAACCTCGTTCTCCAGGACCGCGAGCCCGCGGCCACCCTCTTCAAGCCCATCGAGGTAGTACTGGTCAACGACGAGAATGTGATTGAGAGTGCGCTGGAGCGACGGGAAGAAGCCGACACGCCTCGCCTCGAACTCCTCCTGAGTGAGCGCTCCGCAGGCCCTCAGGAGTCGGTCGTTGGACCACGCGTTGTTGCGGGCCATCGCTCGGAAATGGCTGGACATCTCCACGGCTCGAATTCCTCGCGGGTATTCTCCTCAGCATATCCGCTTCTTGTGAGCGCAGGGTACTTGTGCCACGCAAAGGCGTGGAACGCGTTCGTGTCCCCGAGGGGCTTCGATCCTATGGCGTGATTGAGGAGGGAGCGTAGGTCAGCAGGAAACCGCGGAGCTTCTGCCGCCAAGCTTGGTGACCGAACGGAGCGGTAAATTGGTCAGCAGATGTCAGCACCTCTTCAAAGTCGCTGGGCGCTTCGAAGCGCTGAGCGAGTTTGACTGCTTCCCCTGCGTACTCGCTCGCTGTCTTCTTTAAGCTCGCAAGATCGTTTCGCCGCTCTTCAAATGCAACTGGCGAACCCGCGCGTGAGCGCTGCGCGCCATCGTCCCTTGGTGAGCGCGCAGACCTTGATCTTGAAACTCTAGCCAGTGGCGAGCCGGATCGTGAATAGCAGAAACGCCGCCGTAGCGAGCAGAGTTCGCACGCTGTGGAGGCGCGCCCACTGGGACAGGAGCTGACCTGCCTGGGGCGAGCTGACGTCGAGATCGGGGGCAAGGAGACGGTTGTTGACGCCCATGATGATGAACCCAGTGTAAGGAAGCACGGACCCCAAGAGCAGGGCGGCTGCGAGAGTCGCGAGATGCCCCCTGGACCACCAAGCGGCCAGACCGGCAACGCAGCCTAGAAGGGCAAGGGGGGCCTGCATGGCCGCCGCTCTCCGGTAGGTGGGAGGGAACGCTTTGGCAGCCAGCTCCGTTCCACAACTCTGCAAAGCCGGCGCTTCCGCGACCGTCACATAGGCCGCAGCGCCAGCGAACAGACCCGAGCACAGAGTGGCAACGATTTCTGTGATCATCTCTTACCCCCTGGTTCAACCTTCCCCGTGAGTTTTGCGGACAAGCTGCACCTCCTGCCTAGTGATCAGCCCAGCGCGTGATCTGCCGCGACCTATCCAGATCGCGCGGTGAGCCCTTTTCGTCAAATGCAACGGCGAGCCGCTCTCCGTACGTGTTGTTGCGTCCACAGCAACGTTCAAGGTGTGGGTAGGCAGCCAGGAGATTCCGCTTCTGATCGTCGCAGGACGGATGTGCGAGGACAACGCCGTGGCCCGAGTCCGTTGGGTACCGGGACCCGGGCACGCCCGGCGCACCCGTGAGCCACGCGCGGCGGGCAGAATCGTCAGGCGCCACCACGCGCTGGCCGCCCCAGGCCGGCAGCTCGAAACCCTCGGCTGTCGTTATATCCGCGGCGAAACAGTTGGTCGGCGGGGGTCGCTTCCAGTAACTCGATTGCGCGTGCGAGCGCTCTGTCTGCGCCAAGTGCGCGTTCGAGGCCAGCATTGCACACGGCAATCGCCTGTTCGAGCGCTTCGACAGGACGAGGGCGGCGTCCACTGCTGCCGGCGATCAACACGTTGGCGAGGTAGTGAAGCTCTTCGATGCGCTGGGAGAAGAGCAGAGGCTTCTGCGGTCTCAGCTCGACGAGTGCCTGCAAGAGCAGCACCGTCCGTTCCGCCGCCGCTAGCGACGAGCGCTCGACCCGCGCGCGCCCACTGCGCTCCTTCGCAGCCGCGGGCCCGGCCGGGAGTGCAGTCAACTCCTGCGGACGCGTCGGCCCAACTACGCCCGCGTCTTCAAGCAGCCGCAGGAGCCTGCTCACGTCGGCCGGGGACCTGCCCCTCGCGTGGGGCGCGCTCTCGGCAGACCGCACGGGCTTCGCGCTCGCGCGCGCACGAAAGTAGGCCTTTGTGATGGGGTCACGTCTCTCGAGTTGCTCGCCGCGGCGCGCCAGCTCGAGAAAGCCGCGTGCATCCGCCGGCGCGATGAAGCCCTGGGTGGCCCGCCGATCCTCGCGCTCGCCCGCCACGTCGCTCTCCAGCATCTGTTCCGATGTCAGCACCTCATACAATCCACCTCGCTCTCCGACGTACTCGGTGCTGAGTGCGCAGCATTTCTCCAGGATCTCGCGCAGCACGTCGTGATGGTCGCGGTCGAGCGCGAGCAGTGCTGCCCAGACGGCATCCCAATGCATCGGATCGCGTGCCAGCAGGCGAAACTCTTCCCACTCTTCGAACAGCGGTGCGTCCAGCGCCCGTTCGAGGCGTTGGAGTTCTTCGCTCGGTTCGGTGACGCTCCGCCATAGCGAATCCATGTCTACCACCAGCACCAAGCGGTGCACCGCGAGCGTAACCAGGTCGCGTGGCAACGCACACAACCGTTCGATTAGGAACCGTTCGCCGCCCTCGAACATGATCTCGAGCCAGAGCGCAAAGCGCTCGGGGCGGAACTGTTCGTCTTCGCCGGGGGCCTCGGCGCGCCAAAGGTCCTGGTCGAACAGCCCCTCCAGCTGCTCGCTGCTGGCCAGTGCCACGAGCTCGCCAGCATCTTCGAGACCGACACGGTCGATCAGTGCACCGAGCACCGGTGCAGGAAGCTCGCGCACCGCGGCCACTAGCCCGGGCTGATCCAAGATCCGCATGAGGAGCTGAGTGGGCGATGCGGGCTGGATACGGGCGAGCGAGGCCATGTGTATGCCCTTCGTGCTTGTCCTGAAGACCACTATCGGGATTCGGCCCGATCTTTTCCAGCTTTTGCTCTCGTTTTCGATTTGGTATAATGATGCCTGATGAGCGGCACGCTCCGGCCTGCCGCGTAGACGCCAGACTCCTTCCTGCATTCCCAACGCCAACAGCCCGAGTCTGCTCAACACCTACTACCGTACGCTCAATCTAGGAACTGCGGATGTTGAGGACTGCAACTTCAACAAATACTCGGCGGACTCCATCGTAAACCTATGTGGTATGGCCTTGAACGGCTACTCCTGCAATGCGTTCAGTGGACAACCGCAATCCGTTAGATTTACGAGGTAGGCCATGAGAATCGTAGTTCACATTTGTGGCACGTTTCTCGCGCTCCTTGGTGTCGTGTCGTCGGCTGCGGCGGCAGAGGACCGCCTGAGTCCGAATGAGGTTGAGAAACTCGCCGCAAATGGAGGCTACTTCGCGTTCACGGCGTTGCGTACTGAGGCCCGACATGAGGATCTGCGTGCGGGTTCTGCGGTGATCGGCGCGGTCAAGGTTGGGGGAGATGAGGGTGTGCAATTCGCGCGGGAGGTATTCTCGTGGGGCAATCCGTACTTGGATCAATATGCCCTGATGGGGTTAGGGGAGAATACTTCTTCTGCGTCACTCGATCTTCTCCGCGAGAAGGCCAGCGAATTTGCCTCGATTGATTCCCAGCGAGAGGAGGCAGCGGGTGGAGCATGGGCCCATGTCTTTAGGACACTTCACGCCGGAGACGCAGTAGCGATTGCAGAGAACACGGTCGCAGACGAGACAAGGTCACCTTTCGAGCGAGCACTTTATTTGCGAATCTTTATAGACCAGACAGTGGATCGCGCTACAGCTCTGCGGATCTACCGCCCGTTCTTGGAGAATCCGGCGCGCGAACTTCGGAGGGTTGCCGTGGCGGCGAATGGATTCTTCTGGGATGCGGAAATGTTGCCTGCGATTCTAAGACTTGAGAACGACAAGGAAGATCCTGTAGTTCGAAATAAGGCACGATATATCGCTCGTCGTTACTTGCGATACGGTCCAGAAGGGCCCAAGCAAGGGGAGTCGGAGACGAGCCCCAGCTACCTGGCGCGCCATCCGAAACCGTATGATCCGGAAGGATACGCTGCGTGGCTCGCACGCGACAAGGAATGGGGGCGGGTCCAAACGTTGCTCCTCACGGGGCACGAGCCGCCTCCGCCGGCACCCACGCCGCCGAGTTTTGAAATGCGAAATGCGGCGACGCCTTCAAAGGATTCTGAAGGTAAGCTTCTCTACCGACCCTAGGAGGCTTCCGTGCACGGAGTCTCACCGAGGAGAGGTGGGAGAAAGGACTAGAATTTCATCGCTCGACTCGATGGTCTCAGGTTCATCGGCGCACGCTCGATGCCACGTCTCCCACGTCCAACTCGCGCGCGTGTATCCGGCGCGAGAATGGACTGTGAAACTCGACGCTGTCCCTGACGGGTGGTGATGGGCGAGGAGTGGCTCCGGAGCCATCTGTCTGGTCCAGCTCGCGACGGCGAACGGTTGCTTCGGCGAGCCGGCCGGAACGACTTTCGGTGGTTCCTGTAAACTTGCCTCGTGGACCCTGGCTCGCCCCTTTCTTGTCCTACGTGCGCCCACACGAATCGAGCGGGACGGCGCTTTTGCGCCGAGTGTGGAGCACCCCTTGCGGCGGGATGCCCAGCCCGTGGCGCCGCCAGCGAGCCGTGGGTCGGAGGCGGACGCGCCTGGAGGTCTCCCACGCGCGCGGCTTCTCCAAGTTCGTGAGCCGCCAGAGTGAGATGGCCTCGCTCGAGGCGGCGCTCGAGCAGGCGGAGGTGAACCTCGAGTACACGATCTTGCGTGCGCCGACCGATGGCGTTGTGCTCGCCAAACTCAAGGAGGCAGGCGAGATCGCGGTACCCGGAGGCTTTGCGGGATCGGGCGATCTCGTGCGCCTTGCGAATCTCCACGATCTGCGGGCGGAGGTGGACGTCAACGAGAGCGACCTGTCCCTGGTTCACCTGCGCCAGCGCGCCCAGGTGACTCCCGACGCAGACCCCAATGCCCACTATGCGGCCGAGGTCGTAAAGCTCTACCCGCAGGTCGACCGCCAGAAGGGCACGCTCAAGGTGGAAGTCCGGGTGCTGGAGCCCGACGGCAGGCTCCTGCCCGATATGAGCGCTCGGGTGGCGTTCCTCCCCGACCTGCCGGCCGCGGGCAGCGCGAACCGCAAGGCGATCCTCGTGCCGGCGACGGCCCTGCGGCGCGACAACGATGGTCGCAGCTACGTGTGGGTGGTGCAGGGAGGCCGCGCCCGGCGCTGCGAGGTGGAGACGGCGGGCATGGTCGGCGATCGCGTGCGGATCACCCAAGGACTGGCGGGCGAGGAGAAGCTCGTGGTCGGAGCCCCGCCGGCCCGGGAAGGTGCGCGCGTCAGCGTGGCACCCTAGAAGGCCGCAGCGCACAGAGACTCGACTGCAATCCGCTGGCTCGCTAGGTTGCGCGCGGCACGCACACGGACCCACCGTCCTCGGAGGCGCCATGGCACGCGGCAAGCTCGATGCGATCGCGTACATCTACGTTCTGCTGGGGATCCCCGCGATCGTGGGCTTCACGGTCATCCTGTTTGTGCTTGGCCGGATGTTCAACCTCCCCGCCTAAACGGTGCAGGTGCCTGCCGAGGGCGAGGGGCTGCCGGTCTGCTTCCTACGCACGGACCGGCAGAAGCGAGCCGGGCCTGCCCGCGCTCGCTCGGGAATCTCGCCCAGAGACGAAATCCTCTTCTAAGACGCTAGCTTCGCGCTCAAGTGGTGCCCCGCAGGCGCCGACCCTTCTCGGGAGATGGTGCGCTTCGCTGCAACCCGCTCCCTGCCGTTTTTGCGTGTCTTCGCGCTCACCTCGGTCGTTCTCGGCTGCGGCTGCGCGGCGACCGGGCAGAGCGCCGCCACAGCGGTGCACTACCGATTCTTCGACGCGCCCGAGCCCAACGACATCTGGACCCCCACGATCCGGGGTTGGCAGGCCCGAGAGCGCGCGCTTGCGGATACCGAGATGCTGCGCCCGGCTGAAGGATCGATGGGGTCACGCGTCTCCGAAGGCTTTGGCGCCACGATCGGTCCTGGCGGGACGCACGGAGACCTGCGGGCGGAGTACTTCGCCTTCCGTGCCGAGCGCAAACGCGAGCTGGCGCGAGAAGTCGCGGCCTGGATCCAGGGCGAGGCTCGGCACCACTACATTCCCAACGGGCCGATCTCCCACTGGGCGACGCTCGAGGAGACGCTTGCGAACAATGGGGCGAGCTGCAACGGCCTCGAGCTTCTCCCCTACCGCTTCCTCCTCGACGCAGGTTTCCGGTCGGACGAGGTCTACCGGGCCATCGTGATGCGCCCCTCCGACGGTCAGCACCACATGGTGACCTTGTGGTTCGAAAACCCCGACGATCCGTGGGTGATCGATCCCACGGGTGCGATGACGACCGGGATGCCGCACCTCTCCGAGGTGGCCGCCTGGGTGCCGGTCAAGGTTTTTAGCGAGACGGTGGAGTACACGGTGCATCCCGACAGCGGGATGCACGGCAACCTGGCCATCCGACAGGCGCGCTGAGCCCTCACAGGCCCCGGCCCCTCCCCCCGCTCTAGCCCAGACGCGAGAAGATCTCGTAAGGGCTTTGCTCGTTCGAGTCGAGGGCCGCCAGGCCATCGAGGATCTTGCGACATACAACGCCCGCATCGGCCACGCTGCGCGCTAGGAGCTCGGACTCAAGGGCGCTTCGCACCGCGATCATCATCTCGGTCTTGCCCACCGTCTTGGCGTTCTGGCCCGCGGCCTTGAGGGCGAGGCGCACCGTGCCCCGCGCTTCGAGTTCCGAGAAGGCGGTGTGCTGCTCCAGGAGCTTGCAGGCGCGGTCGAACGCAGCAGAGTCCGCCATCGATCCTCATTTCGGATGCGCTGCGACGGCGCTTGAGGCGGCGCGGGCGGCACCTTCGTTGACGCCGGAGCGAAGCGTCCCATACTCGGGCGCCGATGAACAAGCGTCCCGCCGCTCTGTGCGTACTGCTCCTCTTCCCCATGGCCTTCGCCTGCGGCCGCTCGCAGCCGAAGGGACCGCCGCCCTTTCGAGTCGCTCTGCTCACGCCCGGCTCGGTTGCCGACGGTGGCTGGAACCAAGCAGCGTATGAGGGGCTGCTGCGCATTCGCGATGAGCTCGGAGCGGAAGTGAACAACGAGGAGACGAAGACGCCGGGGCAGTTCGAGGAGGGATTTCGCGACTACGCAAGCCGAGGCTACCAGCTCATCTTCGGTCATGGCTTCGAGTACCAGCAGGCGGCCGCTCGGGTCGCGGCCCAATACCCCGACACGGTCTTCATCACGACCTCGGGCAACACGGTTCGCCCAAACGTCGCTCCGATGGTGTTCGAGCTCGAACAGGCCACCTATTTGTGTGGCGTACTTGCAGGGCGCATGAGTGCGAGCAAGGTCGTCGGGATGATCGGAGGCATCGACATTCCGTCGATCCGCAGCACGTTCTTGGCCTTCCGTGCCGGTGCCGAGTACGCGATGCCCGCCATTTCCGTGCGCGAGGTCTTCACAGGCAGCTTTCAGGACAGCGGCGCCGCTCACGAGGCGGCCCTCGCACTCCTCGATGCGGGGGCGGACTTTCTGATCCATCAGGCGAACGACGCCGGGCGGGGGGTCTTCCAGGCTGTCTCCGAGCGCGCCGGAACCGGCGCTGCCGTCTACGCGTTCGGAACGAACAAGAACCAGAACGACATGGCGCCGGACGTCGTGATCGCCTCCGCGGTGCTCGACGTCCCCTCGGCCTTCGTGCTCGTCGCACGCCGCGTGCGGGATAAGACATTCCGTGCGGAGCCGCTGCGCCTTGGCATGAACGACGGAACCGTGAGCTTTGTCTTGAATCCGGCTCTGCTCTCGAAAATCCCGGAGTCGGCTCGCGTGGAGCTCGGCGAACTCGAAGAAGAGATCCGCGCCGGTTCCCTCGTCGTTCCGCGAGGCGACTTCTGACGGCAGGCGCAGGCGGCGGCGGTCTGCGTCCCGACGCGGCCGTGGCCCCCGCCGTCCGGTTCGCTGCGATCTCGAAATCCTTCGGGCTGCAGCGCCCCGCGCTCGTTCGCGTCTCCCTCGAGATCCACCCGGGCGAGATCCTCGCGCTCCTCGGTGAAAACGGCGCCGGGAAATCGACGCTCATGCATGTGCTCGTCGGACTGGTGCGGCCGGACGCGGGCCGCCTCGAGATCTGCGGGCGCGAAGTCGACCTTGCGAGCTATTCCCCCGCCGCTGCCCTGCGCGCCGGAGTGGGTATGGTGCATCAGCACTCCACGATGGTCCCCGCCATGACGGTGCCCGAGAATATTGCCTTGGGCGCTCTGGGCGGAGGCGCTCTGTTCCGACGAGCGAAGGTTCGCGCGCGGGTAGGGCGCCTTGCAGAGCAGTACGCCCTCGACGTGCCCCTCGACGTGCCCGTCGCCGAGCTTTCGGTGGGCCAGCGTCAGCGTGCGGAGATCCTGCGCACGCTCGACCGCGGCGCCCGGGTGATCGTGCTCGACGAGCCGACGGCGGCGCTCACCCCAGCTGAGACGCAAGCCCTCTTTCCCGGCTTGCGCAGGTTGCGAGATGCGGGGAGCGCCATCGTCTTCATCTCGCACAAGCTGGAAGAAATCGAAGGACTGGCGGACCGGGTCGCAGTGCTTCGGCGCGGTGTTCTCGTGGCGGTAAAAGGCGCACGCGAAGCCGACGCACGCGAGCTCGGAAGTCTCATGCTCGGGCGAGACCTCCCCGGGCTCGTGCGCCTTCCGGCGGCGCGGGCGGAGAAGGCTGCAGCGGCTTTCGCACTAGAGGAGCTCGAGGCACCGGGGCTGCGCGAGGCGAGCCGGCTCAAGGGGGTGAGCCTCGCGGTCAAAGCCGGGGAGATCGTCGGCGTGGCCGGGATTGACGGCAACGGCCAGCGCGAGCTGGAAGAGGTGCTGGCCGGCGTGCGTCCGATGACCGCGGGTCGGATCGAGGTGGCGGGGCGGCCGGTCCGGCCGGGTGTGCGGAGTCTGCGTGCGGCCGGCGTTTCCCATCTGTCCGGAGAACGCGAGCGGGGCGGCCTCGTCGCCGGCTTTACGATCGCCGAAAACCTCATCTTGAAGAGCTCGTATGACGATCGCCGCTTCTTCCGGGGGGGCCTGCTCGAGCTTGAAGTCGCACGCCAGTACGCACGAGGCGTGATGCAGCGGTTCGGCATCGAACCCGCCGACCCGGATCTCGACATCGCGACGCTCTCCGGGGGCAACGCCCAGAAGGTGGCCGTGGCCCGTGAGCTCGATTCGCGGCCCCGGGTGCTCGTGGCCGTGAATCCCACACGTGGGCTCGACGTCGGCTCCGCGCGCTTTGTGAACGAACAACTCCTCGCCCTCCGCTCCGAGGGCGGCGCCGTGCTCCTCGTCTCCACAGAGCTCGATGAGCTCCTCNNTTCTTGCCGACCGTGTGGTGGCCCTGGTCGAGGGCCGCATCGTCTCCGTGCCCCGCGACGCAGACCGCGCGGTGCTGGGTGCGATCCTCCTCTCGGGCGCGGCCAAGAGCGCAGTGGCGTGACCCCGCGCGCAGCGGCTTCGGCCGCGCTGTGGTCTTTGCTTTCCGTTCTGTTTGCGCTTGGCATGCTCGCGCTCCTGCTCCTCCTGCTTGGCTATGCGCCGCTCCCGGCCCTTTTGGCGCTTGCAGCGGGCGCCTTCGGCAGCAGCGGCGCCTGGACCGCCACGCTGCTCAAGGCCTCGCCGCTCTTGTTCACAGGGCTCGCCGTCGCGCTCTCGTTTCGCTGCGGGGTCTGGAATATCGGCGCCGAGGGCCNNGCTCGTCTTCACCGGCCTTGCGGTTTCGATCGCCTTTCGCGGGGCGCTCTGGAATATCGGCGCCGAGGGCCAGCTCTACGCGGGTGCGCTCGCCGCGACTGCCGTAGCGACACGCCTGTTGCCCGGCGCCCCCGCTGCCGTCCTTGCGCCCTTGATGAGCCTCGCCGGCGCCGCAGGCGGGGCGCTGCTTGCTGCGATGGCGGGGGCACTTCGGGCGGTGCGCGGCGTGTCCGAAGTGATCTCGACCATTCTGCTCAACTTCGTCGCGATCCAGGCGGTTTCACTCGCGGTGCACGGCCCGCTTCAGGAGGCATCCCGTGCCTACCCTCAAAGCGATGCGCTTCCGGCCGCGGCCCTGCTCCCAGCCTTTGGCCGTGTGCACCTTGGGGTCGCAATCGCCGTCGCACTGGCCTTCGCGGTCCAGCTGCTGATTTTTCACACCGCGCTTGGCTTCCGCTTGCGCGCGGTAGGCCTCTCACCGCGGGCCGCCCGTTTCGCCGGAATCTCGCCCGAGCGACATGCGCTGGTGTCGATTTCCATCGCTGGAGCCCTGGCCGGGCTCGCCGGTGCCTTCGAGGTGGCAGGCGTGACCGAGCGCCTCTACGAGGGGCTCTCGCCCGGCTATGGCTACACGGCCATCGCCGTGGCGCTGCTCGCGCGCCTCAGTCCGCTCGCCGCGGTTCCGGCTGCGCTCTTCTTCGGGGCCCTCGAGGCCGGCGCCGGGGCGATGCAGCGCACGGCCGGAGTTCCGTCGGTGGTGACCCAGATCGTGCAAGGGCTCGTGATCTTGATTTTCGTGGCCATCCCCCTGAAAGGCCGAAGGGCGCCGCCCTTGCCCGGGGCTCCCGCCGAAGGAGCACCCTAGCGTGGAGGCGCTCGTCGACTCGGCGCTTCGTCTTGCCGCGCCGCTCCTGCTTGCGGCGTTGGGGGAGCTCCTCGTCGAGCGGGCCGGGGTCCTCAACATCGGCGTCGAGGGCATGATGCTCTGCGGTGCCTTTGCCGCGTTCGTGGCCGCAGTCGCCACCGGCTCGCCTGCGGTCGGCATCCTTGCGGGAGCC
>DOUU01000475.1:0-297 GCA_003520425.1 Deltaproteobacteria bacterium
GGTCTTCGACCTCGCTGCGGCCGGGACTTCGATCGGGCGGATCTGCGATGTGATCCCGGTGGGTGACGGCGAGATCTACACGGCGCTCTCTTCGCTCGTTGAGCGCGGTGTTCTCTCCGTCCCGGAGGCTTACCCGGGGCCGAGCCCAGCCAAGAAGCCCGAGAAACGCTGACTAACGCGCGGGGCCGCCTTCGAGGGTCGGGACGCTCTGCAGGAGCTCGGGGTCCGTGATTTCGCGGCGCACGAGCTTTCCCTTCTCGAAGAAGCTTCGCACGTCGATCTTGCCGTCGCCGTTGA
>DOUU01000475.1:372-5229 GCA_003520425.1 Deltaproteobacteria bacterium
AGACGGCTCCGTCCGGACCGAGCACGAAATGGGCGGTGGGGACGCCGGCGTGCTCCCGGTCCTCCCACACCTCGCTGCGGCGCCGGCCCGCATAGGCCGTCCAGCGGTCCGGTGCTCCATCCTCGCTGTCCTCGCGCAAGACCGGGGAGCCGCCCGCCGCCGGGACGTAGAAGACGGCCAGGGTCCGGCCGTCCGGCGCGAAGAGAACCCGCTTTGCGACGGGTCCGTGCGCCTGCTCGGCGGCGAGCCGGGGACCCGGGGCGTCCTGACTCTCGAGCTCGGCGGGCCGCAGCGCGGACTCGATCGCCGGGGAGAGCTCATTGCCCTCCCCGCCCACGAGGGAGAGGGCGGCCAGGAGGGCGTCCCGGCGCGCCCGCTCTTCGGCCAGCATCTGCTCGGTGGCTGCCCGCTGCGCGGGGGAAAGCTCCACCTCGATCAGATCCCCGCCCACGGCCGCCACGCGGGAGACCGGGAGGGTGGGCTCGAGCTCACGCGCCAGAGCGAGAGTCGCCCGCGCCTCCTCGACGTAGGCCCGCACGTCCTTGTCGTCCGGATCGATCGCCTCGGCACGGCGGAACGACTCCTCCGCGTCGCTTATGCGACCGACGGCAAGACGGGCCCGGCCGCGATCGATCTCGCTCGCGAGCCGGTGCCCGAGGCCGGGGAAGAGCGCGCGGATCTCCGGCGAAGGCCATAGGGCGGCGGTCGCAGGCTCGCTTCCGGCGGCGAGGGTGGCCCGCACGTCCGGATCCGCAAAGACCCCCTCGAGTACGCGGGCGAGTGCCCTGTCCACGCAGCTTCGCCCCGCCGGCGGGTCGCCGTCCACCACGCGCAAGGAGCGGGGCGGCACGGAAAGGCGCTCGGGCGTGCCCGCCGACACGGTCATCGCCGCCAGGGCGAAGGGGCCGTCTTTGGCCGAATCCCCGCAGCTCGCACGGTCGACGCGCAGGGAGAGTACGGCGCGCGGCGTGCGATTGTGGAGCCAAGCTCGAGCCTCGGCGACCGTCGCGGGCGAAAGCTCGGTCACGGCGGCATGGGGCAGCCGCTTGCGCAGCCTTGCAACCAGCACATCCGGAGCGTGCCGGTCGGGCCACTCGTCGGCGAGGCCGAGCGTGATGGAATCCTCGGGCTCGGGGGGGAGCAGGACCACGAGGAGCCCTTCGCTTGGGACCTCGAGGGGTTCATCCGGGGGCGGCGGGGGAGGGGGATCCACACGATCGGCGCGCGCCCGCAGCGCGCGCGCTTGATCTTCGCGGCCCGATTCGCCGAGCACGCGTGCGAGAAGGCGCAGGGCTTCGGGATCGTCGGGCGCAACCGCCAGTGCGCCCCTTAGAGTTCGCTCGGCCGCATCCAAACGACCCTGCAGTCGAAAGGCCCGGGCCTCCTCCACGCGGAGGCGCACAAAGCGTGCGGTCTCCTCTTGGGTCGCAGCCCGTTCCTTCGGGATCGGGTCGATGCCGGGCGCGCAGCCCGCCAGAGCGACCAGGAGGCAACTGGTCGCGAGGCCGAGGGCAGCCGTCCGCCAGGCGTGGGCGTGGGCGCGCACCACTCCAGAGAACCCCGCGCCGCCGCCAGAGTCAAGCGGGTGCGGCCGGGCCCGCCTTGCGCAGGAGCGTATCCCTCAGGAAGTGGGCGTCGTCGAGCTCGGGGTAGTCAAGGGTGTAGTGAAGACCCCGGCTCTCCCGGCGGGCGGTCGCCGCCTCGACCACGAGCTCTGCGATGGTGGAAAGATTGCGCAGCTCCACGAGGTCGGAGGTCAGGCGAAAGTTCCAGTAATACTCGGTGATCTCCTCCTGCAGCAGCGTGATGCGCCGGCGCGCTCGGGCGAGCCGCCTGTTGGTGCGCACGATGCCCACGTAGTTCCACATGAGACGCCGAATCTCGTCCCAGTTTTGCGTGATGACGACGGCCTCGTCGCTTGGAGTCGCGCCGAGCAGCTTCCACGGCGGAGCGTCGACCTCGCGCTCGGGCAGGTGCGGGAGCCTGCGCAAAGACTCGGTGGCCGCCGCATCCGCGAAGACCACGCCCTCGAGCAGCGAGTTCGAAGCGAGGCGATTGGCGCCGTGGAGCCCCGTGTTTGCGACCTCGCCCGCCGCGAAGAGGTTCGGGATGTCGCTCTCGCCTTGAAGATCCGTGCGCACTCCGCCGCAGCAGTAGTGCGCAGCCGGTACCACGGGGATGGGCTCTCGCGTGATGTCGATTCCGAACGAGCGACAGCGCTCGTAGATCGTGGGGAAGCGCTCACGAACCCAGGCCGGGTCGCGGTGCGTGATGTCGAGAAGGACCCACTCATCGCCGGATCGCTTGAGCTCACTGTCGATCGCTCGGGCCACGATATCCCGCGGAGCGAGGTCGGCCATCGCGTGATAGCGCGTCATGAAGGCATCGCCGCGCTGGGTGCGCAGGACCCCCCCCTCGCCACGCACGGCCTCGCTGATGAGGAAGGATTTCGCCTGCGGATGCCAGAGGCAGGTGGGGTGGAACTGCATGAACTCCATGTTGGCGAGGGTCGCACCCGCTCTGTACGCCATCGCCATGCCATCGCCCGAGGCGATGTCTGGGTTCGTGGTGTAGAGGTAGACCTTGCCCGCACCGCCTGTCGCGAGGAGGGTGATTCGGGCTTGGAAGCGCTCCACCTGCCCCGTGCCGGCGTCGAGCACGTAGGCGCCGAGGGCGCGGTTGCCGCCGGGAAGGCCGGCCTTCGCCGAGGTCAGCAGGTCCACCGCGGCGTGGTTCTCGAACAGCGTGATGTTCGGGTGAGACGATGCTCGGGCGAGAAGCACGCGCTCGATTTCGCGCCCCGTGGCATCCCGGTGGTGCAGGATGCGCCGGCGCGTGTGGCCGCCCTCCCGCCCAAGGTCAAACCCATGGCCCTGGCCCGGTGGCGCCGCCTCTCGGTCGAACTCGATCCCGAGCTTCAGCAGGGCTTCAATCATCGCCGGGCCCCTGGAGACGACGAACCGCACCACCTCCTCGTGACACAGGCCCGCGCCCGCGACGAGGGTGTCCCGCACATGATCTTCGAGGGAGTCCTCCCGTGAGGAGACCGCTGCGATCCCGCCTTGGGCCCAATTGGTGGCCGAGTCCGCAGCCCGCTTCTTGGTCACGAGACCCACGCGACTGTGATCTGCGACACGGAGTGCGAAGAACAGACCGGCGATCCCGCTTCCGATCACGAGGAAGTCGAAGTCGCGGCGGTCGGACACTGGACCCCCTGGGGGTTTCGGGACCATTCCAGCGGTGGGGCGCTTCGCCCAGTGGCCTCAATCGTTGCTGGGAGGGTTCCGATAAAGCGTAAGGGTCAACAATGGCGAGTCTACCGGCGGCCCCCCCTGCCGCCAACCGATGGTGGGTCGTATGGCTTTGGCGAGAGCTGCCTATTGCGCGCTGCTCACCTGTAGCCTCCTCGTCACCGCCCCGGTGGCCAGTGCGGGGGACCTCTACCGTTATGTCGACGCCCGGGGGGTCGTCCACTTCACCGATACCCCCACCGACTCTCGTTACAGGCTTGTCGCCCTAAGCGACTTCAACCGCCCGAGGCGAGGTTTCGGGCTCATCTCATTTGCGCGTCCGCCGGCGGTAGCGGCGAGCGATTTTGATCGCCTGATCGCGCACACCGCCGCCCACCACGGTCTGCCCCCGGCACTCGTCAAGGCGGTGATTGCCACGGANNCTCATGCAGCTCATGCCCGAGACGGCGGACATGCTCGGCGTCGATCCCCTGCGAGTCGATGAGAATGTGGATGGCGGCACCCGGTATCTGCGCCACCTGTGGGACCGCTTTGGCGATCTCACCAACGCCCTTGCGGCGTACAACGCAGGCCCGGAGAGCGTCGACCGTTACGGGGGCATTCCCCCGTATCCGGAGACGCAACAATACGTGCGAAGGGTTCTGGCCTATTATCGGCACTACCATGGCGACTTCCGTCCATGATCGTGCCGGGACGGCTGCCGCAGGGCTGCCCTCCGGTCACGNNTTCTGGAACCTCCCCAACACCATTACCGTCCTGCGGGTCGCCGTCGTGCCCGTCCTGCTCCTCCTGCCAGCGGCCCACGGCCGGGTCGCGAGTCAGATCCTGGCCTGGCTGTTCATCGTGGCCGCCGTCTCCGACCTGGTCGATGGCTGGCTCGCCCGCAGGGGACAACAGGTGACGAGCATCGGGAAGCTCCTTGATCCCCTCGCCGACAAGCTGCTGGTCACCGCGGCTCTGGTGGTCCTCCTTTCCGTGGGCCGGATCCCCTCGTGGGCGGCGTGGATGGTGGTCGTCATCATCGGCAGGGAGCTCGCGNNGCAGGGGGCCGCGTCATGTCGGCGTCGCCTCTCGGGAAGGCCAAGACGCTGGCCCAAAATGTCGCCATCGGGGCGCTCCTCTTTCCGGATCCGACGCTCGGGCTCCCAGCCCACGGGGTCGGGCTCACACTGCTCGGATTGGCGACGGCACTCACGCTATGGTCGGGATATGTCTACTTCGCGGAATACTTCCGCGGGATCCCCGCCGGTCGGACCTGAGAAAGGAGCTAGGGCATGAGCCGCTTGCAGGAGCTGGCGGGGCGGATCGAGTCCCGCGAGGCGCGCATCGGGGTCGTCGGCCTCGGCTATGTGGGCTTGCCCCTTGTGGTGGAGTTTGCGAAGGCCGGCTATCGCGTGACGGGATTCGAGCTCGACGCCGAGAAGGTCCGCATGCTTTCGGCTGGCCAGTCGTACATCGAGGACGTNNCGTAGTCGTACATCGAGGACGTGCCTGCAGCCGACGTCGCCAAGTACCGGGGGAGCGGGCACTTGTCGGCCACGACCGACTTCGGCGTGCTCGCTGCGATGGACGTGATCAACGTCTGTGTGCCGACCCCTCTCACCAA
>DOUU01000475.1:5268-5480 GCA_003520425.1 Deltaproteobacteria bacterium
CTCGTGATCCTAGGCAGCACCACATACCCGGGCACGACACACGAGCTGTTCGTGCCCATGCTGGAGGCCACAGGGCTTCAGGTCGGCGTCGATTTTTGTGTCGCCTTCGCTCCCGAGCGCATCGACCCCGCCAACAAGGTCTGGCACGTGCGCGCGGTGCCGAAAGTCGTCGGCGGCGAGACCCCTTTGTGCAACGAGCTCGCCACGAAGGT
>DOUU01000324.1:0-3967 GCA_003520425.1 Deltaproteobacteria bacterium
GGGCATAATGCACGGCGACCTGACCACGGCTAACGTGATAATCAGGTACGGAGAGCTGGTCTTCATAGACTTCGGCCTCTCTCTGCATTCGGAGAGGGTGGAGGACCAGGCTGTGGACCTTCGGCTGATCAAAGAGACGATAAGCGGCGGCGCAGCCAGGCTCGCGGCCGCTGCTTCAGGTCCGAAAGGAGCGCACCCCTTTTCGCGGTCCCAAGGTGCACATTCGCGGTCTCGAAGCCCATGGCGTGCACCAGGCGGAGCTCGTCGCGCTGGTCGGGGAGGTCCACGAGATCGATGCGGGTGCAGTCCGGAGCGAGCCGACGCACCACCCAACGCCCCGGGCAGGCAAGGAATGGATCTGCGCTGCGGACCGCGCCCCGGAGGATCTTGTCGTAACGGATGGGGGCCGTTCCTCCGCCACGCTCCGCGAAGCAGCAAGCCGACGGCGCCGCCGCCTTGACCTCGCGGGCGATCCGGGCGCCTCTCCAGTGCGCGAGCCAAACAAAGCGGGGACGCCCGAGACTCCCGAGCCCAGCCACCCGTCGGGAGACTCGCCCATCGCTCGCATCCTCGGGCTGAACCTTGGCAAGTGCCTTCGCCGCCCCTTTGGGCAGCCGGCCGCGGTAGGGCTGGAGCGCATCCAGTTTCTCCCAGAACCGCTCCGGGTCACGGAGGCGGTGGAGGGCCATGTCACGCAATGCGCCGTGATGCTCGGAGAGCACGAATCCCGCACCCGCCTCTGCAAGCCCGGCGCTGTAGCCCTCGAGAATGGTCTCCGCGGCCACCGGGAAATCGAGCCGCAGTCTGGCTTCCGAGATCGCGATCGCCACGCTCGTGGCGAGGCGTACGAGGTCGTGCGTGTAGGGCAGCCGCCATACTTCGTCGAAGTCGTTCACACCCCAGGCGAGCCTTCCCTCGGCATCCCGCCAGGTTCCGAAGTTCTCGACATGCAGATCCCCCACCGCCAGGACGCGCGGTGCATCGGCAAGGTCGGCGCACAACTCTGGCCAGACCTGCGCCCATCGATAGTAGGTGGCCCGCAGGAACGGAAAGCGAGCTTCCCGCATCCGTGCGTGCTTGAGACGCAGGTCGGAGGCCACGAGATCGATGTGCTGGCGGAGCCAGGCTTCATAGCGCACGGTGGCCGTCGCAAAGTCCATGTGGACGTCCCCTCCCGATCCTCCCAACCCTCGCCTTGCGGAAACCCGCGACCCTTTGCGGACGTGGTCCCGCCACGTCTCCCCTTCGGCAGCACTCTCCCATGCTCCAACGGCCCCCGCAAAGGTCCAAGCGCCCAGGGGCGGCTCGGAATCCCTTTTTGACGTTTCTCGCCGGAGCAAGGCCCCGCTCGGCCAGGCGCCCGGAGCACGCGGCCCCGCGTGAGGCACATGAGGTATAGTCCCCGCTCAGAAGAGGCTGCGAGTTCCCCGAAAGAATCGGTCCTGCACACCAGGCACGGTCGGAGGCAGACAGAATGGAGTGCTTGAAGTTCTACATCGGCGGGCAATGGGTCGAGCCCTCGGTAAGGTGCACGCTCGACGTGATCAACCCCGCGACCGAGGAGCCGATCGGGAAGATCAGCCTTGGAAGCGCCAAGGACGTCGACCGCGCAGTAACTGCGGCGCGCGCCGCCTTTGAGACCTTCTCGCGCTCGAAGAAAGAAGAGCGCGTGGCGCTTCTTCAGGACATCATCCGCGTCTACCAGAAGCGCTACGAGGAGATCGCGCGCACGATCTCCGAGGAGATGGGAGCGCCGATCTGGCTGTCCAAGGCCGCACAGGCCGCGACTGGCATCGCCCACCTGAACCAGACCATAGAGGTGCTGAAGGCCTACGAATTCAGCGAGGTGCGCGGAACCACGCTCATCGTGCGCGAGCCCGTGGGGGTCTGCGGGTTCATCACACCGTGGAACTGGCCCGTGAACCAGATCATGTGCAAAGTGGCTCCGGCGTTTGCGGCTGGATGCACCGTCGTGCTCAAGCCGAGCGAGATCGCCCCCCTGAACGCCGCGATCGTCGCGGAGATCTTCGACGAAGCGGGGGTTCCCGCGGGCGTATTCAATCTCGTGAACGGCGACGGTGCTACCGTGGGCGCGGCCATCGCCTCGCATCCCCAGGTGGACATGGTGTCCTTCACCGGCTCGACCCGCGCCGGGGTCCTCGTGGCCCAGGCGGCGGCACCTACGGTGAAACGNNACTCAGGAGCTCGGCGGCAAGTCCGCCAACATCATCCTCGACGACGCCGACCTGCAGGCCGCTGTCGCGGGTGGGGTCCGGGGCTGCTTTCTCAATAGCGGCCAGTCCTGTAACGCACCGACCCGGATGCTCGTCCCGGAAAGTCGGCATGCCGAGGCGCTGGAGATCGCGAAGGCCACCGCAGCGCAAGTTAAGGTCGGCGATCCTTTCGGGGAGGGCACGGTGATCGGCCCCGTCGTGAGCGCAACCCAGTTCGAGAAGATTCAAGGACTCATCCGCAAAGGCATCGCGGAGGGTGCAACCCTCGTTACGGGAGGACCCGGGCGGCCGGAGGGTTTCACCCGCGGCTACTACGTTCGCCCGACGGTTTTTGGAAACGTGCGCAACGACATGACCATCGCCCGCGAGGAGATCTTTGGCCCGGTGCTCTCGATTCTCCCGTACCGAAACGAGGAAGAGGCGATCCGCATCGCGAACGATACGCCGTACGGCCTCTCTGGCTACGTGTCCTCGGGCGATCTCGATCGGGCGCGTCGCGTTGCCTCTCGCCTGCGCACCGGCAATGTCCACCTCAACGGCGCGGGGGCAGACTTCGCCGCGCCGTTCGGCGGCTACAAGCAATCCGGCAATGGACGCGAATGGGGTGCCTTCGGATTCGAGGAGTTTCTCGAGGTGAAGGCGGTACTCGGCTACCAACCGTCCTGAGCCCGGTGGAAAAATGGCGGCCGGCATCCCGCCGGGCGAGAATGCGCGCGCAGGCGGGAGGAAACAGGCGTGCCGCCGATCGCACAGAATTCCCAGCGGCGCAATTCGATCTGGCGTGAGTCGAGGGGTCTGCCTCTTGTCGTACTTCTGCTGCTGGGAGGTTGCCTTGCGCTATTCGCGCTGAGCTCTGAGGTCGACCAGCTGATCGCGTCGGGCCCGCTGCCCTCGGCCTGGCGGGCCCTTCTCTACCCCCCGAACGACGCCGCGATCCAGACGCTTTCCACCGCTGCCCAGATTGTGGCCGCGGTGCTCGCCATCGCCATCACGGTCGTTGCGATCGTGGTCGAGCTCGCCGCCAACCGCTACACGCACCGCATCACGGACATGTTCGTGCGTGACCCGGTCACGCTCTCGATCATGGGTCTCTTCGTCACGACCACCATTCTCTCCCTTTGGGTGGCCTGGGCCTACGTGGAGCCCGCGACCGGTGCCCCGGCGGCACCCCATGCAGGGTTCGCTCTGGTGATGGGTCTGCTCACCCTTTGCCTGCTCGTGCTCCTGCCCTATTTCGCATTCGTCTTTGCGTTCCTCAACCCCGAGCGGGTCATCGATCGGATCCGCGCCCAGACGCTCGACGCCGTGCTCCAATCCACGGCCGGGCCGGTCTCAGACAGCCAGTCCGAGGCCGTTCGGAACATTGAACAACTCTCGGATGTGGCGCTCACCTCGCTCGAGAATCGCGACAAGACGATCGCCATGGCTGCGGTGGACGCGCTCCAGGGGATCGCTCTGGACTTCCAGCCCGCACGCTCGACGCTCTCGGCCGATTGGTTCGAGGTCTCCGGCTCCCTCGCGCGAGATCCAGATTTCGTGGCAATGTCGGATCGTCTGCGAGCGAGCGTGTCGCGGCGCAAGATCTGGCTCGAGCTCAAGCTGCTGAAACAGTTCCTCGCGGTGTTCAACCAGGCGCTCAATACCTCACGCGATGTCGACTACCTGATTGCGATCCGGGCTCGTGGGATTGCCGCGGATGCGTTGGCCCGGCGCGCGCTCGACCTGTTCGATCT
>DOUU01000324.1:3975-11350 GCA_003520425.1 Deltaproteobacteria bacterium
CGGATGCTGGCCGAGCAGGCCCTCGAGGCAGAAGCCCCGGACCGCGCCGCCTCGATTGCGCGATATCTTCGCTTCTACGGTCAGCTCTCGTACTCCGAGGAATTGCCATTTCTGCTCGAGACGGTGGCCTACGATCTGTGCACCCTCGATGAACGCGCCTTTGAGCTTGGGAGCTCTGTGGCCGATACGATTTTCGAGATCTTCCTGCAGACAGACAAGGAGGCCGAGGGGCGCGCACAGGAGCGCAGTCTGCGAGGCGTACGCAAGGCGCAGGTGCGGCTCGCGACGTTCTTCTTGTTGCGTGGCGACCGCACTCGCGCGTACAAGATCTATGAGGACATGTCAGAAGAGCCCGCTGCCCGAATCTCGGCGATCCGCGCAGAGCTCGCAAGCGAGGAGTCTCCCGAGTACTGGGAGGTGACGGACCGAGAGGAGAACTTCTCTTGGCTCCCCCCCGAGCGACGCGCGCATCTCGACGATTTCTTCGCGTGGTTCTCGAATGCGAGCAGCGCTTAGGGCGCTCCAACGGATCGACGCTGCACTTCCGAGCTCGAGGGCGCTACCAGCTTGGCAATCTCCGTAAATGGGTCGCGCCTCTTCCCCTCGCCGTAGGTTTCCTCCGACAAGCGCGTCGCGTACACCCGTCAAAGGAGCCGTCGGATACGCCCCGGGCTTCGGATCGAGCATGAGCCAGGCCAAATCAGCTCCGCTGGTTCCGAGGGACTGGTCGTGAAGCAGAAGGCGCAGCCGCACCCTGCAGCGCAGGATCTTCGAGGCGAAACGGCCGAGCCTTCCGCAGTCGCCTATGGGGCCAGTGCAAAAAAATCGCGCTGGGGTCGCACGCATTCACCCGGATACCGGGGCCCCTCCCCATCAAACGCACGGGCAGACAGCACGTCTGCACGGCTTCAGCGGAGGCTCGCGGCCCGGCGCGACGTTCGCCTTGATGCCGGTGCGCGGGGCGCCTTCCGTCCTGGCTCGGCATCGCAGGCGAAGATCGCGCAGGAGGGAGACCTTGAGGCTCGCCCGGCCTCCGCAGACCAGAGACCCGGCGCGGCCGACGTGAAGCGCGGCAGCTAGGGCGCAAACCTCGCGGCGTTCCACGGAAAATCAGTCTTTCTCGGGCCGGGCTTCCGCTCCCACCTTCGTAAAGTCTCTGCACAGAAATACCGACATAGCCCGTCTAGGAGAATCAGCCCATGTCGTCGCGGCCGTCGATCAAAGGGGTTGTGCTCCAACTCGCCGTGGAAGCGGTTCATCGCCTTTGCAGTGCCGGGCTCATCGACCGTGGCCAGCTCGAGGCACGCCTGCACTCGGAAGACCTCGCGCTCCTCGAACAGAAGATCTTGCCGGGCGTTTGGTACCCGATCGCCACCCTCTCTCGGCTCCTCGAGATCACGACCTACGGCGAGGTGAGCGAGGGCGGGCTCGAGGCCGTCGTGGATGTCGGTGTCAGGGCCGCGAAGCGGCTGTTTGCCTCGCAGATTTACAAGGACTACGTGAAAACGACGGAGAGCTTCAGCCCTCGTGGCGCCGGGGCTGCGCTGGTCCGCCTTGCTCCCCTGCTGTGCAACTTCACGCAGTGGACCTACCACGCCGATCCCGACCCCTCGGACACGTTTCGGATCGAGGTGCAGAACGCGGCCGAATTCTCCGATCTCCTGCGCTTTATCGCACAGGGCTGTATCCAGTACTTGGGTGAACGTGTAAACCGCCGACCCGTCCTCGTCACGAGTGGCCGCCCGACCCCCGATCGCATCGTCTATCTCGGAAGACGAAGCGCCGCCGCCTGATCCGGCTCACGGTCTGCGAGTTCGACGGGGGGGCTCTTGGAGGAGCCCGTCTGGGTGCGCATCGGGGGGAGCTGCGACCCGATGGATGCCGCCGAAGCTCGCGTGCCAGTCGCCAGACGTTCCCGGATCGCGCAAGTGTGCGCTTGCGTTATGGGTCTCAGCCGCGGGAGACTAGGGCGCCGATCGCGTGGGGCGAAGCCGGCCATCCGAGGAGACCCGGAAGATGAAGGCGCTCCAGTTTCGCATGAGCGTGCCGAGGATCGCGCTCACTCGTGTCGCCGGTTACGTCTCGCCGGCCGCCTACACAAGCGAGCTTGCGCCAGTGAGCTTGGAGGAGATCCCCGATGCAAAGATCCGTGGCGATCGATGGGTCGTGTTTCGTCCGGCGCTCACGGGGATCTGCGGGAGTGACCAAAAGCAGGTCCTCCTAAAGGGTCATTTCGACAACCCGATCGCCAGCATCATCTCCTTTCCCCACGTGCTCGGGCATGAATCAACGGGGGTTGTGGCAGAGGTCGGACCCGGGGTCACCCGCGTGCGGCCGGGGGACCGTGTCGTCATCAACCCGTGGCTGTCCTGCGAGCCGCGGGGAATTTCGCCGGTCTGCCCTGCATGCGTGGCGGGGAATCTTTCACTTTGTGAAAACTTCGACAAGGGCGACCTCTCCCCAGGGCTACATCTTGGCAACTGCAAGGATGCCCCCGGCGCCTACGCAACCCAGGTAGCGGTCCACCAGAGTCAGGTGTTTCGGTTGCCGGCCGACGTCACCTATGAGCAGGCGGTGCTCGCAGATCCATTTTGTGTGTCGTTCCACGCTGTGCTCAAAGACCCTCCCGATGGGGACGAACCGACGGTCCTCGTCTACGGAGCTGGCACGATCGGCCTCGCGGCCATCGCGGCGGTGAAGGTGGTGAAGCCGAAAGCGCGGATCATCGCCATTGCCCGCTATCCCCAGCAGGTCGAAGCCGCGCGGCGACTCGGGGCCGCCGAGACCATCACTTCGAGTTCGGGACGCGAGATCATCGACACCGTGGCGACTTTGACCGATGCGCGCCCCTGGCGGCCGCGCTGGCATGGCCTACCGATGCTCTCCGGCGGCGTGGACGCTGTCTACGACTCGATCTGTGCTCCAGACACGCTCGAGATCAGCGTTCGCATCACTCGTCCTCGCGGCATCGTTTCGATCATCGGAGTCGAGGCGCCTCGCCGCTTCGAGTGGACGCCGATCTATTTCAAGGAACTTCGGGTTGTGGGATCGAACGCGTTCGGTGTCGAGGAATTCGGTGGCGTGCGCAAGCACGCCATGGAGCACTACGTCGACCTGTGCGCGTCCGGCGCGGTCGACCTTGGTTTCCTCGTCACACACCGCTACCCGCTCGAGGAGTGGAGAGCCGCGTTCGATACGGCGATCAAGAAGACCACGGGCTGCGTGAAGGTGGCTTTTGCCTTCGCAGATGCCGAAGCTTGATCTGAACCCCAAGGGGTGTCGCACACGAGGGGGTGTTCGCCGTCCTTCGCGACGCGTGAGCCAATTCCCCGAACCTCTCGACGGCGGATGCGCATCTATCTGGATACGTCTGAGCTCGGCAGTTGGTTACGCTCGGCCGGAATTTTTTCGCCCCTGAGCCTCGCGTCCCCGGGGGATTAGACCGATACGNNGATCGGTCAGCACCGCGGAAGGAAGTTGTCTCACTTCAGAGTTTCGGAACAACAATGCCGCGCGTTTGCTCCGGTTGCCTTGTCAATCTTGAGGTAGTCTAGTGGTTCATGGATTCGATCCAATGGAACCGCGGCAAGCGTCGTCGCTCGACCCGGAGTGAACGGGCGAGCGACGGAAGCCGNNAAGCCGTGAGACACGTTGGTCCCGATGGATGGCCGCAGCCCAGCGCGGCGACGCTGTGGCCTATGAATCACTGCTGCGAGAACTACGGCCCTCGCTGCAGGGATTCATCCGTCGACAGATTTCGAACGATGCGGCGGTCGAAGACATCGTACAGACAGTTCTCCTCTCGCTGCATCGCGCACGTCACTCCTATCGGTCGGAGCACCTGTTCGAGCCCTGGCTCTGGGCGATCGCCCGCAACGCGCTCACCGACTTCCAGCGCAAACGCTCGCGGCGCAATGGTCGCGAGGAGCCGCTGCCTGATGAAAATGCGCTCCCGGACGGCTTCCTGGCGCCGTCATCGTCGGACACTCGAGCGGGGCGCGACCAGGTTGCACTTTCGCGCGACCTCGAACACGCGCTCTCGCGACTGCCGGCGAGTCAGCAAGAGGCCGTGTTACTGCTTCACTTGGAAGGACTGTCCGTGATCGAAGCGGCCGTCCGGGCTCACGTGTCTCCCGGTGCACTCAAAGCGCGCGTCCATCGCGCGTATCGAGCGCTGCGTACACTGTTGGAAGAGGAAGTCCCTTCATGAGCCGTGATGCGACCGATGAACTGATCGTCGCGCTCGCGCAGGGCGTGCGTCCCGTCACCCCGGTGCGTTCCCTCCGCTGCCAGGTCGCGGCGGTGGCCGCGGTCAGTCTGGCCCTCTCTCTCGCGTTGGTCGGAGAGCGCGGGCTGCGCCCTCCCGGCCCCGAGCTTCTGCTCGGGCCGACGCCTTTTGCACTGATGGCCCTCGGCCTCGCGCTGGCGGGGCTCGGGGCGGTGACCGCGGCTCTTGCGCTCGCTCGGCCGGGGCGCGAGCGAACGGGGTGGAGTGCCGTCACGGTGGCCGTGCTCGGACTCTTCGGAGCCGTGGGAACCGCGTCGCTCGCCCTCGTGGCTTCGCCACCAGGGAGTGAGGCGGTGTGGGGTGGGCTCGTCGAAGTTCCCTGCGTGGTCTTCAGTCTCATCCTCTCGCTGCCAGCCGCCCTTTTCGTCACCTATCTCGCCGCCCGCGCTGCCCCACTCCGCCCGGGAGCCACGGCCTTTTTTGCGGCCTCGGGCGCGACCGCCCTGGGGACCCTTGCGGCTCATCTCATCTGCCGCACCCCAGGGGCTTGGCACGTCGTGACCACCCACGCGGCGACCCCTCTTCTCGGGGGCCTGCTCATGACCACGCCGGCTCTCCGGTTGCTTCGGAACTGGGCCTGGCGCGCCTGAACTACCCAACCTCCCGCACAGAAGCTCAGCGCCGGCGGGCCGTGATCACGATCCTGTCACGGAATCGACGCAAAACGTGAAGTCTTGGGCCTCCGCGGAATCGGCGGATTCACGTTCGAAGGCAGGTCCAGTGCTTCCAAGGCCCGCGAAAGGCCCACCCGAATAGCCGGCCTGCGCCAGGCAAAGCCAAGCACTTACAGTGTTGCCAAACCTCGCGCTGAGGCGAATCTTTCGCGCGATGCTACCCCGGAAGCTTCCGACCGCGCCCCGGCGTCCCACACACGCGGTTCAGATCTCGCCACTTCTTGTTGAACTTGCCGACTGTGAGCCCGCAGTCGCTCTGCAACGGCTCCGAAGCTCCCTCGAAGGCCTCTCGGACGAGGAGGCCGCGTCTCGACTCGACGAGCACGGGCCCAACACCGTGGCCACGGACGAACAGCACGGACTCCTCCGATTGTTCGTGCGTGCATGCCTCAACCCCCTTGTACTGCTCCTCGCCGCACTCGCGGCCGTCTCCCTCGCAACCGGCGATGTGCGCGCCGCTGCCGTCATGTGCGTGATGATCGCCCTCGGCGTCGGCCTCCGCTTCTCCCAAGAAAGCCGGGCTGGCGCAGCCGCCGAAAAGCTGCGCGCGATGATTCGAGTCACGGCCACAGTCGTACGCGGTGGCTCCTCTCGGGAAGAGCCGCTTGCCGCGCTCGTCCCCGGGGACATCGTCCAGCTCTCCGCCGGCGACATGATTCCCGCGGACGTGCGGATCCTTTCATGCCGCGATCTCTTCGTGGTCCAGGCGAGCCTTACGGGCGAATCCCTGCCCGTTGAGAAATCCGACCACCCCTCGCAGGCCACTAACAGCGACGCGCTTGGCCACAGCACCCTCTGTTTCCTCGGGACGGGAGTCGAAACTGGAACCGCGACCGCTTTGGTCGTCGAAACCGGGTCCCGCACCTATCTCGGCACAATTGCGAGCAGCCTCGCCGGCGAGCCCGTCCCCACAAGCTTTGACCAAGGTGTCTCCCGCTTCACCTGGCTCATGATCCAATTTATCTCTGTCATGGTGCCGCTCGTCTTCGTCATCAACGGGCTCACCAAGCACGATTGGAAAGAGGCCTTCTTCTTCGCCTTGGCTGTCGCCGTCGGCCTGACTCCCGAAATGCTCCCCATGATCGTCACCGTCTGCCTTTCGCGCGGCGCCATGGCCATGTCGAACAAGAAGGTCATTGTGAAGCGCCTTCACTCCATCCAGAACCTCGGAGCCATGGACATCCTTTGCACGGACAAAACCGGCACGCTCACCCAGGATCACGTGATCCTTCAGCGCCACTGCGATGTGGCTGGAAACGAAGACGACCGGGTGCTCGTCCTTGCATATCTCAATAGCCACTTTCAGACGGGTCTCAAGAACGTTCTCGATCGCGCCGTCCTCGAATACCGCGAGCACCATCGCGACGTCGCGATCCCAGATGCTCGCAAGATCGACGAGATTCCATTCGACTTCACCCGACGCCTTATGTCGGTGGTCGTCGAAACGCAAGACCACCGCCACCGTCTCATCTGCAAAGGAGCGCCCGAGGAGGTGTTCAAACGCTGCGTCTCCTTCCAGCTGGACGATCAGATTGAACCCATCAGCGATGTCTTGATTCAAGATCTTCGGGAGGAACACGAGGACTTAAGCCGCGAAGGTTTTCGGGTGCTCGCGCTCGCCTATCGCGACTTTTCCCCGCAACGAGCGTACTCCAAACAGGATGAGCTCGACCTCGTACTCGCGGGGTATGTCGCCTTTCTCGACCCGCCCAAGGAAACGGCGCCCGAAGCCGTGGCGGAGCTCGCGGCGCACGGCGTGTCTGTGAAGATCCTGACCGGTGACAACGAGCTGGTGAGCCGCACAATCTGCCGACAAGTGGGAATCGAAACCACTGCGGTTCTGCTGGGAAGCCAACTCGAGACGATGTCGGACGCGGAGCTTGCCGTCGCCGCGGAGAAGGCAACCCTTCTTGCACGCCTGACACCGGGTGACAAGCAGCGCGTCATTCGCGTTCTGCAACAGCGCAAGCACGTTGTAGGATTTCTGGGAGACGGCATCAATGACTCGCTCGCTCTGCGCGTCTCGGATGTCGGTATCTCGGTGGACACGGGCGTCGATGTCGCAAAAGAAGCCGCCGACATCATCCTGCTCGAAAAGAGCTTGACAGTGGTGAGTGACGGGATGATGGAAGGACGGAAGATCTTCTGCAACATCCTGAAATACATCCGGATGGGTGCGAGCTCCAACTTTGGAAACATGTTCAGCGTCCTTGGCGCGAGCGTCTTCTTGCCCTTCGTGCCGATGGCTCCACTCCAGATTCTGACCAACAATCTGCTCTATGATTTCTCGCAAGTCCCGATTCCGACGGACGACGTGGATCCGGAACTCATCGCTGCGCCGAGACCGTGGTCCATACGTGAAATCACGCGCTTCATCCTCTTTGTCGGCCCGTGCAGCTCCGTCTTCGACTAC
>DOUU01000324.1:11426-17824 GCA_003520425.1 Deltaproteobacteria bacterium
CTTCTCACCCAGACGCTGATCATCCATGTGATTCGGACAAATCGGATCCCGTTTCTGCAGAGTCGCGCGAGCGCTCCCCTCGTCGCAACGACGGTGGGAATCATTTTGTTCGGCATGTGGCTCCCTTTCTCCCCTTTGGCCCCTGCGCTTGGCTTCTCGCACCTTCCCTCGCNNGTACTGGCCCATTCTCGGTGTGACGCTCATGGCCTATGTGGTGCTCACCCAAATCGTGAAGGACTGGCTCCTCCATCGACGCTGGATTTGATGACTTGATCCCGGCCGCGGGGTCACGAATGAAGCTCGATCGTCCTTCCGCGAGCGTCGATGCAGTGGCGCACTGTGATTGACACCCTTGTCTCGTGCGTTGGGGCAAGGGCGGCGACCTGTTTGCGACCGCGGGACTCGGCCGAGGGGGCGTGGAGCCGCGGCCGCGGTCTCGCACGCCTGCCACGGGCTGCGCCGGGAACGAAGCCCTCAGGCATACTGTGCTCGTGCCTCGTCGCGCTGCCCTGATCGCGGCCTGCGTGGCCGCGCTGCTGATCCTGCCCGGACTCGGCCTGACGCCCCTCGTCGACTGGGACGAAAGCATCTACGCGGCAGTGTCTTTGGGGGTTCTGGAAAATGGACCCTTCCGGCTCGAGTGGAACGGCGAGCGCTACGACCGCAAGCCACCACTCCTGTTCTGGGCGATGGCGTTGTCCTATCGGTTTCTCGGCGTGAGCGAGGCGTCCGCGCGTGCGCCTTCGGCGCTCGCGGGCATTGCCACGGTGGGTCTTGCGGCGTGGGCAGCGGCGCGTCGCGCTGGGCTCGTGGCAGGCCTTGCGGCGCCAGCCTTTCTCCTCGGCTCGGAGCTTTTCTTGGAGCGTGGCGGCCGGCGCGCCTGTACTGACGCACTTGTCATCGCATTCAGTATGGGGGCGCTCGTACTCGCCCAGTCCGACAGGAGGCGCAGCCGGCGTCGTTGGGGAGCCGGCGGGGCGGTGGGGCTCGCGATCCTCTCGAAGGGAGCCGTGGGCCTGCTGGCGCCTGCCTCTCTATGGCTTGCGGGAGTCACGGGCCGCGACCGAGAGCAAAGGCGAAGCGCCGTCTGGATCGGCACGGTCGGCCTCGTCCTGGCTTCTCCCTGGTACGTGTACCGGATCGTCGCCGATGGGAGTGCCTTCCTGGCAACCCATTTCGGGCGCGAAATCATGATTCGGGTGCTGCAGCCCATCCATGGAACGGGCGCTCCGTGGTGGTATCCGCTCTGGGTGCTTTGGAGAGGGGGAGGTCCGTGGGTTGTGCTGGCGTTCGGGGCAGCGGCGGCATCGGCCCTCGCCGATCGGTCACGGCGGCCTGAAACGGCGCCGTGGATCATCGCCGCGATCCTCGTGCTGGGCGTATCGATGGCAATGCAAACCAAACTGCCCTGGTACCCGCTTGCAGTGTTGCCCATGCTCGCGGTCTCCGGCAGCATCGCATTGGGCGGTGCACTCCTCCCCGAGGACTCGAGAATCGCGGTAGCCCTGCGCGTGGGCTTCGCCCTGATTGCTCTCGCGACTCTTTCCACGGCGGGCAGGGCGCGGGAGGACGTCCTGGCGGGCGAGCGAGAGTTTGAGGATTTTCGGCGCCTCGGAACTCGCGTCGCGGCGATCGTTGCGGAGGAGCCCTTCATTGGCGCGACTGAGGAACACCCGAGCCTCGTTTTCTACGGCGGGCGCCCGATCCGGAGGTTTGGGGCGGACGAGCTCGATCGGCTCGTGCTCGATCCGAAGGCTCTACCGCGCACCGCACTGGTTCCTGCTGAACACGCGGGCGCGTTGCTCGCAGCGGGTGCCGTTGAGCTAGGACGCCTGGGCGATCGCGTTCTGGTGCGCCGCGGCGCCTCTTCGGAGGTTCTCTCTTCTCGCGACGTGCAGGCGGCCCGACCCTAGCGCTCGCTACAATGTTCGAAGAGCTTGCAAAGGTGCGACAAGCACCCTTGCTTCCCTCGCCAGGCCCGCAACGTTAGCGCGGCGGACGCCGCATCTCTCGGAACCAGGCCCGGTATTGCGCCATTCGCAGGCGCTGTTCACTCGGCGCGTGGCGGTGACAGGTCTCGTACTCCCGCGTGCCCTCGGCGGCACCCCAGCGCAGCTCAATGCAGTCGTTTGGGTTGTAGGCCATTTCAAAGGCTGGCCTGCGGGCCAGGATCTCGGCCACGGTCAGCCGCCAAGGACTTCCATCGCTTCGCGTGTACGTGATCGTGCGCTCGCTGATCTGCTGCGTGTGCAGTCGCTCGACCTCGGCGCGGCCCTCCTGCGGGCGAAGCGGTCCAAGCACAAAAAGCTCGGGATGACGCACCACGCGTTCCGGGAGGTCTGTCAGGACTGTCATCGCAATCAGAAGACGCATATCCCGCGATGGGGTCGAATAGTCTTCCCACAGGCCGGTGGTCTCGAAGATCCGACTCCCCTCGGGCATCGGAATCGTGGCTCGGGGATTTGCCCGCATGTATCGCTCGCCGTTCTCCACGGAACCCAGGCGGGTCTCGAGCTGCTCCACAAGAGCGTCGAGGGTGTCCTCGTACGCACGGGCTGGATCGACGCCTTTCGGATTGATGAGTTGTGCCATCCGCGCGTAAAATGCATCGGGCGAAAGCATGGCCTGCTGATCGGAGTAGGGAATGAACCGGGAGTCCACCCGCAACTCCCGGTTCGAGAGCGCGCGCAGCCGGGTCGCACCTCCGATTTCCGTTCCCGACCCCGTTTCCGAGACGGGCACCAACGGCCGGAACTCTTTGAAACCGGGCCCAGCGCTCGCGAGCCGGCTCGCGAAAAGGAAGGTGCCCTCCCAGAAGCGTTTGCGGCCGACAGACGCATCAGGCTGCGCGTCCACTGCGAGCAAGAGCCCACTGCGTTCGGACGTCTGTGGCACCCAGTGCACGATCATGAGCGTGTGGCCGTAGGGATCGGCGTAGATCGTGCCGGGTCGCAGCGCATCGCGGTCGAGCGCCACGGGATAAAAGTCGGTGGCCTCGTCATCGAGCGCGGTGCGTGCATTCCCGGACTGAACCACATCGACGACACGCCGCGAAAAGACCTTGAAGGCGTCCAGCGAGTCTCGGAGCCGCATCAGCTCCTGGTTCGTGGCAGGCGGGCCGCAGCGCGGCGGGGCGCTCGAGCTGCCTCGGCTACACGCCCGGAAGCCGAAGGGCAGCCGGAGTTTCCAGGCGAAATAGGCGCGCAAAAAGTAGGGCAGATCGGCACAATCTGGTGTGGCGCGGAGCGCCTTGGGTCCAGGCTCATCCTCCCCGAGGCCGAGGTAGTCGTGGAGCAGGTTTCGTGCCGGATCCCGCAGCACAGGCTCGAGCGAGGGAAAGCCAAGACTGGTCTCTGGTGGCGCATCGAAAAGGTGCTCGATCCAGACCGAGTAGAGCGCCTCGCTGGCGCGGTCCCACCCCCCACGCATCTCGCTCGGCGCGCTTTCCGCGCCTTGCCGCTCCGAGCGGTTGGCGGCACCGAGTTCGACTTTTCGACATGCCACAAGGTGATCGCCGCGGCGTGCCTCCACGCGCCAGCTCCCGGACGCGGGCCGCTCGATGGTCGCAACGAGGCTCCACGGGGGACCGCCCCGCTCCACGGCCTCGAGCGGCATCACACGACCGGCGGGATCGACTGCGACAAGTTCCGAGATCGGCTCGCGCTCCGCCACCGCAATGAATCGCAATCGCACATCCGCCAGGGGCCGGCGCGGCGACCACCAGAGTCGGACGTCAAAAGGCTCCGTACACGCGGCTGTGGATTGGATATCGCCTGGAGCGCTCGCGGCTCCTGGCGGGGTCGCGAGCGCGGCGACGCCGCAGGCGAGAAACCCCAAGAACGCCGCCGTTGCCAAGCCGCAGGCGCGGCTCACTCGTCGCTCAAGGCGCGAGCCCTCGCCTTCGGCGCACTCCATCGCGAAGCGCGAGCCCAAACTGGGCGCGCGCGCTGCGCACCCATCGCGCAGAGCCTTCCACGCAAGTCTTCGGCGGAGGCACGCCCGTCACCTTGCGCGCATGCATCCCCTTCCCATCGCCCACGCGATTTCTGTTGAAAATTGCGCACCCCATCGCAGCCCGCTCCTCGCAGGGAGGCCTGAGCCGGGCTGAGCCTATCGCTCTCTGTGGTGAAAGCGAGCGACGGGGGCTGCACCGTTGGCCGAAGCTCCCGATCGGGACGCTTCAGCGAATCGGCCAGCTCCCGCCTTTGAGAGCATCACTTGGGGGGTGCGAGTGTCACCCGCTCGGAAGACGTCGAGAGTTCCACGACGGTTTCCACCCCGTGAAGTCTCTGGAAGAGGAACACCCCTGCTAGCGCATCTGCGAGACTCCAAGCCTCCGGAGCATCGAGCGCTTCTTTTGAGCATGCCCCTCCATGCGCTGGAGAATGTCACAAAGAAAGCGCACCGCCTCGACCACGTACGGACCCTTGTTGAGCATGACGCACTCCGCACGCCCGCTCATCGCTGCATCGGTTACCTCGGCTCGTGACGGCATTCCTTTCTTGGCAAGGCTCTCGAGGACCTGTGTGGCCCAGATCACCGGGACGTGCGCCGCCTCACAGAGCCAAAGCATCTCTTCTTGTACTTCCGCCAGCCGCGAAAACCCCATCTCCACGCCAAGGTCGCCGCGGGCCACCATGACCCCGATTCGAGGACTCCGCAATGCCTGGAGCAAGAAGCGCGGGAGCTCCTCGAAGGCACGCCGGGTCTCAATCTTGAGGACGACGCCCAGATGGCCGCCATGGCGTTCCTTAAGAGCCGCCAGCAGCTCGTCCACGTCTTCCGGCTTCCTCAGGAAGGAGAGCCCCACCATGTCTGCATGGGCAACGACGAAGTCGAGATCCTCCCTGTCCTTCTGGGTAAGCGCCGAAAGGTGCATTTCAGTGTCCGGAAAGTTGATGCCCCGGTCACTGCGGAGCTTGCCCTTCCCGGAACGCGCGTGTGTGATCTCGATGCGGAGCCCTTCCGGAGAGACCTCTCGCACGATACCCCCGAGCTTGCCGTCGTCGAAGAAGACCCGCTCCTTTGGCCGAACGTCCGCAAAGACTTCGGGCAGCGTGCAGCCGATCATCGCCGGTCGCAGGACGACTCCCACGTCGTTTGTCGCGGCGGGCTGACCCATCTGGACGTCGCTTGTCAAGAGGAGTGCGTCGCCGACCGCGAGTCGCAGTGCTTGGGAAACCGGAGGGACCTCGCCCACCGTCCCAGCGCTTACGAAGGCGCCGCTGCGGTACAGGTTCACCCTCGTTTGGGAACCGACATAGATATTGCGGTCGGCTTCCGCACAGTAACGGCCATCGGCCATTCTCAGGACTGCGAGGGAACGAGGTCGGCCGCGCACGTCGTTGAAGCGCAGCTCGTCCCCGTGCTCGAGGCGGCGCAAGAGCGCCCCGTCGAGCGGCAGCACCGGTCCTGAAGCGCTCGAGGGCGTTGCCGTGTCCTGGATCCAGACCCGGCCGGGCGCCAGGATTTGCCCCGCGTCGTCTCGCAGCGGCCACACATGGAGGACGCCCGGCCCGGGCTCGACTGGGCCCGTGCGCAGCTTCGGGCCCGCGAGGTCGCACTCCACGCGGCAGGGCCGGCCCACCTCTCGCTCGGCTCTTCGGAGGTGATCTACCATGCGCCGCCAGGCCTTGGCGTCGTCATGTGCGCAGTTGATCCGCATGACGTCCATCCCGGCCGCGACGAGGTCGCGGACTAGGGCTGGATCGTCGGCGGCCTCACTCGACATCGTCACCATCACCCGCACGCTGCGCCCTTTCGGCGCAGGCCCGAGCAGTGCTTCCGTGTGTTCTGCAAGCAGACGGGTTCCGGTCCGGAAGTCGACTGGAGGAGCGGGCACAAGGTCGACAGGCAGGGGGGGATCGCAAAGCCGCGCGAGCGCCGTGAGCACGGAATCCACGCAAGCCAGCGTGTGCGGCTCAAGACGTCCAAGAGAACTCAAACCGAGTTTTGCAAGGTCATCTTGGATCTCTCGGACATCGTGCTGTCTTACAGCCAGGTAGTGAATCAAATTGCGAGCGCTCGGCTGGTGATCCGGAGGAATCTCAGCGAGTTCGCGCCCAAGGTCCCGTTCGAGCGCGAGCGCGGACTCCCGGAGCTCTCGAAGGTCGTGAATCAGCTGATCGATCGTGCGGTTTGTGTGAGTAATCGCCATGGCGGTCAGATGGTAGCGCGAGGATTTGGACCGAGTGATGAATAGCGTGGGAACTTACAGCGACGAATGCGCTGGACGACTGAGGCAATCGGTCTCAGACCGTTGCCATCTGCGCCCGCATTCGCATTCGCGTCGGCTTGCCCGCCCCGCGTCCTATCGTGCCCGCTTGGGCGATCCCCTGTGCGGGGATCCTCTCGGAGTTGATCCGGGGATCTTTCCTAGCAGCGTGCTGAGAAACGCT
>DOUU01000382.1:0-3039 GCA_003520425.1 Deltaproteobacteria bacterium
GTGAAGAACAAGGTGGCGCCGCCCTTCCGCCAGGCGGAGTTCGACATCCTCTACAACGAGGGCATCTCCGTCGAGGGAGATCTGCTCGATCTCGCGTGCGAGGCCGGCATCGTGGAAAAGAGCGGCTCGTGGTTCTCCTACGAGAGCGAGCGCATCGGTCAAGGTCGCGAGCAGGCGCGCAAGTTCCTGAAGGAGAATGTGGAGATTCGCTCGCGCATCGCCGACGCGGTGTATGCGGCAAGGGGTGTGAAGCGCGCCGTGCCCGCCGGGCCGAGCGCCCCGGAGGCATAGCTCTCAAGGCGTCGGGCGGGCGGGCCAGGACTGCCCGCGGCGCCTACCGCCAGAACGCTGTCACGAGCCTTCCCGTTTTCTTCCCCTACCCAGTGCTCCTGCCAGGAAGCTGGCAGGAGTACTCCTTTAGGCTCTTCTCTTCGGCCCATCCGCCGAGTCGCGGGGAGAAGGCAAAGTGGGTGGAAATTCCAAGGGAAACGGAGGAAGGTAGGGATGCGCAGCCCGGTCGTTCGCTTCGAGATCGTAGGTCAGGATGCTGACAGGCTCCGGAGATTCTACGGGGAGCTCCTGGGCTGGAGTTTCCAGGGCATCGGCGCCCTGAACTATGGGGTCGTCGCTGCGGGGGAGGGCGGAATTCCCGGCGGCATCGGGGAGGCGCAGGGCGCGCAGGGCTGGCTCACCTTCTACACCCGGGTGCCCGACCTGCGCGCAGCCTTGGCCAAGGCCGAGCGCATGGGGAGCCGGGTGCTCGTTCCCCTGCACACGAGGGGCGACACCCAGATCGCCGTGATCTCCGACCCGGAGGGGAACCCGGTGGGCCTCTGTTCGGCCGCGTAGACCGCGCCGACCGGGAATCGGCCAAGCCGCGGGGGATCAACGCCATGCGACGCGCAGACCGCCTCTTCCAGCTCGTCCACCACCTGCGCGCGCGGCGCTTCGCGACCGGGGATCAGCTCGCCCGGGAGCTTGGCGTCTCGACGCGAACGGTCTACCGCGACGTGCGCGACCTCGAGGCTTCGGGTGTGCCGATCCGCGGCGAGGCCGGCGTCGGCTATCGCCTCGAGCGCGGCTATGAGCTTCCGCCCCTCACCTTTACGAGCGAGGAGCTCGAGGGACTTGTGCTCGGCGCCCGCATCGTCGGAGCGTGGGCGGACACCGGGCTCGCCTCCGCCGTACACAGCGCGATGACGAAGATCGAGGCTGCGGTGCCGCAGACCCTGCGCCAGGTGCTGCTCGATACCGCGCTTTTCGCACCGGGGATTCCATGGGCGGCCGCCATGGCCCGCGACATGGCGCTCTTGCGCCGCGCCATCGGCGAGCGCCGCAAGATCCGCTTTGCCTACACCCGTCTGGACGGCGAGAGAACCGAGCGCGCCGTGCGTCCGCTCGGCCTCTACTTCTGGGGCAGCAAGTGGACGCTTGCCGCCTGGTGCGAGCTGCGGCGCGACTATCGCAGCTTCCGGCCCGACCGCATGGAGGGCGCAAGGCTCCTCGACGAGACCTTCGACGAGGGCGACGGCGTGAGTCTCGAGGACTTCCTGGCGCGCAGCGGTGGCGAAGGAGCCGAGCGAGCCTAGCTAGCGGCTCANNCCAAAAGCTTGGGCTTAGCGCATGCGGTGACGGGCGGTCTCGTCGCGGTGCTTTTTCAGGTACGCCATGAAAGGCGTCCCGCCCGTGCCGAGCTCCGTCGGGTTTGCGGCGGAAGCCTGGCTCTGGCGATGGATGTAACGGGCCGCGTACTCAAGGTGCGTGGCGCGGAAGTGCTCGAGCCAGTGCAGGCATTCGTCATACGCCTCGACGAGGGAGGGCTGGCCGGAGCCCAGCTCGCGAACCGCCTCGCGCAGGGAGGGAGCGGCCTCGAGCTCCTCGAGGAAGGCCCGGTGTCCCGGCGGCATGTAGCCCCGCATCTCGGCGAGGTAGGCGCGAAGCGGATCGGCGGCGTGGCCGACGCCGAGGAGCGCGTCCACGGCGGGGACGATCCCACTCTGGGCACCCGTTTCCCCGCGCAGGCGCTGGCCGCGTCCCTGAAAGGCTGCGACGCCCTCATACACAAGGCCATGTGGGAGGGCCGGGTGGTCCTTCCAGCCGTGGATGAAGGGCCGGACCCTCCGGTAGTAGATGTAGGGGTCGCAGCGCTCGGGCATGCGGAGCAGGATCGCCACCAGGGCTTCGAGACCCTCGGCCACGGCCGTGAGGAGAGCCTCGAGGCGCGGCGCGTCTTGCGCCCGCGCCGCGTCTTGCGCGGGCAGGGCTGCAGCCAGAAGGCCGGCGGCGCGCGCCTCGATGGCCACGTGGATCGTGACGAACCAATCCTCGTCCACGCCTCCCAGGAAGTTCTGGAGCAGAGCGAGGTTGTCGGGGGCGAGGGGCCCGGTCGGATCGAGGCGACGCCAGTTGTCGAGGGCGTAGGAGGCGTAGGAGAGGACGGGCGGACGGCCAAGCCGCTCCGCCAGGGCGCACCAGGGAAGCGCAAGGGGGAGTGGGATCCGCTCGGCGGGGGGATTGGACTCGAACACAAAGGCGTGTCCGAAAAACGAGAGCAGAAGCATGGCGCGCCGCAGCTCGCCTTCGCTGCCGAGCGGCGCGGGGTCGAGGAGCGGGAGGGCGCGCGCGGCGCGCCGCAGCGTCCCGGTGAGAAGGCGCTTGGGAAGCTCGGCGGCGAGTTCCTCCCAAGGGGCGAAGGCCGCGGGGAGCTCCCGGCAGGGGTCGCCTTGGGGCAGGAACCCGCGCTCCGGGCTCATGCCGAAACGCTCGAGTTTGCCCGTTCCTTCCGGCGCGTCCCGCGGCACCCCTCCCCCTTCCGCTCGCGAGCCCATGGCGAGTCTTCGGAGAGTTGGGCGCCGCGCTAAACCCCGAGGAACAGGATCGGGCGCCCCNNCAGACTGGACGTGCGGATAGGTGCGAATCCTGTCGTCGGGCGTGATGATCGCGGCGGCGTTTTCAAGCGCGGTGGCGATGATGATGCGATCCGCGGGATCGGGATGGAACTCGCCCCAGCTTGGCACTCCGCACCGCGATCGCCGGCTC
>DOUU01000382.1:3166-3329 GCA_003520425.1 Deltaproteobacteria bacterium
ACGGCCGGGGAGCGCTTCCCCTGGCGGAGGTCGCGGCGCTCTTAGGCGACGCTTCGGGTCGGAGCGGGTGAGTTTTGTGGGATGCGCCTAGCGCGCGGACCCCTTCGAGCCTTCCAGGAGCTGGCGCAGCACATAGGGGAGGATCCCGCCGTGCCGGTAGTAC
>DOUU01000363.1:0-141 GCA_003520425.1 Deltaproteobacteria bacterium
CGGCGGCAACGCCTCCGGCAAGTCCACCACCATGAAGACGATCCTCGGCATCGTGCGTCCGCGCTCCGGCGCCGTGACGTTCGCGGGCGAGCGGCTGAATGGCCTGGCCACGCAGGCGATCGTGGCCAAGGGCATTTCGCT
>DOUU01000363.1:182-3702 GCA_003520425.1 Deltaproteobacteria bacterium
CAGACGCAGTACGGAGGCACGCTCTCCGGCGGGGAACAGCAGATGGTGGCGATTGCCCGCGCGCTGATGGCGCGGCCGAGACTCTTGCTGATGGACGAACCGTCGATGGGTTTGGCACCGGTCTTCGTCGATCAGGTGTTCGACATCATCAAGACGATCAACCGGCAGGGCACGACCATTCTGGTGGTAGAGCAGAATGCGGCGGTCGCGCTTTCCATCGCGCATCGCGGCTATGTGCTGCAGAACGGACGCATCGCCGTCGCCGACAGCGCCGAAGCCTTGCTGGGCGCCGAGTCCGTGCGCCGAGCCTATCTTGGCGAGGTCTGAATGCTCGACTTCCAGCAGCTCATGCAGATTCTGCCGCAGCAACTGGTGTTCGGCGTCACGCTCGGCATGATCTACGGGCTGATCGCGCTCGGCTACACCATGGTCTACGGCGTGCTGAAGCTCATCAACTTCGCGCACGGCGACGTCTACATGGTCGGCGCAATGACGGGGTTCTACGTGGCCCACGCCCTTGGCTTCGCCGGTCACCCCTCCATGGTCGGCTTGCTGGTAACGCTCGTCTGCTCGATGGCGGTGTGCGCGCTGCTTGGCGCGCTGATCGAGCGCGTGGCCTACCGGCCGCTGCGCGGCGCGGGACGACTCGCGCCCCTCATCACGGCGATCGGCGTCTCGCTGTTTCTCGAAAACACAGGCCAGGTGCTGTTCGGGGCCGATCCCAAATTCTTTCCTCCGCTCCTCGAGTCCCGGGAGTTCGGGCGCGTGGGAGCCCTCTCCATCTCGAACATCCAAGCCGTCGTCCTCGCGACGACGCTCCTCCTCATGGCAGGTCTTGAGTTCGTGGTCATGCGCACGCGCTTCGGTCGCGCCATGCGGGCGGTCTCCTTCGACGCCCCTGCCGCGGCGCTGATGGGTGTCCCCGTCGACCGGGTGATCCTCGGGACGTTCGTCTTGGGCTCCGCCCTCGCCGCAGCCGCGGGCATCCTGGTCGGGCTCTCGAACCCGAAGATCGACCCCCTCATGGGAATCATGCCGGGGATCAAGGCCTTCGTCGCCGCGGTGCTGGGCGGCATTGGTCACATCCCGGGCGCGATGGTGGGGGGTCTTGTGCTCGGGATCGTGGAGACCTTGGTTTCCGGCTACCTCTCCAGCACGTACCGCGACGCCATCGCCTTCGTGGTCCTGATCGCGATCTTGCTCTACCGGCCCACGGGTCTTTTCGGATCCGCCCAGACGGAGAAGGTGTGACGCAGCGCGAAGGTGCCAGCCGACGCGGCGGGCCTTTTGCCGGTGGTTCATCGCGCCTGCCCGGGGCTACCTGATGCGGAGGCCCTGGATCGGGCTTGTGCTCGCAGCCGCGCTTCTCGTCCTCCTCGACGCCGGGCTGCCGCACGTTCTCAACCCCTACTACCTCACCATCTTGACGCGGATCGGGGTCGCGGTTCTCGCCGCCGTGAGCCTGCAGCTCATCAACGGCTTTACGGGACAGTTCTCCATCGGACACGCGGGCTTCATGGCCGTCGGGGCGTACGTTTCGGCCGCGCTCTCCGTGTACCTCGGGGCTGGCTGGCTCGTCGCGCTCGGTGCCGTGCTGCCCGTGCCGCTGGCGCGCGCCCTCTACTTTCCCGTTCCCCTCGTCGCCGGAGGGCTCGCAGCCGCGCTGGCCGGTCTCGGCGTCGGGATCCCGGCGCTGCGGCTGCGCGGAGACTACCTCGCGATCGCGACGCTCGGCTTCGGCGAGATCATCCGCATCGCGATCTTGAATGTGGACGCCGTGGGCGGAGCCCGCGGATTCTCCTTGACGTCGGCCGCGCAACCCGCCGCGGACCTTCGCTATGACGGCCTCGGTGCCATCTACGCGGTGGTGGCGCTCTCCGTGCTGGTGATCGCGCGGCTCGTCTACAGTACGGGTGGGCTTGCCTTCCGCGCCGTGCGCGAGGATGAGACGGCGGCAGAGTCGGTGGGGGTCGCGACCACCCGGGTGAAGGTCGAGGCCTTCGTGGTCTCCAGTTTTTTTGCCGGAGTGGCCGGTGCCCTGTTCGCGCACAGCGAGGGCTACGTCCACACCAACAGCTTCGCGTTTCTGCGCTCTTTCGAGATCGTGGTCTTCGTCGTGCTGGGCGGATTGGGCTCGATTAGCGGCGCCATCCTTGCGGCGACCGTGCTGACCGCGGCTCCTGAAGTGCTGCGCGGCCTTGGGGAGTGGCGGATGATCCTCTACTCCCTGCTCCTGATCGTCACCATGATCTTGCGGCCGCAGGGTCTCATGGGTCAACGCGAGCTCGGGCCCTTGCGCTGGCTCGCGACGCGGCCAAGGCAGCGCCATGCCGCTGCTTGAGATCCGTGGGCTTACCGTCCGCTTCGGCGGACTCACCGCGGTCGCGGGCCTCGACTTCTCGGTCGAGCCCGGTGCTCTCGTGGCGTTGATCGGCCCGAACGGTGCCGGCAAGACGACGGCCTTCAACGTGATCACGGGGATCTACGCCCCAAGCTCCGGTTCCGTTCGTTTTGACCGGAAAGAGATCGGCGGGGTGAGCCCCCACAGGATCTGCGCCCACGGCATCGCCCGGACTTTTCAAAACATCCGGCTCTTTCGCTCCCTCACCGCACTCGAGAACGTGCGGGCCGCCGTGGCAGCCGCCCAGCGCTCGGGGCTGCGGGACGTGGTGCGCGGTCCCGGGTGGAGTCAGCGCGAGCAGGCCCTCGAGGAGCGCGCGCTCGAACTCCTCACGCGCCTTGGACTGGAGCGCGTCGCCGACACGAAGGCCGACGCGCTGCCGTACGGAGAGCAGCGGCGCCTCGAAATCGCGCGCGCCCTCGCCACCCAGCCGCGGCTGCTCCTCTTGGACGAACCCGCGGCGGGGATGAACCCGTCGGAGAAGGAGGCGCTGCGCGGCCTCGTCGCGCGCCTGCGCGAGGAGTTCGGGGTCTCGATCGTGCTGATCGACCATGACGTCGCGTTTGTGATGAACCTGTGCGATCGCATCAGCGTGCTCGACCACGGAGAGAAGATCGCCGAGGGTCCGCCCGAGGTCGTCCGGCGCGATCCCCAGGTGATCGAGGCGTACCTCGGCAATAATGGCGAAAGCGCCTAAGAATCCCAGCACTTCCCTACCCCCTGCCTGAACCCGAACCGAACCTGTAGGCCCAGGATGCGCACGCCGATGCGGCGGGAGAGAGGGCGATTCGGTGAAGGGCGTCTACCCGCGTGGGTGAGCTTGGTACGTCACGGCGGTCATCTCCGGGAAGAGGATTCGGAAGCGCGCAGGTTCCAAGGCGGAGGTAGGCGCCGAGATCGGGTCGGAGTAGGCTTGGGTGCGCCTTCTCTACCCCAATCCGCCGAATCTCAATTCTGTTCGAGCCCACTCTACGTGATTTGCGACCAGCGGCGATTACGTGGTGAAGATTCGGGCTGAGAAAGGATTGAGGGAAAGATTGAGCGCGCCCGTCATCCCGTTGTAAGCGGGAGCGGTGCTGGGATAGCCGATCTCGGTCAGCGCGGACGCGCCCCATCGCC
>DOUU01000023.1 GCA_003520425.1 Deltaproteobacteria bacterium
CCGAGAGGATCCCCGCGTCCTCGATCACGCTGCGCACCGCAGAGAGGCGGGCGTCCAGAATCTCAAAGAGCGGCGTGGGATCCGTGCCCTTGATGAAGTTCGCGATTTCCTTGTCGTTCGCCCGAGGCTCGATCTCGACGTTCAAGTGCGTCTCGGGTTCGATGCGCTTGGCGAACTCCTTCAGCTTCTCGGTGTCTTCGGGCTTGAGGCGGGTCACGTTGTAGTCCATCACAACGGGCTCGGGCTGGATGTCGCCGACGATCGCGCCGCGCTCCCATTTGAGGCCGCTCGTATCGGAGTAGAACGTGTAGCCGAACTCCCCCGCGATCCAGCAGTGCTGGCTCTTCGGGGNNCGGGAGGCAGTTCACATCGTTCAGGCTCACATCCTCGTAGACCTTTTCTCCCCGGCGGACGCGGTCTTGGTCGACCGGCGGCAGCCACACGAACTGCGGATGGGTCTCGGTGATCAGGAGGGAGTAGTCCTGCCACGTCTTGCCGCCGTCATCGGTGAAGATCCGGGAGCCCCACTCCCCCACAGCCCACGCGGTGTTCGCGTCGAGAGCCTCGACGCTAAAGAGCTGCGAACCTTCGGTCTCCTTCAGATTGGGCTGAACCTGCCAGGTGTCGCCCCCGTCCTGCGTGCGCAGGATGATCCCCCCCTGGCCCACCGCCCAGCCCCGCTTCTCGTCGGCCATGGAGACGCCGTAGAGGGACTTGAGCGTCCCGCTTTCCCGCTTCTCCCAAGTCTCCCCCGCATCCCGGCTGCGGTAGATCGCGCCGTAGTAGCCGACCGCGATGATCACTTTGTCGTTCACCACCGCGACCGAGAAGAGATCGTCGTAGATCCCGATCTCTCCCGGCTTGGCCATGGGCTCCACCCGCACGTCATGACAGGCCAAGGCGAAGAGGGCGAGGGCGCAGGCACCCACGATGCGTCGGAGGGCAGCGGGCATGAACGACTCCTCTGGATGAATCGCGGGAGAAGCGATGGGGCGGAGCGCCTTGCAGCACCCCGCCCCCGCTGCGAGAGCAGCCTCGGCTAGCGTCCCATGGTGAGCCGGCCGACGTCGATATAGCGGCGGACCTTGCCCTTGCTGCTGTAGGGCACGCCATTGCTGTCCCAGAACTCGATCCGGTTTCCCGTCCCGGTCTGGACGTTCACGATCGTGTCGGAGACGTCACGGTTGTCCCGCGGCTTGGCGACGCCCTCCCAGCCCGGATACCAGGCCGGATCGTCGTCGCTCCAGCGGTGGTTGTGCCAGATGATCTTCCAGAGCTCTTCCTTCTGGTCATAGGCGAAGGAATAGAGCGCCAGCATGGTCTGCTTGTCGATGTAGATGTCCTTGTGGTGATAGGGGTGGTCCTTGTTCTTGGGCTTCATTCGCACCTTGATCACGTGCCGCAGCTCCCAGCGGTCATCGGCGTACGAGAGCCCGTAGGGTCCGAAGTTGTGATCCTTCGAATACGGGTACGCCTTCACCTTGGAGTTCATCGGGGCGATGATGTCCTGCTCGCCAAGGCAGGTCCATTCGTACTGCGGGACAATCCCGGCAAAGCTGCGAAGGTCGTCAAAGGTGAAGTCCGTGCCGGAGACCGAGTCGGTGCGCTGCGCTGTGGAAATGCGGCGAACCCGCCGCAGCGTGGGCACGTAGACCCAGGTGTCGTCGTTCTTCGCCTGGTCGCGCGGTCCATCGGAGGACTTGTAGCGGTAGGTCATGAGGGCAATGCCCCGTGCGTCGAAGGGAGCACTCACCTCGACGCCGAAGGCGAACTTGCGCTTCTCGTCCCGGAAGAGATCTCCCCCCTGGTCATCGAGATACTCTTTTTCCACACGGTGGGAGAGCTGGATCGTCTTCGAGGTGCCCTCGTAATAGAGCGGGAGCTGCTCGCCACGATCCCAATAGGAGTAGAAGTAGCTGGCTTGGGCGCCGTCGCCCTCCCACTGGTAGTCGAAATCCCACATGATCTTCACGCCCGCCTGGGGATCGCCCTTGCAGTCGATCTGATCGATCGGGAAGGGCTCGCCGGCGGTGTAGCTCTCGAGGCTGCCGTCCGGCCCAATCTTGGACTGCCCGGCGAACTTCTTGGTGGCTTCTTGGTACTCAGCCGCCGGGGTGTAGTCTCGGAAGGACGGGCCCACCTCGAGCTTCATGCCTTCATAGAAGAAGAAGTCGCGGTTGTTCCAGAACTCCGGGGGCAGGAAGGGCTTTAGCGAGTCGATCTTGTCGAAGGTGATGACGTCGCCTTCTTTGAACGAGGGCCCGACGACACCCATGTCCTCGGCCTTTTTCTGGGCGGCACCCGGTGCGGCGATCGCAAGCGCAAGCGCACCCGCGGCGATCGTCCAGAGATGGCGACTGGCGGACGAAAACATAGAGACTCCTTCTTGCGGTTCGGGCTTCCGTCAGGGCATGGCCCTGGCAAGCCAACCAGTTCCAGCCGAACGGGACCTCCGAGCATCCATGGTCGCTTTGTCCGCCGGGACGACGGTCTGGGCGATTGGCGACAGCGCGCCTTCCCTTGGGAAACGGCGATCCCTCTCTAAACTAGGGCTCCGCTCGTTGTCAAGGAGAAGGACGCTGGACTCGATCCCCGCCGCCTCTTCGTCTGCGTTCCCGGCTCGGGCACTCCCGAGGGTTCGACGACCCGAGGGCGGATTGCGTTTCAAGCTCCGGGTCCTGGGCATCGAGCCCACCTTGCGCCTTGGGCTCTGCCTCGTGCGCATCGGGGTGGCCCTCCTCTGGAGCCGGCTCCTCGACCCCTTCTTCTCGCTGGAGAGGCGCGCTTCGCGCCGGGAGGAGCGCCTCACGCGCGCCGCGCGCTCCCTTGCGGCAGTGCTCGGCGATTTGAAGGGCGCCTACGTCAAGGCGGGACAGTTCGCCTCCCTGCGGATCGACATGCTGCCTGCCAAGGCCCGAGCCGCCCTGGCCTCGCTCCAGGACAGGGTCCCGCCCCTTCCCCTCGAACTCGTACGCGGCGTGGTGGAGACGGACCTCGGGGCGCCGCTTGAGACGCTCTATCCCCGCTTCGACCCGACGCCCCTTGGCACCGCCTCGATCGCGCAGGTCCACCGCGCCGCTCTCCCGGACGGGCGGGAGGTCGCGGTGAAAGTGCAGCATCCCTGGCTTCAGGCCTCGCTGCGCGCGGACCTGGGTGTGATCCGCGCAGCCCTCGCCGGCTTCTCCCTCTTGCGCGGCCGCGGGCGCGTGGATCAGCGACGCGTCTTCGAAGAGTTCGCGGCGGGCCTGGCGGAGGAGCTCGACTTCGAGCGCGAGGCGAACGTCGCGACCGAGATCGCAGCCAATCTCGCCCATGAGCCGCAGATCGTGGTGCCGGAGATCGTGACGAGCCACACCACACGGCGTGTTCTCACCATGAGCTATCGGCCCGCGGTTTCGATCCTCGACCGCGCGGCGCTCGCGCGGCTTGGCGTTGCGCCCCGCGATGTGCTCGAGGTCCTGGCCCGCGCGTACGCCAAGCAGGTCTTCGTGGATGGGCTCTTCCATGCCGACCCTCATCCAGGAAACCTCTTCGTGCTCGAGGAGCGGGAAGCGAGCAGCCACCCGCGGGTTCTCTTCGTCGACTTTGGCCTCTCGAAGCGACTCGACCCCGCCCTGCGCGAGGAGCTGAGAAAGGGGATCTACGCCCTCTTGGGGCGCGACCTTGGCGCTTTTCTCTCCGGAATGGAGCGTATGGGGATGATTGCGCCCGGCGCGGAGCCCCGGGTGCGGACTGCGGTCTCGGCCATGTTCGCGCGCATCCGTGAAGGCGGGGGGACGCCCCTGGGCATGAGCGGGAGCGCCATCCTCTCGCTCAAGGACGAGGCCAAGGCGCTCTTGCAATCGACCGAGGGTCTGCACCTGCCGAACGAGCTTCTGCTCTATGCGAAGACCCTCTCCTACCTCTTCCAGCTCGGCGCCGAGCTCGATCCGAGCGTCGATATGATGCGCCTCTCGGTGCCCTTTCTGCTGCGCTTCCTCGCCGACCGAGGCTAACGCCCCAAGGCGAGGATCGTGGGGTACTTCGCGCGGTACTCCGGGCACAGGGCCACGGTCTCGGAAACCAGAAGGCGCATCCCTTCGACGCTTCGCGACAGCTCGGCACGGCTCTCGCCAAGGGCCGCAAGCAGCGCTTCAAGGCGCGCCCGGAAATCGTGCGGACGGGCGGCAAAGCGCTCCATCTCGCAGAGCGCGGTCTTGTCGCTGGTGAAGAAGACTTCGTTCCGGGCGAAGAGGACCTGAACGAGCGCGCGTGCGCAGCGGCTCATGCAGCCGCTCGTATTCAGCACATCGCCTTGCTCAGCGAAGCCCTGTGCGAAGAGCAAGCTGAACTCGGCCGACCACAGGAACTCGCGTACGATTGCCGCGCGCAGGGCCGGCGGAAACGTCGCCGCCTCGGCCCGAAGCGCGGCAAGCGTGCCCGCCGGGTCGTGCAGCGGGCGACACTCATGCAGGTCCCCCAGATAGGTCCAGCTGAAGTATCCAAAAGGCGGTTGCTGCTCGAAGTGAGATTCGATCCGGCCGGCTCTGCAATCGGCGACGACGCGCCGCACCTGGTCCAAATTGCGGTAGAGAAGGTCCACGCGGCGACCGCCCACCACGAGCCAGGCGCCGCCGTTCACGAAGGGCCCCCACTCGTAGGGCGCTGTCACGACCGGCTCGCCCTCTTTCGCATCGTGAAGGCGCAAAGCCACGGACCGGACGAGGGCTTGGCCTGGCGGCGAGGCCTCGTCGTAGAAAAGCGCGAAATCGACGTCCGAATCCGGGCGGGCCGTGCCCCGGGCGAAGGAGCCGACGAGAGCGACCGCGCGCACGGTGGGAAGTCCCGTGAGCTCGGAAAGAACCCGCTCCACGAGGCCGGCGGGCGGATCGAGCGCGAGGGGGCTCACGGCGCTTCGTCCGTCTCTTCTTTCTCCGCTAGGCCTCGAAGCTCTTGCCGCAGCCGCATTCGGTCTGCGCATTCGGGTTGTGAATCTTGAAGCCGCTTTCGTTCAGGCCGTCGAGGTAGTCGATCTCGACGCCCTTTAGGTACTGGACGCTCATGGGGTCGATCAGCACCCGCACGCCTCCCGCTTCCACCTCGTGGTCGAGATCATGGACATCCTCGTCGAAGTACATCTGGTACTGGAAGCCGGAGCAACCGCCGCCCACCACCTTCACCCGCAACGCGGCCTTCCCGAGTCGACCCTGCTGCTCGAGAAGACCGCGCACCTTGGCCTGGGCAGCGGGCGTGAGCGTAATCATCGGGCTCCCCCCTTTTGCGGACCCGCAGGCCGCAGCCGCAGACCCTGGAGCCGAATAAAGCCCGTGGCATCCGCCTGGCGGTAGGTGTCTTGCGCTCCGGCATCCTCGAAGGTCGCGGTGGACTCCGAATACAGGGACACGGGCGAGCGCCGACCCGTCACTCGGACTCCGCCCTTGTAGAGCTTCATCCGCACATCCCCCGTCACATGGCGCTGCGACTGCTCGATCGCCGCGCGCAAGAACTCCATCTCCGGCGAGAACCAGAAGCCGTTGTAGATGAGCTCGGCAAAGCGCGGCGAGAGGCGGTCGCGCTCGTGCATGACCTCGCGGTCAAGCGTAATCGACTCGATCGCACGGTGGGCGCAGTGCAGCACCGTCCCTCCCGGCGTTTCATAGACGCCGCGGCTTTTCATCCCGACGAAGCGATTCTCCACCATATCCACCCGGCCGATGCCGTGGCCCCCGGCCACGTGGTTCAGGCGCTCCAAAAGCCTGGCCGGCGAGAGGCGCTCGCCGTCGAGGGAGACCGGCGTTCCGCCTTCGAAGCCCACCACGAGCTCCTGCGGGCGGTCGGGCGCCTTTTCCGGGGAGCGGGTGAGAAGGAACATCTCCTCGTCGGGCTCGCGCCAGGGATCTTCGAGAATGCCGCCCTCGTAGGAGATGTGCAGCAGGTTCCGGTCCATCGAGTAGGGCTTCTTGATCGTGGCCGAGACCGGGATGCCGTGCTTCTGGGCATACGCCATACAGTCGGTCCGCGATTTGAGGTCCCACTCGCGCCAGGGAGCCACGACCTTGAGATCCGGGGCGAGGGCGCGGTAGGCGAGCTCGAAACGCACCTGGTCGTTGCCCTTGCC
>DOUU01000369.1 GCA_003520425.1 Deltaproteobacteria bacterium
GCAGGGCGTCACGATAGGCAGCCACTGCGTCCCCGGGTCGACCCTCGCGCTGGAGGATGAGGCCCAGGAGGCCGCGGTGCAGCGCAAGTCCGGGCTCGAGTGCGATCGCCGCTTCGATCTGGGGACGGGCCTCGGACCACCGCCCTTGCAGCCCGAGGGCGCTCGCAAACATGGAGTGGGCGCGTGGGTTGTTGTGGGTCACCGCCAGGGCCTGCTCGGCGACGCTCTCTCCGTCGCGCCAGGTGCGGATCTGGAGGGAGCTCGCCCGTGCCGAGGCTGCGATCAGGAGCGCAGCGACGGCACCGAGAGCCACTTGCGCCGCACGCTTCGGACCTGCCAGATCCCGCGCGCCCCAGGCGAGGGCCAGCGTGACACCGATGAGCGGCAAATAGGTATAGCGATCCGCCATGCTCTGCCCGCCCACCTGGACGAGTCCACTGACCGGCACGAGCATTCCCAGATACCAAAGCCATCCCACCAACAGATACGGTGCGCGCCGCCGCAGCGCGAATGCGCCCACTGTCGCGGCACCGAGCGCGAAGGTTGCCGCAATCGCCCGGAGAAGCGAGAGATCGGACGGGACCAGGGGATAGTAGATCGCGAGACCCGTCGGCCAGAACGCCCGCTCGAGATAGGCCACGTAGGCAGGCGCAATGTTCAGGAGACGTGCCGCCAGAGGCAGCTTCTCGAGGGGCGCGACCGCACCCGAGGCCCTCTGGACCGCGTACGTCACCACGCTGGATGCTGCGGCCAGCGCAAAGAGGGGGAGCTTCTCACGGGCAAGCGGGCCAAGTGCCCGGAGCAGCGGTTGCAGTCTCTCGCGCGGCACTCTCTCCAGCGGCCAAAAGTCCAAAAGCAGGAGCACAAAGGGCACCGTCACCAGCATGGACTTTGCAAGCAGGCCAAGTGCCAAGAGCCCGAAGATGGCGATCTGCTGTGCGCGGCGGGGCCTCCCTTTGGGCTGCTGGGCGTAGGCCCAAAGGATGGCCGCGAAGAAGACCCCGCTCAGCACGTCCTTGCGCTCGGAGACCCAGGCCACCGATTCCACGTGCAGCGGATGGATCCCGAAGATGGCCGCGACAAAAGCGCTGCGCCCCAGGGCGCCGGTCAGGCGCTCCAGGGCGAGGAACAGCAGCAGCGTGGTGGTCGCATGCAGGAGAAAGTTCGTCATGAGATAGCCGCCCGCTGCGCGGCCGTGCAACTGGTAATCGAGCGCGTAGGAGAGCATGGTGAGCGGCTGCCAGTTGGCGACGTAGACCCCGGTGAAAGCGTGGCGCAGCCCGCTCAGGGTGAAGCCTTGTTCCAGGAACATGTTCTCCGATACGCAAACCGGATCATCCATGGGAATGAAATCGTGGTGGCGCAGGGGAAGGAAGAGCGCTGCCGTGCCGATCCAAAGCCCGACTGCCAGGAGGAGGCGAATACGGCGGCGCCGCGTGCCCTCGGCCTGCGCTTCAGGCCTGGATTCTGCGAGGCGACGAGCGGTCGCTCGCTCCTCGGGGAGCCCGGAACGACGATCTGCAGCTTTGCGCCGCGCGCGCGGCATCAGTCAAGCCCAGACGGCCAGAACGAGGTTCGACAATGTGGCAGGGGGCGTGATCGAGAGGCTGTTCTACCCGCTGCTTGCCCAGCTTCTCGGGGACCTCGGAGAGCGGTCTCCCTTGTCACGGGCTCGCCCGCAGAAGCCGGGGCGTAAGGGAGCCCTTCGCCGAGCAAAGGAAAACGCCCTCGAGGCTTCGCGCGATCTCGCCAGTCACCGCGCAGTGTCTGTTTCACACGTGCCTCACAGAAACGAAGCCAGGGCGGCTCGGGCGCTGAAAACGCTTTCCCGACGTGGCTCCACCTTCTCCCACAAGTCGAATCCGTGGTGAATCTCAGAATCGGAGGCTCTCGCTCAAGCTCCTAGGACCCGGTGACGCAGGGCGTGTCGCTTTCCCGGCGGAACGTATAGACCTGGTTCCTCGACGCCGCCTTGTATCGGGAGATCTCTCCTTCCCACATGTACCGTGTTTCACCCGCGGGTTCGATATCGGCGATCCCCACCAGCTCATAGCACTTGTGCGTGTAGCGATCGACCCAGGCAAGGATCGTCTTGTCGGACTGCGGACGGACCAGCCACGAAGTAAAGATCTGAGCGAATACCAGGTATTTCGGGTGCGCCGTCTCGATCTCGTGGATCATCTCGTTCTGCATCGTCGTCGAGTACTTCTGGTCCTCCATCAGCGCGTAGGTATAGAGATAACCCGTCGCTGACTTCCGGTCCGCGTAGAAATAGATCTCGGGCTCCGATCCGAGGACCGCGACGCGATCCTCGGGGGTCGTGTGCTCCCGGATGTAGCTCGCGATCGCGATCGCCGCGACAAACGGGTTGCTGCCGTAGCGGGTGCGGCTCAGCTCGCCTGTGGGCATCGAAAAGAGATAGTCCCGCTCCTTGACCACGTAGGAGACGGCCAGCACACCGAACACCGCCGCAGAGATGAAACGCGCCCTGAGCGGTCCGACGGCAATGCTGCACACGCGGCCGAGGGACGCCACTGCGACGCCGAGAAAGAGCGCCACCGCGGGAAGAAGCAGGATGAAGTAGTGCTCGCGGAAATAGAAGCCCGGGCAGATCGCGAGGAAGGATGCAACGAGGAGGGCGGAAAGAAAGAACCGGGCGTCGGCAGTCCATCGGCCGAGCCAAAGCGCGATGACGCCGAACCCGGCGAGAAGCCAGAACGGCAGCATCGCCAGCGTGACCACCCAACATCCGAACAGGAATGTCGAAGGGGCATCCGACCACGACACCTCCGACACGTACGCCTTCGCATATTGGAAGGTCCAGAACCAGAACTGTCCGAGGACGCCCTCGGCTGCGAAAAGCGCGATCAGGAGTGCGAGCGGGATCGCTCCGCCCACGGCCACAAGCACGACCCTCTCGAAGGTGGCGTAAAGATCCGGGGGCTTGCGTCGGAGCTGGCCCCACAGCACAAGCGCGATGCCGAGCACCAAAAAGAAGATCGCATGCTGTTTCATGAGCAGGGCCAAACCGAGGAGCGCTCCAGCCCCGAGATAGGAGAGTCGGCGATCCGAGTCGAGCGCCCGGAGCAGCAAGAGGAGCCCNNGGGAAGGAGTACGAAGTGGGTGGCGTGGGCGAAGACGCCCAGGACCCAGCGGTCTACGGAGAGGAGAGCGAAACTCGCCGCCGCCACAGCGGCCGCGAATTCGCCGAGGAGCCTGCGGCCGATGAAGAACACGAGAAGCGTCGTCGCGGCGTTGACGAGGAGCAAGCCGATGTGAATCGCCTCGGGCGTGGACCCGAAGGCAGCCAGGATGAGAGCGTAGGCGTAGTACGTCCCTGGAAACTTCATGTTGTAGGCGAGCTGGTACGGCGGGATGCCATGCAGGATCAGCTGGCCGGCGTAGGCGTACTCCCCCTCGTCCCGCTCGAGCGGTACGTCGGCGACGCGCACCCGCACAAAGGCCACAAAGGCAAGCACGCCGAGCACCACGAGGAGAGACGCGTGCCTCGCAAGCCAGCTCCCTCCGCCCGCTCCCGGCTCGCCTGTCTCCCTGAACGACCGCTCGCTCGAACGGTATTTCCCGAGCGGCTTGGAAGAGCGTCCAGATTGATTCCTGTGACGAGTCTTTTCCATAGATTCATGGATTCTACGAGCTACGCGCCGGTCTCGCGCCCGCGTGTCTTACCAGGCCTGTGTTCAGCGGTCATGTGCTGGATTTGGAATGGTTCTCCGGCCTTTGGCTGCCGCTCGGATTGGAAGGAAAGGACCCTCTTGGTTCCCTTGCCGCTTGCCGCCTCGCGATCGCCCCTTTTGCGGCAGGCCTCAATGCTCCGCACCCTGCACAGACTCTCNNAGGCCTCCACCGCCTCCCGCTCGGGGAACGCCCCTCGTCCTAGCGCATTCGCGAACGCCGATCGCGCATCGTCGCGATTGCCGGAAGCCTTGAGCGCGAGGCCGAGATGGTAGAGGGTGCTCGCCGAATCTGGATTCTGCTGCAGGGCACGGCGGAAGGCCTGTGCGGCCTGCTCGGGCTCGCCGCGCTTTAGGTGCACATAGCCGAGTGTGTCGAGCACTGTAGCCGAGGGCTCGGAACCGAGGGCGCGCTCCGCGAGGCGGAGAGCGAAATCGAGATCACTTCTGCGATCGGCCAACAAGAACGCAAGATCGTTGGCAGCGTCCAGGGCTTCGGGATAGCGCTGAACGATCGCCCGCAGACGTTGCTCGGCCTCTCTGCGTTGCCCAAGCGCAAGGACGAGTTGTGCCGCCGAGTACGCTGAGGTGCCATCCATGGGATCGAGCATATTTGCCCAGTCAAATAGCTCGATGGCACGAAGCCGATTGCCTGTGAGCGACTCCAGCATGGCGAGCCCCATCACTGCAGGCACGTAGTTCGCATCGAGAGCAAGTGCTCGCAGAAAAGCCTGGCGTGCTGGATCCCACTCGCCCAGCTTGAGCCGCACGGCACCCTGAAGGACGAGCAGCCCGGCTGCGTCGGGGTGAAGGCCGAGAGCGCGGTCGACGCGGGCGAGCGCTTCCTCGCGTCGACCGGTTTCGAGCAGTGCGCTCACCAGCGCTTGCAAGGCGGGAGTGTTCGCGGGATCCGTGTAGTCAAGGTCTGCCCGCTCGAGCAGCCGCGCCTCCGCGGCTGGACCTGCTCGCCTGCGCTCTATGCTCGCGAGAGCGAGCCAACCGGCAGCCTCGCTCCCAGGGATGGCGCGCAGTGCGGTCGCCGCCTGCCACGCGCCCTTCGTGTCGCCCGCCTTCTCGCGCGCTGCGGCGAGCAGACGCAGCGCCTCCGCACGCCGCACGGATTTCCCCTGGGTGAGGGGACTGATCAGATCGGCCGCCTCTGCGGACTTTCCATCGCCGAGGAGCATGCGAGCCAGGGCCAGTCGGGCGTCCGCGTTTGAGGGATCAAGCCGCAGGGCGGTGCGATACTCCACCTCCGCGCGGTCGTGATCGCCCGCGTGCTCGGCTGCGCGGGCTGCCACTACGTGCGCTTCCACATTGCCCGGCCAGCGGCTTAGGCAGCGCTGCATTGCATCGAGCGCCTGCACGTATTGCTGTCGTGCGAGGAAGATCTGGCCCTGGAGCAGGTCGCGGTACGGCCCCTCCGGAAGGGAGCCGCCGATGGCCTCTGCGCTCGCAAGATCGCCCCGCGCGAGAAGCAAGTCCCCGCGCTCGAAGAGCAGGCGCTGGTCGGCGGCCAATCTCGAAAGGCCGGCGTCGATGGAAGCTAGCGCGCGATCGAAGGCTCCCCGGGCCCGCTGGAGGTCGATTAGCGCCTTCCACGCCTCGAACGAATCGGGTTGCTCCTGTGCGAGTGCCGTCAGCGTCGCCTCGGCATCGTCTGTCGATCCCTCGCGCGCAAGGGCCTGGGCGAGCCCGATGCGCAGGGGAACCGATTGCGGCGCTTGCTCGATCGCACCACGCCAGAGCTTCGTACCGAAGGTGGCCTTGCCTTGAGATGCGTAGAGATCGCTGGCGGTCTGAAGAAGGCCGGGGTCGGTCGGGTACTCCTCCACGCAGCCCGAGATCGTCTTCTCCGCGCGCGCCGTGTCGCCACGCTGCTGCTGGATCATCGTGGCGCACTCGGCGCAGGCGCGCGCCGCAAGCCCAAGCTCACCGTTCGCCTTCGCCTTGGTGGCGATCGAGCGGTAGGTCCCCTCGGCCTCCTCGATGCGACCGAGTCGCACGAGCGCCGCCACCCGAATGAGGTCACCCGCGACTCCAGCGGGTTGAAGCTGGTCCAGCTTTTCGGCACCCGCCAAAGCGGCTTCGAAGTCGCCGGCTTGCAATTGGGCCTGGGCACGGACGACCCAAGCCGTGAGGCGACTCGGGTCCTTTTTGATCACGCTGTCTGCCGCGGCCACCGCCTGCTCGTACGCATGATCGGCCGTCAGAGCGGACGCGCNNGGACGCGAGCAGAATCCCCGCCTCAATCCCGTATGCGTCCGTTGCGGCGGATTTGCGCAGGGATGATACGGCTTCGGCCCTCTGACCCGTTTCCAGAAGCCCAACCCCGAGTAGATAGTTCGCTTCCGGGTTGTCTGGTTCCTTCGAGACGATCTCGCGCAGCGGGTCGATGGTTTCGGCATAGCGCCCCGTGGCCTGGAGCGCACGCAGGGCGGAGAGATGCTGGCCGACCCAGGGCTCGCACCCGACGAGCAGGGCCGCGAAAAAGAACCAAGCCCTTTTCACTTGCAGCCGAAGGAGAGGCTGAAGGAGCATCGGCGAGTTCCTCGGCACCGGCAGATTGACGCCGCCCTGCCGCGAAAACTTTACCATGTGCCCACCCGCATGGAACTCCGCGCCCAGATGACGTCCCGTTCTGGGATCCGCCCGGCTCCTGCCTGTTTCGGCTCGCGCAGCTGCCTCGCGAAGCTGTTGTCCCTCCTACCTTTCCTTTTTTTCTCCTGAACTCGAGTTCACTCCACACATGGAACGGCAACGGCGTGACCTCGCGGCAGATCACCCGTCTCGCTCCGCACAGGGAGAGCAATGCCCAACCCACTTGCTCAATCGGCGCGAAGAGAGGGCGGCTCGAGACCGCGGACCTGCAGTGGAGTGCTCCCTTGGCAAGATTTTCCCGGGACTAGGCGCTTGCGCTCCCTCTCGCCCCCTCTTCTCCTTGTGACTGACAACTGCGGAAAATCCCTTTCAGGGTGAACGTACTCCGTCTTTTCCAGGTCTCCTTGAGGTCCGCGACCCATCCACTTGGGCCGGAGGTTCTCGGCAGCCGGGCTCTTCGGTTCCTTCTTCTTTTTTCTCCATCGGGAGTCGATGGCCTCGGCCTCCGGCGCGCAGGAGGATGCCGCACACCCTTGCCCGCGCCTGCTCGATGTTCCGGCCCTCAGGTACTCCCCTGGGGGCCCCGCTGCTTCCCGCGTGTGTCCTCCTCGTGACACTTTTCGCCCCTCGAGACCACTTCTAGAGCAGACGAAGGCGCCCGAAGGAACGCAAGGGCGGGCCTACCAAGGAAAGGAACCACCATGCGCGTAAAATTGTTGTTGGGACTGGGGTTGGTCTTGGGTTTGGTTGCGTCACGCCCCGCTGGGGCGGGCACGGTCACGGTGAGCTATGACCTCGCGGGAAGCGTATTCAACGCGACGAGCCCGCTCTCGATTAACAGCGCTGCCTTCGTGAACGGGACGGCGGTGGTGACGTTCACGACGAACGCCAGCAACCAAATCATCAACGGGGCAGTCGTCCTCGACGCCCTCGACACGGTGACGAACCTCGGGTCGGGAGGTCTCTCGACCCTCGGGCTGAGCGGTCACGTCGACGCCAACACGATTGGGACGAGCAGCTCGACACTCACGGGCACCGTGGTTGCCGGCGGCAGCACCGGAAACCTCTTGGTGACGGGCACGATCAACTGCTCCTCGAGCGGTGCCTGCTCCGCACTGCTGGGCCTGCCTCCTACGACGACCGTCAACTCGACCGTCCCCACGACCCTCGGGGCGCTGACGTTTGCCAACCTGGCGAACCCGATTTCATCGTCGTTTACCGGAGTTCAGCCCTTCGCGCTGAACATCGGGACATTGCAGTCGACCGGCAACATCGACCTCGTGGGCCACGCCTTCGCCGTTTCCTCGATACCGGAGCCGGGGACCGCGCTCCTGCTGGTTGCGGGGATTGCGGGACTCGCCCTTTCGGGTCGTCGCAAGCGCGCGTAGCGCAAGGCCTCGCCTTGCCAAGTTCAGGGCGGCCATCTCGTAATGTTCTACGAGGTGGCCGCCTCACTCGTTCGGACCTTCTCCCCTTCCCACACCAATCTGCGTATTGCCACCCGGTTCACGTGCCGGCGCCGAGCCCTCCGCTGTTTTTCGAGCAAGGCTCGCGAGCCCGACTCTCTGCAGCGACGGAGCCGCCAGGGGAGGCTTCATCCCGCTCGCGCTGCTGGGCGGGGCTATTTCATGGCCCTTCCGGGCTCGGACCCCGCTTCGGTGGGGCTTCTTGAGTCGTCGCGGGCGTCCATCTCGCCCTGAAAAGCGCGCTGAACTTTCCGACAGAGTGAGCGCCGGCCGACCGCTACCGCGTTCGCTGCGGCATGCAGCGAAAGGTCTGCCTTGCGCACGGAGAAATTGAGGTCGGCGGAAATAGCGGCCTTGCGAACAGGCAAAGACGCGGGCGGCTGGATGAAAGCCCGGTTTGTCACTGATACGATCGGGACCTTCGCGGACGGGAGAAGCCGCTTGCTGATGGAGTGCGACGATTCCCTGCGGGGTACTGCTGCCCCTACCAAGGGCCCGGTCTTGCGCTCTCGCGTACAGCTCCCTCTCCGCCCGGGGCTCGCGGCGCTCGTTCTCTTCGTCGCGACCGTCGCCGTCTTCGCCCCCGCCCTCCATTTCCAATTGGTGGACTATGACGACAGTCTCTATGTGACAAAGGTGCCCGTCGTAGAGCGTGGGCTCACGACCGAAGGTGTCCGCTGGGCGTTCACGACGTTCCATGCGACGAACTGGCATCCTCTCACCTGGC
>DOUU01000493.1:0-180 GCA_003520425.1 Deltaproteobacteria bacterium
CGCTTCATCGAGCTGCTGCGGGATGTGGAGGGCGATGGCAGCAACGAGTATCTGCTGCGACACGGGGCGGAACTTGTGGCCGGCATGATTCGCTCGCGGCTCTACCAGCAGCTCGATTACCTGAAGACCACCCAGCTCGAGAAGGCGACCAAGGCACACGAGCGCTTCTTGGCCTTCGGC
>DOUU01000493.1:329-4208 GCA_003520425.1 Deltaproteobacteria bacterium
TATCGCATGGATCGCGCCGTCTAGGCCACTTCCTGCGCTCCTGGCAGAAACCGACGTGCCGCTAAGCCCGTGCGGGAGTCGCGGCCGGCCGCAAAACTACCCGTGATGACGGGGGTCTCTCAATCGAAGTCCGACTTCTCTCCGCGGCTGAGATCACGATTCATGCGGAGCCGGATCCGCTCCAGGCTGAATCCCTCCGGCAACCGTCCCTGCCTGAGCCCTCGTGGGAAGCAGGTATTCGTTGATCCCCATCAGCGATGTGCGCGAGTGGCCCTCTAGGGATGGGAACCCGCCTTGATCAAGCGGGCTGCGATGGCCGCTCGTGGGCCGGCGCAACTCGAGGGGGCCCAGCCTGGCTCCAACTAGCGCTCGCTGTTGCTGCTCTTGAAGCGGAGATCGCGGATGTCCCGGTCCATCCGGTAAACGATCCGATCTGGGCCTTGGCGTTCGTATCGCCAAGCGAAACCGGCGCCACCGTGCAAGGAGATCCCCGTGAACATCCCGCAGGTCCCCTGCGCGTTCTCCTCAGACAGGCCATCGACTCCGGTGCCGAGGATCTGGACGCGGTCTGGATACTCCGGGTCCTGGCAGACCGTCCAGGATCCGCCGTTCGTGAGCGAGGCTGCCATGCTCACGATCAAGCGGAGGGCCTGTTCGAAGCTCTCTCGCGAGCTGCTCTCTTGGGCCTGGATCCGGCGTGTGAGGAAGTCGAGCTGCTGATAGAGCCCGGATTCCAGAAGCCGCTGCCCAGCTCGCTCGCCTCGTTTGCGCACATACTCCATGTCGCCGAGGCCCTTGCCCTCCAGCTTCATCAGGATCCGGACCAGATCGCGATACACCACCGAGGGGTACCAGGATACGGGCGAGACTCCCTCGTCGATGAGCTTGAGTGCGTCGGCGCAAACCTCTTCCTCGAGATCGTCGCGGGAGATCCGATCTTCTTTCATAAGGCGCACGACGTCGGCGACGACGGTGACGAGGAGGATCCCCTTCGTCTCAGGTGTCTTCATCCCGATCTCCTCTCCGCCCCACGGAATCGACCGTCCGGCGTCCTCACTTGAGAATCGGATCTGCTCGTGCCTCGAAGGCCGCATTCCACCGTGCGCGGGTCTACGTGCCCGGGCGTACGTTGGAGGGGAGCAGCATTGGCCGAGATACCCGGTGGTTACGGGCGCCGGGTCTTTTTCCCTGAACTTGCACCGCACGCCCCATAAAGCCGCGCGGCCGTCCGCAACTTCTTGCGCCACGGGTTGGGTGGCGGCCAGCGAAAGGCGCGGGTTGGGCGCGCGCCCTTCTACGGAAGTGGAACCTCAGGAAGCGCTTCTCGCGCGCAGGCACTGCATACGGAGGTGTCGGGGGCGACACGGAGCCGATCGACTTTGATCGGAAGTCCGCAGCATGCGCAGTTCCCGAACGCACCGCGTGCCATGGCGTCGAGTGCGCGCTCGATTGCATCGAGCCGGGCGGCAGACCGCACGCGCATTTCCTCGTCCAGGAAGATCGAGATTCCCTTGCCCGCGAGCTCGTGCTCCTCGGCGACCCCCATCGGTCGGGGATTGCGCTGGACGGCCGCCGCAGCCTCGGCGCGCTGGCGGCGGTTCTCCTCGACGATCTCCCGGTACTCTTCGGCGAGCTTACCGCGAAGCTCCTCCAGCTCCGACGCTCGGGGATTGGGCGCGTCCGCAACCAACGAGGCCCCGCCCTCCTCCTCGCGCAGACGCGTGACGCGGGCCACGAGGAGATCTCGCTTCTGGGCGGGCGAGAGCACGTCGCATTCTACGAGCCCCACGCAGGGCGCGAGCCGCCGGGCCTCGCAGAGCTCCTCGAGGACCTGCGCCCCGCCGCGTCGCGCGTGACTCAGGTCGCGTGCCTCGAGGGTCAGGACGCGGAGATTCCCGCAGCGATGGAAATGGTGTCGCATGATGTACCTCCAGACGCGGGTTGTCCTGTAGCTCTTGCAGGAGGCGCGCCAACCCGACGAGCACGATGTCGAAGGGCGTCGAGCGCCCGGACCTCACCCGCGGAGCTCGCGATCCGAGTCGTAACACCTTCCGCAAGCCGAGCATGGCCTTGATCTCCCTTCGGCTGCGCTCACCATGCCTAGGCGCTTGGCCGCAGGACCGGTCGCCGCGCCCTCCCGGCTCGTGCTGCCACGAGCTCCAGCAGAGCTCGTGCGTCGTCGACGGCGTAGCCGTGCACATCGTTGTTGAAGTAGCCGTAGACATCTCGCCCTTGGCGGAGCCATCGGCGGATCTTCAGCACCCACGGTGCGAGTCCCTGGGTTCCGTAGCGCGATGCGAAAAGTGCCTTCGGCCCGTGGAACCGGAGGTAGACCCAGCGCGCCGTGAGCGGCTCCAGGGTCGGGTAGGGGTACCGCCTCGAATGCGCGAGGACGAGCGCAGCGTCGAAGGTCTCGAGTTCCTTGAGCACAGCGGCCGACTCAAACCAGCTGCTGTGCCGAAACTCAAAGGCAAGCCGCAGCCGGTCTTGCATGCTCAAGGCCTTCGCGACGCAGTGCGCGTCCTGCAAGAAGGCCCGCAGCACCCCCGCGTCGGCGCGCAGGGTCGGCGGTAGCTGCACGAGCACAGGGCCGAGTTTCTGGGCCAAGGCAGCGGCGCTGGAGAGGAAGGTCTGGAGCGCGGTTCGTGCCTGCTCGAGCCGCCGCACGTGCGTAATGAATCGGCTTAGTTTGAGAGCGAAGACGAAGCCCTGCGGGGTCTGGCTTAACCATTTCTCGTACGTGCCTGGTCGAGGAAGGTGGTAGAAAGAGTAGTTCACCTCGACGCTGCGAAAGCAACGGGCATAGAACGCCAGCCGGTCCCTGCTCGCGAGCGCCGTGGGATAGAAGCGCTCCCAGTCGTAAGACCAGCCAGACGTGCCGACGAGAAACGCGCCCCGAATTCCTGTGGGAGGACGCTGCACATGACGCTCGCAGGAATCGCTTCGCGCCGCCGGATCGGCGTGATCCGAACCTCGGCCAACGCGTTGCGCCCTTCGATTAAAGGTCCCGCCGCGCGAAAAATGGTGCAACGCGCATGCCCAACTCGAGGCGCAGGAGAGCGGGGCTGAGGGCTCTCAGCTGTGACTCGCAGGCACAGCGCATTTCGCCGTCCTGGCACTCACCCGGCGAACAGGCCCTTGCCCTTCCAGGGACTCGTGGCTACGGCGAGTTATTTCCTGTCCCGAACACGTGGCGTCTGGTCCCACCCCGGACAGAGAAACTGCGCCCCGATGGCTCAGTGATGTCGCCGCCCACGCCGCGACAATCCACCAGAACCTCGTTCCGCCGGCCCCTGCCGACCCGCCGGCCCCGAGCATTCCTTCGACACGAGCTCGCGTAAGGTCCGCGTTGTCCTGGCTCCTCGCCTTGCGCTAGATCGCCTTGCACCCGCGGGACGAAAACCGGTGGGCTTCCTGCTCACTCCGCGACGCATGGCCTCGAGCGGCACAACCGGCCCAGGGCGCGCAGCGATCGCGCGTCGCATGAATGAGTTTCATCGCGCCCTCGAGGGGGTCACCCCACGCAAGCGACGTACATCCGTGATTTCGCCCGCCTCTTCAGCGGCTTGCCGCGGATCTCGAGCTCCGCCTCGTCCCAGCAGCCGAAGGACAACCCCGACACCGCTGCCGGAGCAGCTTGCCGCTGGTCATCGGGATGGAGTCTGCCCGGACGGGCCCCGTTTCGCCTACAGCGGATCCTCCTTCGGGCTAGAACTGGTTCTGGCCGTCGGCCAACGAGCAGGGACCCACCGTATTGAGGAGGTCCTGCGCCCCGGTGCCGGCGTCGTAGGTGCCGTTGGTGTTGCAGCCCACCGAGAAGGCCGGGAAGGCGACTCCGGGCGCGGTGGCCGAGTGGACATACCCGAAGTTCGAGAACGT
>DOUU01000493.1:4252-8340 GCA_003520425.1 Deltaproteobacteria bacterium
TCCGTCCACACCCGCTTGAGGTTGGTGGGGTTACCGCCCGGATTCTGAGCCGCGACGACGTAGGTGCTGTACTCGGAGAAGTAGCCTTCCTCGGCCGTACGGATCGCAGCGAGATTGGCCTTCGCCTCGCCCGTCTTGCTGCGCAGCTGGAACTTCAGGAAGTTCGGAATGGCGATCGCCGCCAAGATCCCGATGATGGCGACGACGATCATGAGCTCGATGAGGGTAAAACCCTCGCGACGCTTCGTCATGTTTCTATCTCCTCGCAAGGTAGGAACGATCGAAACTGCTCCGTCAGCGCCTCCCATGGGCTGCACGACGGTTCTCGATGTCGGACGAAGTCGATGCGCGCTTGGTTGACGCGCGAGCAGTCAAATCACATCCCCGCTGACCATTCCTGCTCACTTTTTCACAACTGATTTGGGCGATGCAGCGGCAGTGCACTCCGGCATATCGGCATAATCCTCAGAGACTTGAGGTGCTGTCCCCCACCACCTGAGGACACGCCGCTCGGCTTTGTGGTTTCCACCTCGGCAGAGATCAAATCGGATTGAAGCCCCCTCGGATTTCTCTTCGTGGGGTCTTTTCTTCTGTCGAGCGGTCACCGATCTAGTACCCGATTGCAATCTGCGGTGACGGGCGTCACACGTCGAGATTCTTGCTGCCACGAATCCTTCGCGGCATGTGAGTGCCGGCTTGGAGGCGTGCGCGGGAGCAGAGGTCCTGCCTGGCGCACGCGGTGCAAGTCGGAGGAGAGGTCGATCGCCTAAGATTGGTCGTCGCCATCTCGCCACCAAGGCTCCGCTAGTGACGTCGAACCCGACGGGCAAAGCTCGGCAAAAGGGCCGGAAGACGGCGGAAGCCCCGCGTCCAGCAGGTCGACGAGGTTCTCGGCAGGATCGAGCACGGCATCCTCGGCTGATGCGGGCTTGGCGCATCTGCAAGGCCGAGCACGCCGGGACAGCCTTCACGGGCGACGGAGCAATCCTCTACGGCGGCCGTTGGCACACCCCGGAACCCGGGTTGTCTACTGCTCGGAGAGCCGGGCGCTCGCAGCCTTGGAACAGCTGGTCCACCTGCACCGAAACCGGCTTCCTCCGCATTTCGTCTGCTTTTGGGTGGAGATCCCGGACGACCTCGCGATACGCCAGGTGCGAATCGAAGACCTGCCGCCCGAGTGGCGTCGGCAGCCGGGTCCGCCAGAGCTGCGGGACATCGGCACCCATTGGGTCGAAACGGGTGAAACGATCGTCCTTGAGGTCCCATCCACAGCTGTTCCGGGCGAGCACAACTTCTTGCTGAACCCACGCCATCCAGACTTCGGTCGGCTCACGATTGGCGACCCAGAACCCCTTGCGTTCGACGAGCGTCTGGTCCGGCGCACGAGGATTGTCACCAAGAAAACCTAGAACCCCACCCTCGGTGCGGTACCGCTGTGACCTCGAGCGTGTCATCGGTCACCGTCCAGCTCTCACCCGCTCGTATGGATGATGGAGCTCCGTGGCTCCGCCATCGAGTGATGGTTCAAATCAAGGGGGCGCTTTGGCTACCGAACGGAGCCGAAGGCCCTCCCTTCGGATTTCTTGTTGGGCGCGTGACGGCATCGACAGTTCGACTGCTTGTTCATCCTTCTTCTTCAACTCGCACCTCATCTCCTCGGATTCTGGCGCCCCGCTGGGCGGTGCTACGCCAAGACCTAAACAAGACCCCTCGTGCCGCCGATCAGGGTTCCCACATGGTGGAGACGACGTACCCGCGACAGCGTGCTAAGCTCCGGTCAGTGGGGGGATCTATCTTCTGCGCTGCTCTGGCAGCACTCTGTCTTGCCGCGCCCGCAGCAGGCGCACAGGACCTGCCCGCTTCCCGGGCCGACGACGGCCGAGGCGTTGGGATCCTCGTCCTGAATGAGCACGGGGTCGGCAACGCTTCGCTTGCCCAGCCCTACCTTGACCAGATGGTGGCGATCGCCACGGCCCAGAACAACTGGGGCGCAGCACGTGGCCAGTACTTCACGAGTCGGAGCGCCGCAGAAGCCTTCATCCGCTCGCAGGCGCCCCACTACGGGATTCTTTCGCTGGCCGCCTTCCTTGCGATGCGCGAAAACTACCACCTCGAAGTCATTGGAACCGTTGAGGTCTCGCTGCTGGGCGGCCAGCAATACCACGTGATTAGTCGGGACGCGGCCAATCTCGACGCCTGTCGCGGCCGGACGCTCGCAACCAACCACGCCGACGATCTGCGCTTTGTGAACCGCGTCGTATTGGGAGGTGGCTTCAAGCTCTCGGATTTCACTCTCGTCGAAACGCAGCGACCGCTCCTGACGATCAAGAAACTCCTGACGGGCGAAGCCCAGTGTGCACTGGTCGACGACGCACAGCTGGCGGAGCTCCCCCACATCGAGGGCGCGGAGGGAGTTCGGTCGATCTGGGACAGCCAGAAACTGCCACCGATGGTGGTGGTCGCATTCCTAGCCGCACCGCCCGCAGAGCGGGAAGCGTTCCGCAAGAATCTACCCCACGTCTGTGACGGCGACGGCCGCAGCGTGTGCGCTGCGGTGGGCCTCATCTCACTCAAACCGGCGACGGGCAGCCCTTACGCGGCGGTGGTCGCCGCTTATGGGCCGTGACCGGGCATTGGAAGCGCCTCCGCATCGCGCTGGCAGCCCTGGTCGCCTTCGGTTGCGCCACGCCGAGGTCGCAGCCGTCGATCGCTCCCACCCTCGTCTCCGCTGACGGCGACGCGCTCGCGGTCCGTGATGCCCTCGAGGCTCTGATCGACGAAGGACGTGACACACCCTCCGATCGTGAGTTCGCATACGCAAGTGTTCTACGCAGCCGGGACGATGGCGGACCGGGGGCACCCTATGCGCGTGCCTCTGTAACGGGCAGACTAATTCAGCAAAAAGGTCTGCGCGCCGCTGCGCTCGTGTCGGACGTCGAGCGCAGCGCACTCGAGAGCCGCGGGCGCGATCCGGAGTTCCGAAACGGGGCGTCCACCCGGCTTCTCGGAACCCTCTACGTGATGGCTCCGGGCAACCTGCTCTCCCATGGCAACTCCGAGCTAGGGATCGAGTTGCTCGAGGGCTTGGCAAAGGAGTACCCGGGCGACCTCGAAAACCACCTCCGGCTCGCCGAGGCGTATCTCGCGCTCGGCGACACGAATCAAGCACTTCCGCACCTGTGTCTCTGTTTCGCGGAGAAACTGGAGTTAAGGCGCAGTGACCAGCTTCTCCTCGATCAACTCGTAGGGGGCGACGGCGTGCCAGCTTGCGTTGAGGTCGCGCCCGGACCCCGGTAAGTCTCCGTACCCCAGGCGTCGGGTTTGGAACGGAAGAGGATCCATAGTGCTGCTGGCAGCGCTGTGAAGTCCGCCAGCATCGAGAGCATGAATGCCACCGCGGAGAGAACGCCAAACTGGCGGATTGGAGGAAGGTCCGCGAGCGCGAACGCCAGAAAGCCTGCCGTATTGATGAGGGTTGCGAAAAAAATCGCGCGACCCGCCACCAGAAACGTGTGGGTGAGCGCCTGCTCGACAGTTTGGTCCTGACGCTTCTCGAGGAAATGATAGAAGAAGTGGATCTGGTCGTTCTCCGAAGTCCCGAGAATGGTCGAGGCGATAAGGATTGTCGCCACGTTCAACATCATCCCGGTCGAACGCATGACGATGAACATGACCAAGATCGCGAAGATCGAGGGAATCATCGCCATGACCCGCGCCGGGCCATTCCGGAAGACCAAGAGAAACGCTGAAAAGATCACGACCACGCTGAGCAGGAAGCTGTGCACCAGAGTCGGCACCAGGCTTTGTGCCATCTTCGCATTTAGCGGGGCGAGCNNAGCCCGACTGTTGCGAGCTGGAGCTCGCCCAATGCCGGCGCCTGAACCAACGCCTCCTGCCAGTGACGTCGGATTGAGGAGTCGAGGCGTTCGAAGCCCTCCCGTTCCAAGACGCGGCTGATCACGGTGAGCTGCGCTTGTGCGAGCGTGTGCGGACTAATGAAGTGGCTCAGCAACGGCTCCGTAGAGGCGAGGCTCTCGAGTTCTCCCGAGATCGCCTCCCGTTGTGCCGGGTCTTCTGGCCAGCCATCT
>DOUU01000493.1:8421-14454 GCA_003520425.1 Deltaproteobacteria bacterium
CGAAGGGGTGAAGCGCTGAATGTCGCGGTAGAGCTGCGTATCGTGGGCCATGTACTCCACCGGGTCGGTGAGAATCCGCATGGGTCTTAGGATTCCCGGCACACCGAACAGGGCCGCCGCGCCGACCACGGAGAGGGCGAGCGCGGTGACAACTAAGGGCCAGCGCCATCGATAGCTCCACCGGGGGAGCGTGTGCGCGATTCTTACAAACCAATCTTCCGAAGCGGGTCGTTCGACCCGGGAGGGCGTCGCAAGCGCCTTCTGGAGGGCTGGGAAGAGCGTGAACACCGTAATCCATGTGGAGACCAGTCCCACTGCGACCCATATCCCCATCTCGCGGATCGGCCGAATGGGTGAAACTGCGAGGACTCCAAATCCCGTGGCTGTCGCAAAGATCGACGCCGTGCACGGCACGAACTTATTCGAGAGCGCAAAGATCTGGTGCGTCTCGATGGAGCGGCCGGCAGGCCGCTCCACAAATCGCGAATGGATGTATACGAGCGTCGCCGTCGCCGTGACGAGGATGGTCATCGGTACCATCGGGGAGACGATCGTGAGCATGCCACCCGTCATCCCGATGTAGGCCATGGAGAGGGCAAGGCACGCGCCAAGGGTTACAAGAAATGCGACGAGTGTACGAACTGAACGGTAGAGGGAAAGGTTTAGCACAATCACGAAAACGGCGAAGGTCACGAAGTAGTGCCAAGCCGTACGCTGGGTCTGATCGAGGTAGACGTTGACGTACGGCTGCCCAAGCCGATGAAGCCCAGCAAGCGGTGAGGGGCTCGTATCGACTTCCACGATCGCACGGTCAATCGCGGCGAGAAGATCCCGCCGCTGCCCACTGCCGTGAACGTCTACCACGACGGCGATCGCGAGGAAGTCGTTGCCCACGAGCCCTTGTCGCCGAAAGAGATCTGTACCGCTTACGAAATGCCGGAACTCCTCGGCCTCCTGAGCCGTCGGCGAAAAGCCAGCCCGCGCGCGCCGAAAGGTCGACAGTGCGGAGTTGACGGTGACGCCTGGGACTGCCGCCACCGCGCGCTCGATGCGGTCTACGCGGTCAAGAACCTGCGGGGCGAACGGATTGTTGGCCTGGGCGAGGAGAAGCGCATATTCGCCCGCGCCGAAGACGTGCGCGAACTCTCGGGTTGCGACGTAGTCGGGGTCACTCGTGACAATCAGGCGATCGATCGAGTTATCCTGCCCAACCTTCATCGACAGCCAAGCGGCCGGTGGAAGTAGCAGAGCGTAGACGGCGATCACCCGCCACGGTTTCGCTACGACGCCCGCGAAAAACCGCGCCAACGGACGGAGAGGCGCGGGGGAAGGCAGATCGGGTCCGTTCACGGACGACTCCTGAGCACGCCATCTCCCGCGCGTAGGCGCGAGTCCCGGGGCCATCAGAACGTAGTCCAGCGCTGTGCAATCCCAGTCGACTCTGAGCTTGGCGTGGCGGCACTCCCGTGTCGACCGGGATCTTCGCGAGCTCGTGCTGGATTGAGCTTCTTGAGCCCTTGCGCGTGCGCATCCACCAGCTTCTCATAGGAGCGGAGGTCATNNGCGGCGCTAACCTTGAGCTTTTGGCAAGGGTCTTCAATCCGCGTCTTCCTCCGAAAGCGGCTGCCGGGAGTTCCTTGGCCCGGAGTTTTCGAAGAGGCCGAGGCGGCTTCGGGTGTGCCCTCGGCCGATACCGCAGCGAGGCGGTGCATGATGCCCTTTCTTCGGATGTCGGTTCGGACGCTTGAGGAGCTTGCAAGGCAGGACAGAGCCGCGGCGACAACCTTACCTCCTCCGTCCACATGGGTGACCTACCTAGGTCACAAAGAACTCCCGCGGCTCGCGCGAAAGCACCCTCGCGAAGCGCGGCGCTATCACGCCAAACGCCGTAGCGCTGAACGCTCGGTAGAGATGGATTGCGTCGGCACTGGGATCGTCCAGGGGAGGGCTCTCGAACTATGCCGTTCGGCACACGAATGCGCAGGCAGTGCGGGTGTCGAGCAAATCACGCATCGTCTCATAGGGCAGGGAACGTCGGTATCTGCCAGCGGTTGATGGTCAACCCTGATGACTTGCCGCCGCGAGCGCCGCCGGTACGCGCAGCTCTCAGACTCGGCTCTGATACCGGTTCTGCCACCGCCTTGGGTGACACCAGACTCGGTTATTTGGTCGCCAGCAGGTCGCTGGCCAAAAAAACGTGTCTCGCAAGTAGCTGATTTTCCAGGGCTCACGCGAGGCGATGTGGCGCTCCCAACGGGAGTCGAACCCGTGTTTTGGCCTTGAGAGGGCCACGTCCTAGGCCACTAGACGATGGGAGCGAGTCGCTGAATTGGCAGGCCAACCTAGCCACAGCCCGCTATTCCTGTCAACCGTCGCGGCTGAATACGATAGACTAGAGAGCGATCTTCATTTCGTTGGTCGGGAGGCCCATGGGGCGCTGCATCATCTGTGGAAATGAGCGCGAGGACCGCGAGCTTAAGGGGAGGGTCTGTCACACCTGTAGCGAGTCGGTTCGCCGCGAGGCCACGGGTGAAAAGTGGAAGGAAAAGAAGGCCGCGGACCGTGCCATCCGGTCCACCGGCCAGGTGCCTCCGGACCCCAAACCCAGCTAGGGGTGGCGACCTACGTTCGAAGCGTTTTCTTGCGTCGCCTCGCGGGGCGGGAATATGGGCAAGAGACGCAGCCCGAGCTCCATGCGCAGCATGTTCTCGGCTGCAATACCGTCTGCGACGGTCACCCCCGCCGCGCGAACGTTGCCAAAAGCCAACGCCAGGGCCCGGGCATCGGCTCGCTTTGCAGCCAGCCGCACCTGCAGATCTGCGACGCGCGCGCTTCCCGGAAGGAGCTCCTCCGCCTCGTTGATTTCCTTGTTCGCCTCATCCAGGTTGCCCGAGGCGATCGCATCCGCCGCGGCTTGGAGCGTTGGGCGAGCGCGTGCCTCTCGCGCCGCGTGGTCGAGATCCGCGTATCGCCGTGCAGCCGGCTCGTCACCCAGAGCCGCCGCGAGCTCGCCTGCGACCGCGTTGAGCGGCAGGTGTTCTCGCCCCTCGTTGGTATCCCGATAGCGCAGCAGCCTTGTCAGGAGATCACGCAGGTCCTCGGGGTTCGCATGCGTAGCGAGTGCGCGCTCGGCTTCGTATACGACAAGCCGCGGAAAGCGAGCGCGATCCTTGGCTGCGATCTTGTGGCCCCAGCTTGCGGCAAGGGCGGGGTCCACATGATGGTACGCCCGTGCTGCGTTGTAGGCGTCCTCAGAGTCTCGTGAGCGCGCGTAAGCCTCCGCGAAGGCGTCCCCTGCTTCGCGGAATTGATGGACCCATACCGCGAGATCCTCGCCAAGAGCGCGCAAGGGCTCAGGACGATCCTGGGAAGCCGCGGCGAGCGCACGCAATTGGACCAGCGCAGACTCCCGCGAGTCCCTGCGGCGGAGCCTCCCGGCGAGGACGAGGGTTTGCGACGTCACGGGATCGAGCTTGGCGCCATGCACGCGCAAAAGGCGTTCGAGCTTCGCCGTGTAGGGCCACTCTGGCTGCTTCCTGAAAAGCTGCAGAAGCGAGCCGGCCACCGCGGTGATCTCAACCTCCCCATCGCCCTCGGGCAAGACGGGCGCGTTGGGGGCGAGCCGTCCTTCGATCTTTGCAAAGTCAAGGGCGGTTCCACTTTTCAGGTGCGGAATGTGCATCTCAACGAACGCGTTGTCGTCCGTGTTCGATGCCGCGGGAAGGACGGATGCAAACGATACCGTTGGCCCCTCGAATCGGGCCAGAAGATCTTCGGGCCGTTCGATTCCAAAAAGCCGCAGGAGAGCCCGCAGACCGGGTTCGCCGAAGCGTTCGGCAAACAGAGCGGTGTGGATCTTCATGGGCCGAAGCCCGCCAAGCAGGATGAGCGACTCGCGCGGGCTGCCGGCTCCTGCATCGACGAGGACGCTTCCAGGGAAGACGCGCTCGAAACTCGTCGCAATCGCAAGGATCGATGCAGGATCGGTTCGGAAGCCATTCACCCAGAGCGCAAACACACCTGTGTCCGTGAGATTTTCTCGGGCCAAGGCAAAGAATTCCTCGGTGAAGAGATTCGCTGCCCCTGCGAGCCATGGATGGCTCGGCTGCGAGGAAATCACGTCATAGCGCTGTGCAGGCGAGGAACGCCGACGCAAGAGCTCATTTCGTCCGTCGTTCAAGATGACCGAGACGCGCGGATCCGACAGCGGGCTCTCGCGCCCCTCATAAAGCACCTCGAGGCCTTCGAGCACCTTTGGCTCAAGCTCCACGACGTCAATCTTCGCAATCGCAGTCACCCGGAGCGCATTTAGCGTGTTGGCGCCGCCAAGTCCGATGACGAGGGCCCGTTTTGGGGACCCCGCGCCGAGGTAGGGAAGGACCCCGAGCAACGCCTCCTCAATCGAGAAGTAGGGCGGTCCGCTGCGAAGCCCTCCATCGGGGAGACCGTTGTTTTCAAGAAGCCGGCCCGTTTCTTTTTGGTGCACGGATACGACGGTGTTGCGACCTTCCGCGAGAAAGCGGAGTGAGGATTTGAGTTGCGAGACCTCCTCCCGATAGCCTTCGAGCGTAGCGCTCTTCGCGTTCCGACCGGCGATGGCGGCGTCCACTCCCACTCCCGGAAAGCCGAATGCCACGGTCAGGGCGACGAGGATAGAGAAGGCGAGTGCCCCGATCCGGACCGGGCCTTTGCTAGGGGCAACGCTCAGCAGCGCGACCAGGGCAATCCCGACGTCGACGAGGATGAGCGTGTAAAGCGTGGTGTCGAGACCGAGGAGGGGGATGGCCCAAAAGCCAATGCAGAGGCTCGAGGCAATACTCCCAGCGGTGTTCGTTGCCGTGGCAACACCAATCACGTGCGCGACATCGGAAGCTTGTCGCGAGCACAGGCGGATTAAGATGGGGAACGAGGCGCCGGAGAGGAGCGTCGGCAGAAGCACGAGAGGCGCAGTCACCACAAGGAGGAGCTGAACGGGGTCGCCCCCTCCGATCGTAGCCGTCAGTCGCTGCAGCGCGAATGGAAGGTAGGGAACCGCGCTCAGGCTCAAGCACGCAGCGGCTGCGATCCCGGCATGGAGAAGTCCAAAGGCGCGCGGGAGGTCGTGGATCCGGTCGACGAAGCGTGCGACGGCCAGGCTGCCCAGGGCGATGCCGAGCAGGAAGACGGAAAGGGTCGCAGCAAAACCATACAAAGTTCCCTCGAGAATGATGCCGAGCAGCTTGGACCAAACGATCTCGTAGCCGATCGCTACGAAACCGGAAATGCCGAACAGGATGAGAAAGCTCCTGCGCCCCTCGATCGGCACAACCCGATCGCGACGACCAAGCTCGCGAGCGTCGGCGGTGACATCGTCCATCTCTCGCGGGGGGGAGAGCAAGACCTTGTGCTTGCTCAAGAAGAGCGCACATGCACCCACGCACAGGTTGACCACGCTTGCGAAAAAGATCGACTGCGAAAGGCCGAGCTGTGGGATCAGCCAGAAGCCCGACGCGTACGCCCCAAGCACTGCCCCGAGCGTGTTCGTGGAGTAGAGGATGGCGCTCCAACGGCCCCGGGTGCGGTCCTCACCGAGGAGCCGCGCCAGAAGGGGCAGGGTTGCGCCGAACGCGACCGTGGGTGGCAGGAGGAGGACCGCCGAGGCGCACAGCGCGAGCGCGACACACGCTGCAGGCCCAGCGTCTTGGCCGAAAAGCGCATAGAGCCGGTCCATTCTCTGAAGGAGGGGGAGCGAGACGAGTGCCCAGATAANNCCTGAAGGAGAGGGAGCGAGACGAGCGCCCAGAAGCCGATCCCCCATTCGAGCCAGCCGTACACCCGCAGGGGCAGGTGACGCCAGCAAAGGCGACGTGCAGCCCATAGGTTGCCAAGTGCCATCCCGCCGAAGAAGACGGCGAGCACACTTCCGATCGCTTCCGTGGTGGTACCGAACGCGAAGCCAAGAAATCGAGTCCAAATGACTTGGTAGATGAGTGCCGCAAAGCCCGAGAGGAGGACGCACGCCGTGATCGCGAGACGGCGACGGCGATCCAAGGG
>DOUU01000043.1 GCA_003520425.1 Deltaproteobacteria bacterium
GCTTTTACACCTGGCTCTACCGCGTGGTGTTGAATCTATGCCTCGACCTTCGCCGGCGGGATCGCTCCAGCCGACACGTGGAGTGGGCAGAAGAGCATACTCCCCTCTCCGAGGGCGCGGATCCCGACTCCGAAGAGCCGATGGAGGGAGCGGCGCCGAGCCCCCACCACGTGCTCGAGCGAGCCGAGCTGCGCCAGCGGATGGCCGCCGCGATCGAGGAGCTGCCAGATGCGGCACGGCGCACGCTCTTGCTGCGAGAGGTGGACGGGCTCAGCTACGAGGAGATCGCGCAGGCGCTCGAGATTCCGAAGGGCACGGTGATGAGCCGGCTCCACTACGCGCGCCGGCGGATGCAGAAGGCCCTGATTGCGGGGGGACTTGGACTCGAAGGAGAAATCGGGCCGCGCGGGGAGCCACAGGCGCAGGACGCAGGGAAAGGAGGCGAGCTGTGAGGGCATGCGAGGAGTTCACGACCGAGCTCGAGCTCTTCCACGATGGAGAGCTCGGTCCCCCGGCCGTCCACCGGCTCGAGCGTCACCTTGGTGAGTGCGCCAGCTGCCGGGCGGAACTCGAGGGTCTGCGCGAGTTGCGGCTCCTGCTTGGGCAACACGACGCCACCGTCCCGCAGCCCGACCTGTGGGGTGCGATTGAAGCGCGCCTCCCGGCCATCGACGAGGAGCTCCACGCGCGTCTTCCCTGGTGGCGGCGCCTCGAATTCGGTCCTTGGATCCTGCGTCCGCTCGGTGCAGCGGTGGCGTTCGGTGCAATGGCGGCCGTCGTGGTCCTGGCGCGCCCGCCGGCGCCCATCGATGTCGTGCGTTCCATCGACACCAGCGGCCGCCCGGTGATGGTCCTGCCAAGCTCCGACGACGCGACCATCATCTGGGTGATGGACGATTCCTCCGACGACTCCGGGAGTGGGGAAACGCCGAGTGGGCTTTGAGCAAGCACGCTCGATCCTGGCCGGTGTCGCCATGGTGGCGATCACCGCGGGGCCGAGCTTTGCGGATCAAGCCCCGAAGCCCGCTGCGCCTGCCAAGCCCACACAGGTCCATGTGATGGTCGCGGTGAACCACGTCTCCCAGCACCCGGGCCCCGTGGATCCTGCCGCCGCGAAGCTTGAACGCCGGCTGCGCCAGGATTTCAAGTACAAGAGCGTGCGGGTGATCCAGAGCGAGAAGATGGCGCTGGCGCTGAACCAAACGGGGACCATGACGCTGCCGACGGGGCGGGTGCTCAAGGTGAAGCCGCGCAAGCTCGGGCAGCGGGGGCTCCTCATGTCGGTGGAGATCGAGGGCACGCTGCGGACGAGCCTGCGGGTGCCGAACCATCACCAGGTGGTGATCGGCGCGCAGAACTATCAGGATGGAAAGCTGGTCGTGACCCTCGAGCCAGAGTACGAGTACCCGTAGGCCCGGGCGCGTCGTCGCGGGTGAGGCGGAAAATGCTGAAAAATTTGCGCCTCCCCTGACACCTCTCCTGGGAAACGGTCACTTCCTTAGCCAGATAGCCAAATAATCCCCTTCCCAGGGAGGCCCGGGGTGCCGCGAGGCGGCTCCGGGCCTTAACTTTTCTGGGTTTGCCCCGGGGGGCTAGGCTTCGCCTTGCCGCTTCAGCGAACGCCGCCGCACCTGCCCGCGGGTCCACTCAGTCGTGGTCCGGAAGCCGCCAGCGCTCTCCGATCGCCATGATGCGCACGCGCTCGGGGTCGCCCTTCTCATCGGAGACCACCTGACTAAGCACCTTGGGAGGCAAGTCGATGGGCTCATCCGTGAGATCGAAGGTGCCCCAGTGCATGGCGACCATGTATCTCGCACCGAGATCCCGGAAGGCGCGATAGGCCTCCGCGGGGTCCATGTGCTGGTAGCGCATGAACCAGCGGGGCTCGTACGCCCCGATGGGAAGCATGGCCACGTCGATCTTGTAGCGCCGGCCGATCTCTGCGAAGCCTGGGAAGTACCCCGTGTCGCCCGCGAAGAAGTAGCGACGCGCTCCTGAGTCCACGAGCCACGCGCACCAAAGCGTCGCGTTGCGGCCCTGCTCGAGGCGAGCCGACCAGTGCTGCGCGGGAAGGCAGGTCACGGTCCAGCGGCCGTAACGTGCGCTCTGCCACCAGTCGAGCTCTGTCACGTTCTCGCGTCCCCGGCTGCGGAACCACTGCCCGAGGCCAAGCGGCACGAACCAGGCCATCTCGGGCGGAAGGCGATCCACGGTGTAGGCATCGAGGTGGTCGTAGTGATTGTGGGAGACCACCGCGAAAGCCCTGGCAGGCACCGACTCAAGCGGGACGCCCGGCGGCATCTTCCGGGTGGGCAAGAGTGCGCGCGGCCCGAAGTGGGGGTCGGTCAAGAAGACGTCGTTGTCGTCATGGACCGCGAACGTCGCGTGACCCACCCAGGTGAGCGAGCCTGAGTGCTCGCGACCTTGAAGGCTTGCGCCATCGTTCGGGACGATCGGGACCTCAGGCTTTCGGCTCTTGTCATAGGGATTGCGCGAGATCTGCCAGCGCAGAAAATCGAAAACGGTGGACCGGAACGGTGACCAGGGGTTGTAGAACGCTCCGACTTGGCCATGGGGGCCGAAGAGCGGCGCCGAATCCTGGGCGCTCATCTCGGGGATGACCTCTCTCGGCGGCGCGCACGCGAGGGCGAACGCAGCCAGAAGGATAAAGATCCGCACGCTTCCAAGAGAAGCTCTCCCCGCCGTGTGAGTCAAACCTCTCCCGCGCAGCTCGAAGGACGCCTCGCCCCATCGGCCCGCTCGAAGAGGAACAAAAGGCCGTGCGCCTCTGCCCCCCGGAGGGGCGGAGATTTCGTCCGCCTTCCGTTCTGAGCCGAGGCCGAAGCCTCCTTTCTGGGCGGCGGCCGTGGCCTTCGCCTCTGGGATGGGCGGGCAACGGCCGTCCTGCCCTCCGACGCGGCCCCCGGCTCTCGGCGGCTGGGTGGCATGGGGGTTGCAAATCTTTTTGGCTTGGCGTTTCACAGGCCGGGCGACTGTCCCGGGGGAGGGTTCGCGAGGGAGAATGGGGGGGCAGACGCTCGTCGGAACGAAGGAGTGGCTTGGGCCCTCGCGTCTTGGGTCCACGGCGTCCATCCTGGATGAGCCCGGGTTCGAGATCCGCCGGGCGGGGGAAGGCCTTTGCAATCTCCAGCTCTGGGGTCGGTTGCGCCCGAGCTGGAGCGGCGGTCTGGCGGAGGGTCTTGCGGACGCCGGGCTCAGCTTGATGAGCGGATTCGCCCGCAAGATCGGTCCCATGCGCTGGCTCGCGGAGTTTGAGCTCGACTGCAAGGAAGCCCGGCAAGAGCCTCTGGCACTCGACTACCTCGAGCTTGCAGCCCGGACGCAGGCTCCGGCCGGGAGGAGGCCGATCGTGCTCCACTCCTACACCCTCGCGCCGTCGGAGAAGCACGGAGGCTCGCTCTACCTCGAGATCGGGGGCAGCGATCGGGTCGGATTTCTGGGATCGCTGCTCACAGGCTTCGCATTTCTCTCGCTCTTTCCCGAGGAGATGAAGATCGCGACCCGCGCGGGCACCGTGCACGACCGGTTCTTTCTGACCGGGATCGGCCGCACCTCGCCACCGGCCCACGCGCAGCAGGGTCTTGAGAGGTGGCTTCGCTCGCTCGTGCGGCAGTAGCGGAGGGATGGGGGCGAGGAGACCGGCCGCGAGGGCGGTTTCTTCGGCCCGCAGGGTAGAATCGGGCTCCGCGCGTTGCGCAAGGAGCCTGCATGCCGGATTACGAGCAGATTCAAGTCGAGCAGCGGGGTCACGTCGCACTCCTCACCCTCCAGCGGCCCGACCGGCTAAACGCATGGACTCCCCGCATGTCGGAGGAGCTCATGGGCGCGATCGAGCAGGCCAACGCCGACTCGGGCGTGGGCGCGATCGTCCTCACCGGCGCGGGCCGCGGGTTTTGTGCGGGCGCCGACGTGCGGGACGCCTTCCAGCGACGCGAGGATGCGGCCGAGACACCGCGCAGCGCATTGGTCGAGCCCCGAGCGCAGGGCTCCTGGGTGCACCTTGTCCGCGAGTCCAAGCCACTCATTGCGGCCGTGAACGGCGTCGCCGTCGGGGTCGGGCTCACGATGATCTTGCCCTTCGATCTCATCTTGGCCTCGGAGCGGGCGCGCTTTGGGATGTTCTTTGTGAAGATGGGCCTTGTCCCTGAGCTCGCGAGCACGTACTACCTCGTGCAGCGCGTGGGCTTTGCCACGGCGAGTGAGATGTGTCTTTCCGGCCGCCTCGTCGAGGCCGAGGAGGCCGCCGCCCGCGGGCTCGCCAATCGGGTGGTACCGGCAGAAAAGCTCGTGGACGAAGCCCTTGCCGAGGCCGACGCCCTCACCGCCAATCCCGACCGGCAGCTTCGCATGATCAAGCAGCTCTTGACCCGCAATGGCAGCGACCCGGACCTCGACGCGGTGATGAAGCGCGAGTTCGATCTGCTGCGCACCTGCTACAGCAGTCCCGAGCACAGCGAAGCCATCGCCGCGTTCACCGAGAAACGCGCGCCCAGGTTCCGATGACACTCTCCCCGCAGAGCCCCGCGAGGGTCGGGCCAGCGACGACCCGCGACCTGCGGATCTGCTTTGTCGGGGATTCTTTTGTGCAAGGAACGGGCGATCCCGAATGTCTCGGCTGGGCTGGGCGTGTGTGTGCCCGGGCCGCCCGGTCGCAGGGCGGCGTCACCTACTACAACCTCGGGGTGCGCCGGGATACGAGCGCGGACATCCATCGCCGCTGGCGTGAGGAGGTGGTGCGTCGGCTTCCTCCCGGTGTGGATGGCCGCGTCGTTCTCTCCTTCGGGACGAACGATACGACCCCGCAAGGCGGCGGCGCGCGGGTCGCGCTCGAGGAATCCCTCGGCTACGCCCGGGCGATTCTCGAGGAAGCAAAAGCTTGGCGTCCGCTCTTTGTGGGACCGCCCTACCTGAGCGAGCCGGAGCAGGCGCTGCGCCTGCGCTCCCTCTCGCACGGCCTTCGCGTCCTTTGCAAAGAGCTCGGCGTTCCCTTCATCGAGGTGTTCGAGGCCCTCGCCCGCTCGGCCCCCTGGTGTGCGGACCTCGCGGCCCACGATGGCATGCACCCCCGCGCGGAGGGCTACGAGGTGCTGGCAAGGCTCGTTTCGACCTCGCCCGCCTGGCGGGCGTGGATCGGGTAGTCGTCATGTGGACGAAGCTCCAAGAGGTCCCGACTTTCGCGCCGTTCCGTCCGCGCGCACCGTGGTTCGGGCCGGACCTCCAGACCGTCCGCAACGCCATCCGCCACCGGGCCCAGGGCCTCGGGTGCTACACCACGGAGCGACTCACGTTCGAAATGAGCGATGGCAGCGGAGATCGGCTGGTGGGGCTCCTGCAGGATCCAGGGCCCGGCTCGCGCGCGCGCCCGCTCGTGGCGCTGATCCACGGGCTCGCCGGCAGTAGCGAGAGCGCCTACATGGAGACAAGCGCCAGCCACTGGCTTTCGCGGGGGCATCGCGTGCTGCGGCTGGATCTGCGGGGGGCCGGTGCGTCGCGGCCGCTGTGTCGGCTCCAGTACCATGCCGGCCGCACCGCCGACCTGCGCGATGTGCTGCGTGGGCTCCCCGAGCAGGCTAAAGCCGCAGGCGTTGTGCTCGTCGGCTACTCGCTCGGCGGAAACCTTCTTCTCAAGTGGCTGGCCGAGCACGGGTCCGGGTTTCCGGTGCGCGCAGCGGCTGCNNGCGCTTCCTCGCTCCGCGCAATCGGATCTACCACCTGAGTCTGCTGCGAGCCATGAAGCGGGAGAGCACCCTGCCCGGGGCCGAGCTCTCCGCCCGGGAGCGTTCGGCGATCTTCGAGGCGCAGAGCGTCCTCGCGTTCGACGAGCACTTCGTGGCGCCGCGCAACGGCTACAAAGGGGCGAAGGACTACTACGAGACGAACTCCGCCCTGAGGTTCCTGCACTCGATCCGCGTCCCCACCCTCGTCGTCCACTCGCTCGATGACCCCTGGATTCCGGGCGAGTCCTACACGCGCTTTCCCTGGCGGGAGAACGACTCCCTGGTGCCACTCCTCTCGCCCGGGGGAGGACACGTGGGTTTCCACGGCCGCGGAAGCCGCGTGCCCTGGCACGACCGCTCGATCGCGCTCTTCTTCGAGAGCCGCGGCGCCTCGCCGCCCCCCTGACCCAGGGCCGTCCGCGACGCAGCTCGATCTCGACCTCCCTCGCTTGCGGCGCTGCGAGCGCGCAGGTTCTGCAGCGGCCTGAGTGGTGACACTCCTTTTCGGCGCGGGTTTCGCCCTGCCGTACCCGGCGAGGCGCCCCTGCCCGCAGCACGGCGCTAATCGGGGATGGTGCTTGGTGTCCTCGTGAGCCGCGCACGCAAGGCGCGGAGGCGGCCTTCGGCCCACTGCTGGGCGTCGTCCACAAGTGTATAGACCACCGGAACCACGAGCAGCGTGAGCAGCGTGGAGCTGGCGATGCCGCCGATGGAGATGATCCCCATGGGTGCCCGATACTCGGCGCCGTCCCCCTTGCCGAAGGCGACGGGCAGCATGCCGAACACCATCGCGGTGGTGGTCATGAGCACCGGTCGCAGGCGCGCGGGGCCCGCTTCGAGGACAGCGCTGCGCGCGGACGCGCCTCGCTCGCGCAACGTGTTCGAGTAGTCCACGAGCAGAATCCCGTTCTTCATGACGAGGCCCATCAGCATGAGGAGTCCGATCTGGCCGAAAATGTCGAGGTGGACGCGCAGCAGGGCCATGGCCGCGAAGGCACCCACGAACGAGAGCGGTGCCGAGAGCATGATCGTGAAGGGGTGGATAAACGAGTTGAACTGCGAGGCGAGGATCATATAGAGGGCGATCAGCGCCAAGAGGAACGCGAATCCGATGGCCGCGATCGTCTCGGACATATTCTCGGCAGTCCCGACGGGCACGAGCTGGTACTCGCCGCGCACACCGATCTCCCGCCCGAAGCCTGCCATCTCAGACGCCGCCTCGCCGAGGGACTTGCCGGAGAGATTCGCAAGCACGGTGATCGAGCGTGTGCGGTCCTCGCGGTTGATCTCCATGGGGCCGCTCCCGACGCGCGGCGTCACGAGATTGCCCAGGGGGACAAGTGCGCCGCTTGGCGCCCTCACCTGGATCAGCCCGAGCTTTTGCGGATCGTTCCGGTACTCCGGGAGGACCTGCAGCCGCACGTCATAGCGTTCGCCGCCCTGCTCAAAGTTCGTCACCTTGAAGCCGGCGAGGAGCGCAGAGATGGTGCTCCCGATTTGTGCAGCGGGCACACCGAGGTCCGCGGCGCGCTCGCGGTTCAAATCGAGGGCGATCTCGGGCTTGCCGGTTTCGTAGGTGGATGAGAGGTCCACGTAGCCGCCGGCCTCCCGCATCTTCGAGAGGAGACCTTGGGCCATGAAGTTGAGGCGATCGGTGCTCGGGCCGCGGAGCGAGTACATGACGTCGGCAAAGCGCATGCCCGCCACCCCGAACCACTGGATCTCCTCGACGGCATAGTCCTTGAGGGGAAGCCCGAGCTCGCCGATCCGCTGGCGCAGCTCCCGCATGATCTCGGTCTGGGTCTGCCGGCGTTTGGCCTTGGGCGTGAGGAGAACGTAGAGGTTCGCCTCGTTCACGCGCTTTTGAACGCCGCCCCCGATCGTCGAGAACACCGCCTGCACCTCGGGATGGCTGCGCAGCGCCGTCTCGACTGCGGTCGTGGCCGCAAGGGTCTGCTGGATGGGGGAGCCCAGGGGGAGCTTCAGCCAGACGTTGAATTCGCTGCGGTCGGCCGGCACCGCAAACTCGATCGGGACGAGCTTTGCGATGAGTCCGCCCGCAACGACCGCGGCGAGTAGGAGCCCCACCACGAGGCGGCGGTGTTCGAGGCCGAAGCGCAGGGCCGCGCGATAGCGCTGCTCGAGGCCTTCGTATGTGCGCTCGAGCGCGAGCCACACCCGGCCGTGCTCGTGCCCCACGTGGAGGAAGCGCGAACACAGCATCGGCGTCGTCGTTAGGGCGACGAGCAAGGACGCGAGTACGGCGCAGACCACGACAAGGCCGAACTCGCGGAAGAACTGCCCCACCATGCCTCGCATGAACGCAATCGGAACAAACACCGCGCAGATCGAAAAGGTGGTGGCCACGACCGCAAGACCGATCTCATGGGTAGCGCTCGACGCTGCGCTTCTCGTCTCCTCACCTCCCTCGATGTGACGATAGATGTTCTCGATCACGACGATGGCGTCGTCGATCAGCATGCCGATCGAGAGCGAGAGCGCCATGAGCGTCATCAAGTTCAAGGTGAAGCCGAAGAAGTAGAAAAAGCCGAAGCTTGCGAGGAGCGAGGAGGGAATCGCGATGGCCGCGATGAGCGTCGAGCGCCCGCTGCGCAGGAAGGCGAGCACCACGGCCACGGCCAGGAAGCCGCCCCAGAGGATGTCGACTCCCACATCATCCACCGAGCTCTCGATGAATCGGGAGGTGTCCTGGGCCTCGATCATCTGCACGCCGGAGGGAAGTGTTTCCCGAATCCGAGCGAGCTCGCGGCGCACGCCCTTCGCGACGGAGACGGTGTTCTCGCCGGACTGACGCCGGATCTGGAGCGAGACCCCGCGCTCGCCGTTCAGCCTGGCGATCGTCCGCTCTTCCGCCATTCCGTCTTCGACCGAGGCGACGTCGCGCAGGTGCACCACGCGCCCGTCGAGGTCGGCCACGATCACGTTGGCAAACGCGTCAACGCTCGCGAGCTTGCCCTTGGTCTTCACGGTGTATTCTTGGCGCTCGGTCTCGATGCGGCCCCCCGGCATCTCGACGTGTTCGCGTTTGAGGGCGGCAAGGACGTCGTCGACCGCGAGGGCGTAGCCGCTGAGGCGCACCGGGTCGACCCAGATGCGGATCTCCCGCGCGCGATCGCCGACGAGAGAGACGCTCCCCACGCCAGGCACGCGCTCGAGGCGCGGCTTGATCTTCTTGTCCGCGAGCTCCGAGAGCGTGCGGATCGACTGCGGCCCCGCCAGCATGACCGAAAGGATCGGCGTCGCGTCGGGATCGACCCGGTCGATCACTGGCGGATCCGCTTCGGCGGGGAGATCGCCGCGGGCCGCCGCCACCTTGTCGCGTACGTCTTGCGCCTTCTGGTGGACGTCGTAGCGGAGCTCGAACTCGATCACGAGCTGGGAGAGCGAGTCGCTCGAGGTGCTGCGGAGCGTTCGAATGCCCTCGATGGTATTGACGGCTTGCTCCAGGGGCTGCGTGACCTCGCGCTCGATGGTCTCGGGCGAAGCGCCCTGGAGCACCGTGGTCACGGTCACCATGGGAAACTCGACGCGCGGCATGAGGTCGACGCCGAGCCGCGGGATGGACACAAGACCGAGTACGACGAGCGCGCCGACGAGCATCACGGCGAAGACGGGCCGCCGGATCGATGCGTCGGCGAGCTTCACGTGGACGAGCCTCCGGCGGGCTGGGCGCGAACGCGCATCCCGGGAGCGATCGTGCGCGCCCCCTCGCCCACGATCACCTCGGTTCCCGCTTCGAGCCCCGAGAGCACCTCGACGGCCTCTTCGGTGGCGATTCCGATCCGAACCGGGACGGGCACGGCGAGGCCGTCGCGCACGATGAGGACCCGGGTCTCGCCATCTTCCGTCCGCACTGCGTCGGGTGGGATGAGCAAGACCTCGGAGAGCGACTGGGGAACGATGTCGACGTGGGCGAAGACCCCCGCCTTGAGGCTGCGGTCGGGGTTCGGGACGAGCATCTTGACGAGATACGTGCGCGTCGCGGGATCGATCGAGTCGGAGACGGCGCTCACGCGGGTTTCAATGGGATCCGGGATTCCCTGAACGTGGAGGAACGCGCTGTCGCCGGGCTTCACGAGCGAAAGCTGCGACTCGGGAATCCCGACGCGCGCCTCGAGCACTTCGGTCTCCTGCAAGACAACGACGATGGTCTGCGGCATGGTGAGCGCCATTGTCCCCTCGTCGGCAAGGCGCTTTGAGATCGAGCCTGCGTAGGGCGCGCGCACGACGGTCTTGTCGAGGTTCTGCCGAGCCATCGCCACGGCCTCGAACGCCTGCTTCTCCTGCGCGCGCGCCACGGCAACCTGCGTTACCAGCCGGTCAAGCTGCTGCTGGGGGACGAGGTCCCGAGCCCGGAGCGCGCGGGCGCGCCCGAGGTCGGCCTCCGACTGCTCGCGCTGTGCCCGGGCGAGCTCAAGCCCGGCTTGAGCCTGGGCCAGCGCGGCCTTGTAGGTTTCGGGGTCGATCTCGAAGAGCGGCTGGTCCACTTCCACGCGGTCTCCCACCGACACCATCACGCGCTCGATGCGTCCCGTGACCTGCGCCCCGATCTGGCTCTCGCGCCGCGCGAGAAGGCTCCCTGCCGCCGTGATGCGCGGCACGATCGAACCGCGCCGCACCAGGGTCGTCTTCACCTCCGCCGCGTCGGCTTTCACCGCCTCTGTCTGGGAGGCCTTGGCCCGCGTCTCGCCCTTGCACGCTGCGAAGGTGAGGGCGAGCGCGCAAAGCATCAGGGGGAGGCTTCGAGAACTCATGCCGGAACTCCCAGCCCGCGACGCAGCACGCGGCGCAGGCTCTTCGCGCTCTGCCACAGCTCTTCGGCAGACCCCGTGCCCTCGATCCAGTGGACGATGTGGTGGTGGAGTGTGCCGAGAATGAGGGTCACGCACGCAACCGGGTCTTCGGCGGGGATCTCGCCTTGCTCCATGGCGCGAGCGAGACGCCCGACGGATTCCTCCTCAAGCTCTTGGCGCAGGCGCTGGGTCTCCACGGGGATGGGTCCACCGCTCCACTCCTGGCCGGTGAGTCCCCGCACGTAGATCACCCAGAACGCCCGGTGGTCGACGCAGAACTGGAGCAGCTGGTCGATCACACGATCGAGCGTCTCGAGGTAGGGGGCAGGGGCGCGCAAGATCGCGAGCTGCTCGCGCAGGAGCTTCGTCCCCCGCGTCGTAATGAGCTCGCGGTAGAGCGCTTCCTTGCTTTCGAACACGTTGTAGAGATTTCCCGCCGAGTAGCCGGCGCGGGCCGCGATCTCGGCCATGGTCGCGCCCGCGAATCCGCGCTCGGCGAAGACCGTCTCGGCCGTCTCAAGAGGATGTCCACGCCGGGCGGTGCGTGCTCGCTCACGCGGCGCGGAGGAGGGGAGCGGGGTGGGCGTCGGGCTTGCGGGGGGCATCGGGATCCTTCCGGCCGCTCTATCGGTCTGAACCACCCATCAGTGAAGTGAATTCTGCATCAGAATACTGAATGGGGATTCAGACGCCAGGGAAGAAGGGGAAGAAGGAGCGGGATACCCCGGGGGAGGAGCGGGCGGGCGGTGGGGGCCAATCCCTCTTGCGAGGGGCCAGGAGGAGATTCAGCCGCGTGGTTTGGCGGGTTCGGCCCCAGCCTCNNTCTGTCCCTCTCCGCTGAAAAACAAAGAAGAGGAGACTCATGCCGAGGAGCGCCGCCGCCACGGCCCCGTACTGGCCCGGCGTCCAGCCGAGGTAGCGCTCATCGCCCGTCCGGAGCGAGTCGAGGCCGAAGCGCACCGGGCCGTAGAGCGTGAAGAAAAGACCCACGAAAAAGCCTGTAGGCCTGGGGCGGCGGTCGAGCAGGAGGAAAAGCGCGGCCATCGCGATCGTGTACAGGAGCTCAAGCAGGCCAAGGTCAAAGTGCGGTCCGTCCGGGAAGCGTACGGCGAGCCAGCTCGTGGTCGCGATCCCCATGTGGTCATGGGCGAGGGCACAGCCCGCGCGGCCAAAGATCCAGGCAAACGGGAACGCGAAGCCGAGGATGTCGAGGAACACCAGGACCTGGTTTCCCGAAAGGCCCTTGCGCCGGGTGAGCCACCATCCGCCGAGGAGCCCGCCCAGGATTCCGCCGAACGAGGACATGCTGCCCCAGAGTTGGAGAAGGACGAGGGGGCTTCGCCGCAGCTCCGCGGGCTCGTACAAGACGACGTCGAAGAGATGGGAGCCCACGAAGCCGAAGAGGATCGTCCATGCCACGAGGCTTGATGCGAGGTCGGGATCGAAGCCCAAGCGTCGGGCGCGGCGCACCACGACTTCGTGGCCCACGACGACCGCCGTGCAGACGAGGATCTGGAAGGCCGCGACCTGAAAGCGGCCGACGTGAAACACGGGCTGCTCGACGTAGGGGAACACGGAGCGCGAGTCTACCTGCGCCGAAGCGGCGTGGGGGGCGGAGCCTCCGGTAGATTCCCTCGCACCGGCTCTTCGCGCTGTCCGGGAGGGAGGAAACTCATGCGAGATCCGCGGTCCGAAGCCCAAGAGGAGCTCGTCCTCTACGCCCAAAGCTCCGGCGTGGCGACGCTGACACTCAATCGCCCGGAGCGCCTAAACGCCTGGACCCCCGCACTCTCGACCCGCTACTTCGACCTTTTGGAGCGCGCGGACGACGACCCGAGCGTGCGGGTCATCGTGGTGACGGGCGCGGGCCGAGGCTTCACCGCGGGCGCGGACCTGAACGTGCTCCAGGGGAGCGAGTCCGCGGGCGCCCCCGACACGAGGCCCCAGACCTTTCCGCTCAGCATCCGAAAGCCGATGCTGGCCGCCATCAACGGGCCCTGCGCGGGCATCGGCCTCGTCCTGGCTCTCATGTGCGACCTGCGCTTTGCCGCTGCGGGCGCNNAAGTTCACGACCGCGTTCTCGCGGCGCGGTCTTGTGGCGGAGCACGGGATCTCCTGGATCCTCCCGCGCCTTGTCGGGCATGCGCGCGCGCTGGATCTCCTCTACTCGGGTCGCGTCTTTTTCGCCGAAGAGGCGCTCTCCCTCGGCCTGGTGAATCGCGTCCTGGCCCCCGAGGTCCTGCTGCAGGAGACCCTCGCCTACGCGCAGGATCTCGTCGCGAACTGCTCGCCGGCCGCGCTCGCCGAGATGAAGCGCCAGGTGTACGGCGCCTACGAGAGCGACCTTGCGACTGCGGTCGCCCTCGCCAACCGACTCATGGTCGAGTCCTTCGCACGACCTGACTTCAAAGAAGGGGTGACGAGCTTCCTCGAGAAACGCGCGCCCGTCTTCGTGCCCCTCCCGCCGAGAGCGACTGCGAAGCGCTCCTAGCGAATCCCGGTGCCGGCCCCCCGCCCCTGGGATGAGGCCGGACACACGCGGAGCTCGCGGCATCCGAGGATGGTGGGGTGGGTGCACGCTCACCAGCGCTCGCGCTCCGGAGAGCGCCATCCGGGAGCTTTGCTGGGAGCCCTCGCAGAAATTTCTCGACTTCCGACCGGCAGATCTGTAACAGAGAAGAGAGCAGGGAGGAGCTTCTGAGTGCCGGAAGATGCGGGGCACCGTGTCGTGAGGGCGACAGACCTTCCTTGGAGTCGCGCAAAGGATCTCTAAGCAGCAGTGCCATGCGCCGGAGGGAGGTGCGGATGCGTTGCGGCTTCGGGCTTCTTGTCACCCTTGGGGCTTTGGCCCTCGTTTCCTTCCTGGGCGCGAGCCCTTCCCGGGCAATCGACCTTTTGGAGGGCCGCGTCCAGATCCACGGCTACGTCGAGACCCAGCTCCGGGCGCTCGATCCGAATCTCGATACCGAGTGGAATCTCTCTCAATGGCGCAACGTCCTGCGGATCGAAACCGAGGTCGATCTTGCGCCGAAGGGCTTTCTCTTCTTCGACGGCGCTTCTTTTTTCAGCCGCATCGTGGTGAGCTACGACTGCGTGTGGACACACGCCTGNNGCGCCTTCCTACTACATGACCGGGAAGCGCAACGGGTGGGTGGGCGACGACCCTGCGGTCAATCCCTTCAACGATGACAGCTCCGGTCCCGCGCGATATCCGGGCCTGCCCTACACTTTTGGCGGCTCCGACAAGCTCGGCACCTTCGAAAACATTCCCGGGATCGAGGTGCTGTCGCAGAACCTCTCGTTCGCGCAGACCTTTTTGCCCTTCGCCGGCGACAAGTTCATGATCCATCAGATCTCGGTTTCGCAGACCACCTCGAACGGTGACTCCTCGGGCGCCGACGCAATCTTCGGTCTGTGGCGGCCCGAGGACAACGTGCACAACGTCGGGAGTCTCATCACCGTTCCGAACGTGACGACGGCGCTGCCCTACCGCCCTCTCGTGCAGCAGGTGGGACACATCCAGGGCGTGACCGCGGCCGGTCTCTACACCCCTTCCCCGGCGGAGCGTGAGCTCTTTGCAAAGGGGGTCGACATCAACAACTTCGACCAGAACTTCTCCCAGAGCGCCCTCGCCTGGAATCATGGCGCGAGCGAGGACACGCACGAGCTCGACCAGGCCTACCTCGACCTCTCCGCTCTCGAGGGGCGCCTTTCCCTTCGCATCGGACGGCAGACGATCATCTGGGGCAAGACCGAGCTCTTCCGCAACACGGACCAGATCAATCCCTCCAATCTCGGGGTGGGGTCGCTCCCCACCCTGGATGAGTCCCGCATCTCGGTCTGGGCCGCCCGCGCCATCTACTCGCTCTATGACGTGGGGCCGCTTCAGGATGTGCGGGCCGAGCTCGTGTGGATCCTCGATCGATTCATGCCGAACGACCTCGGAAGGTGCGGCGAGCCCTATACGCCGCTTGTCGTATGCACCAAGCAATCAGCGCTCTTCTTGAACGGCGCCCTCGGCGCGGGGCTCGTCGGCGAGACGCGTCCACCGAACTGGTGGAATAGCCTCGAAGGCAACCAGCTGGGCGCGCGGATCGAGTTCCGGTGGGACCGCTTTAGCTTCGCCATCACGGACTACTACCACTACGATCCCGGATTCAACGCGGAGATCATCCAGTCCTACTCGCGCAAGGTCGATCCCTTCACGGGCCGACCTCTGGCCAACAGTGCACCCGCGAATGCAAGCTGCGTAACGGGGCTCGAGAGCACATGTCTGCGGCCCGGGAACTCGGGAATCGGAAGCGCCCTCACCGACAACCCCCAGAACCGCCAGCTTTTCGACGTGATCTGCAGCTCGAGCATCGCCTTTTCCCCGCTCGACCCGTCAAGCTGCGGCCTTACGCTGACCAACAGCAGGGCGTTGGTGGGTGGGCTCCTCCCGCTCGATGTGGTGATCGGCAATGGTTTCGCAGGAAATCCCTTCATCCAGCTGGCGGTCGGGGCCTCTCTTCCCGCGGCGATCAGGCCGAACTTCAGGCTGGTTCCGCTCAATCTCACGCTCAGTCCGTCGCTCAGTACCGCGCTCTCGGTCCAGCAGCAGGCCCTTCTCGGGTGCGGGGCCTTCTATCAAACCTCGTGCGATGCCCAAGGCGTGGACATCTTCAATGCGGAAGCGAGCGTCCTCACCCAGTCGTGGCCGGGAAACAGGCCAGGCGACGCGGTGGCGACGCGCTTTGTGAACGGCCAGATCGTGATTCTCCCCGGTGCGCGGGGTCCCGGCGACCCGTGCTACAACCCTCTGGTCGACGGCTGCGTGTCGAAAACAGCGACCGGCCCGTGCTCGGCCGCCACCGTCGCGAACCTGATCAATCCCCTCACCGGCAATCTCTTCCACAGCCAGATGGCGGCCCTGTCCTTCAACGCGCTCGAGGTCTTTACGGCATTGGAAATCGCCGCTGGAGGTGCGCCCCCGGCCTGCAACCTGCCCACCACGACCAATCCCCTGGCTCCCCTCAACTGCAAGACGATCCAAGACTTCTACTCCGTCACGGGGATGACCCGTCCCGACATCAAGGCGGGCGGCAATGGCCTTTTCGGGAGACGCGACTTCGTGTGGGCGGGCGCCGGCGAGGCTCTGCTCCAATATCAGAAGGTCAATACGCTCGGCTTTGCCATGGACTTTGCCGAAGACCGCACGGCCACCAACTGGGGCGTCGAGCTGAGCTGGACGCCGAATGTGCTCTTCAGCAACAGCGAAAGCTCGGATGGCCTCTCCAACAGCGACCGCATCGATCTCACGATCTCCGTCGACCGCCCCACCTTTGTGAACTTCCTGAACTCTTCGCGCACCTTCTTCTTCAACATGCAGTGGTTCCTGGAATATCTCACGAGCTACCAAGGCGGCTACCCGCGCGGCTTCTACGCGAATGGTCCTTTCAGCGCGCTCGGCACCTTCACGATTCAAACCGGCTACTTCCAAGACCGGCTGCAGCCTGCCCTCACCTTTGTCTACGATGTGGACACCGCTTCCGGCGGGATCGCCTTCGAGACGGCCTTCCGCTTCACCGCAAACTTTTCATTGACGGTCGGGATCAACGGCTTCTACGGACAGCCGCAAAGCTTTAGCAACTACCTCGCGCTCGGTGCCATCGGCGAGTCGAGCCAGAACTGGACGACCGAGAAGTTCGATCGCCTGAACGCAATCCGTGAGCGCGACGAAGTCTTCGCGCGCCTGCGCTACACGTTCTAGGAGCATCCCCTCAAGCGGCGGCCCGCCCTGCGGCGTGGTACTCCTGTGTCCCGTGCCAGGGAGCGGAGGAGAGATGACGGGGGACGACCGCACGCCGGTTCTCGTGGGCGTGGCCCAGGCGACGGAGCGCGACGCACGCAGCGAACCCGCGCCCGAGCCCATCGCCATGCTCGAGCGGGTGGCGCGGGACGCGGGGGAAGACGCGGGCGCGGGATCTCATCTCCTGCGCTCCCTCGACACGATCGGCATCGTGAACGTCCTGGGCTGGCGGGCGCCAAACCCCGCCGCCTTCCTTGCCGAGCGCATGGGCGCAAAGCCCACGCGAACGATCCTGACCGGGACAGGCGGAGAGAGCCCCCTGGTCCTCCTCGCGCACGCTGCGGCCGAGATCGAGGCGGGAAGAAGCCGCGCAGCTCTTCTCGCGGGCTGCAACACCCTCAGAACCGCCCTGCGGGCGCGGCGGGCAGGCCGCCGCCTCGGCTGGGCGACGGGGCCCGAGAGCCCGCCCTTCGCCTTGAGCGGCCACAAGGGCGGGAGTTCAGAGCTCGAGAACCTCTACGGCCTCTCCTCTCCCCCGGTCGTCTATCCGCTTTTCGAGAACGCCCTGCGCGCAAGGCGCGGTCTTTCCCTCGAGGCACACTGCAGGGCGATGGGGCGCCTCATGAGTCGCATGAGCGCGGTGGC
>DOUU01000011.1 GCA_003520425.1 Deltaproteobacteria bacterium
TGGGGCCCCGAAGGCAGCGTCTACTACGACTACGCCCTGAACACGACGGTGGGCTGCACGTGCGCCCTGGGTACGTGCATGACCGCAGCCGCCTACGGCGACGTGGATGGAGACGGCTTTATCGCGACGGTGCTCTATGCACGAGGTACTGCCGGGGCGGCATGTACCGATGGCCTCTTCGGGCAGCTCCCCGTCGTGAAGTACAACATGCCCGCCACCTACACCGACTTGAATCCGACGGGCGCGCCCTACTGAAAGAAGGCGCAACGAGAGGGACGGGGCTCCTTGCGCGCAATTGTTGCGAAGCTAGTTCAGGCGTTTGCCCTCGCCGCACTGTTGGCCATGACCACCTGGGCGCATTCGCGTGTGGGAGTCCTGGGCGAAGCAGTCGAGGGGAAGAGCTTCTTGCCACGGCCCGAGTTCGTCCGCAGCGCCTCCTTCGGCTTCACCTCCCTGGCCGCCGACTATTACTGGCTCGAGACTGTGCAGCTCGTGGGGGCTGCCACGCATGCAGACCCGGCCGCCTTCGCAGAGCAAATCGGGCAGCTTCTCGACATCGTGACCCAGCTCGATCCGTGGGTCGATCACCCCTACCGCTTTGGCGCGGTATGGATGATCGACTGCGAGAGGAGCGTACGCCACGCCGATGACCTCCTCCGGCGCGGGATCGCCTATCACCCCACGGATTGGCGGGATCGATTCTACCTGGGCTTCAATCAGTTCTACTACCTCGAGCAAAACGAAGCCGCCGCGAACACGCTTGAGGCCGCAACGCGCTACCCCGGCGCGCCGCTCCATCTCTCGCGCCTCGTCGCACGGCTGCGGGCGGGAAGCGACGGGCTCGAATCCGCCGCAATCTTCTTGGAGGAGCTCGTCCGGCGAGCACCCGATGGGCGTGCACGCGCAGAATACGAGAAGGCCCTCGACGAGGTCGAGACCGAACGCCGCGCGCGTTTTCTGGATCAGGCGCGGGCGGAATACGTGCGACTCCATGGCAAAGACATCACGTCGCCGGAGGATCTCCTCGCGGGCGAAAACCCGGTCTTAAGGCAACTCCCCGCGGAGCCGAACGGGTGGGAGTGGACGCTGAATGAGAGGGGCGAGATCGTTTCCACGTACTACGGCAGCCGCTATGTGGTGCACCGGGATCCCATCGATGAACAGCGGCGGGCGCGCTGGCGCGCCGAGCGCGAATCCGCGGAGACGAGGAAATGAGTGCAGAGCGCGGCTCGGCTGCGGAGGTTGTCCGAGTCGAGAATCTGGCAAAGGATTTCCGGGTGGGCCTTCGCGCGCGCCGGCAGCGCGTGCTGGAGGGGATCTCCTTTTCCGTCCGCGACCGCGAGATCTTCGGGTTTGTCGGACCGAACGGAGCGGGAAAGACGACCACCCTCAAAATCCTGATGGGCCTCATTTTCGCCAGCGCGGGCCACGCCACCATCGTTGGACATGATGTGCGGGAGACGGAGTTCCGCAGGCACGTCGGTTTTTTGCCGGAGAATCCCTATTTCTACGACTACCTTACGGGCCGCGAGATCCTCCAGTTCTACGGACGGCTCTGCGGCCTCTCCTCCGCGCGCGCGAACGAGCGCGTAAAGACGCTTCTCGACTGGGTCGGGCTTGCCCATGCCGCAGATCTGCGCCTTCGAACCTATTCCAAGGGCATGCTCCAGCGCATCGGCCTTGCACAGGCCCTGGTACACGATCCCCGCGTCGTCTTTCTGGACGAGCCGATGAGCGGACTTGATCCGATTGGGCGGAAGGAGATCCGCGATCTCATCCTGCGCCTTCGCGAGGAAGGGAAAACCGTCTTCATGAACACGCACATCCTGACGGATGTGGAGATGTTGTGCGACCGCGTTGCGATCATCGTGAAAGGCCAAATCCGGTATGAAGGGACAACGGACCAGTTCCTCGAAGCGGGCAAGCGTGAGACCGACATTGTCTTCTCGAGCCTGCCGCCGGAGATGGCGAGCCGCCTGGAGGAGCGTGGTGCGGAACTCCGAGGTGTTCTGGGCCGGCTCGAGATCCGGGTCGCTGAGAAGGATGTGACCGACGTCCTGAGGGAGGCACTCGCGGCGGGCGCGGAGGTGGTATCGGTCGCGCCACACCGCGCTTCGCTCGAGTCGATCTTCCTCTCCGCGGTGGGGAAGGCGCAGCAGCGGGGGGACAGCAGGTGAGATCGGTCGTGCGCATCATGACGCTCGCTCTGAATACCGTGCGCGAAGCCGTTCGCAACCGCATCCTCTACACGTTGGTCTTCTTTGCCATCCTTCTCATCGGAACCGGCGTCCTGCTGTCGACGCTCTCCTATGTAGAACGGGAGCGGATCCTCGAAGATGTGGGACTTGCCGCCATCCGGCTTTTTGGAGCTGCGATCGCAATCTTTGTCGGGATCGGCCTCATCCACAATGAGGTGGATCGTCGAACGATTTACACGATCCTCTCAAAACCGCTTTCGCGCACGGAGTTTCTCCTCGGAAAATATTTCGGGCTCCTTGCAACCCTCTGGCTTCAGCTCATCATCATGAGCGGCGCCTTTGCTGTGTGTTCGCTCCTCACGAATGCACCGCTCACCTCCGCGCATGCGGCTGCGTTCGTGCTGATCGGAATGGAGCTCGCCCTTCTCGTGTCGCTGGCGACTCTCTTCTCCGCCTTTACGACGCCGATGCTTGCCTCGCTGTTCACCGTCGGCCTTTACCTGATTGGGCACTTGACACGAAACTTGCAGGACCTGGGCCAGCGATCGGAGGTCGCTGCCGTGCGCGAGCTCACGATCATCCTTCACCGAGTCCTGCCTGATCTCGAGAGCTTCAATCTCACCACGCACGCGGTTCACAGCCTCGCCGTGGCGGCATCGGACGTTTGGTTCCCGCTCATCTACGGCGTCGGGTACTGCGTGCTCGTCTTGTGTCTGGCTTCGGTCATCGTCGAGCGCCGTGACTTCCGCTGAGCTTTGGTTCTCGCCCCGGATGGAGGTCGGAGAGAAGGTGGCGGGAGGAGGGCTTCGGGATGAGATCCTGAACGGCCCAGCGGAGTTGCCCAGGAGGCGCGAGATCGGAAAGCCTCGGCCGCGGGATCTCGGCAAGCGGGCTGGATCGGCCCGCACACGACCGTGCTAGAGCCCAGAGAGGATGGGGATGAGAAAGCTCTCAAGCGGGCGAGAGCGCAGAGCCGGCCTTCGGGCGCGGCGGTCCAGTCCGCGTAGGCCAGTGTGGGAATCAGACTGCAGAAGTTGGGCTAGGGTAGGTGAATGAATCCGGCAGCGCTTGCGCCGTCCGCCGTAAACGTTGGCGCGGTCGCGTTTCTCTTTGGTTTGGTCGTGGGATCGTTCTTGAATGTCGTCGTTCACCGTTTGCCGCGCGGTGAATCGATCGTCTGGCCCGGATCCCGCTGTCCAGCGTGCTCACGGCCGATCCGTCCCTACGAGAACATCCCGCTTGTGTCCTATCTTCTGTTGAGCGGAAAGTGTCGGGGCTGCGGTGCACCGATCTCGCTGCGCTATCCGGCCATCGAATTGCTCACCGCGGTCCTGTTTGCGGCCATTGCACTCGAGACAGGACTCCGAATCGAGACTGTCTTGCGCTGCGGATTCGCTGCCCTGCTCGTAGCCGCGGCGGCAATCGACGCGGAGCATCGCATCATCCCCGATGAAATCTCCCTGGGAGGGCTTGCCGCAGGCCTTGCCCTTGTGCCAATCATCGAAACCCTCGAAGGCGCTGCGTACCTCTCGGCGCTCTTGCGCTCGTTTTGGGGCGCTCTTCTCGGCGGTGGCCTTTTGTGGAGTGTAGGCTTCGCCCACGCGCGCCTCTCGACGGCCCTCGGCCGGACCTTCGAGCACTGGCCCGGCGAGGGTGCGAGCCTCCCGGGCCCGGGGAGCCTCGACTACTGGACGTGGTTTCCGGGCCTCGGCTTTGGCGATGTAAAGCTTCTCGCCATGATTGGGGCGTTCGTCGGGCCCGCCGGCGTGATCGAGACCCTCCTCGCCGCATCGATCGCCGGACTTGCCCTGGGCATTGTGAGCGCCCTCGTCACGCACCGCTGGAACTCGCCCTTTGGCTTCGGACCCGCCCTCGCGCTTGGCGCACTCTTGGTGGTCCTCGTTCCCCATCCGTCGCTTTTGCACTAGCGCCCGACACCGGCAACAGCGGGGCATCTTCTCTAGGCTCCGGCGGGAGGGGAGGAGCGAGGAGGACCGATGGCCGAGACCGACATGCCTTCCTTCGGCGGACCCAACGCGGAACAGATCAAATACTGGAACGAGGCCGCAGGAGAGACCTGGGCGGAGCGCGAAGAGAGCCTCGACCAAGTGATTGGCCCGATTGGCGAACGGGCGTTGGCGCTGAGCGATGCCGCGCCGGACGAGCGAGCCGTCGACGTGGGCTGCGGCTGCGGCGCCACGACCGCCGAGCTGGCGCGCCGCGTGGGGCGGAAGGGCGCTGTTCTCGGCGTCGATGTGTCCCGTCCGATGCTCGGGCGCGCCCGCGCGCGAGCCTTGGCCCTCGGGCTCGCGAACGTGAGTTTTCTGCTCGCCGATGCTCAAACCGCGGAGCTTGGGCGCGACGCGTTCGATCTCCTCTTCTCCCGCTTCGGGGTCATGTTCTTCACCGACCCGACAGCAGCCTTCGCGAACCTGCGCCGCGCCCTCCGCCCGGGTGGGCGCGTCGCATTCGTTTGCTGGCAGGCGATCCAGCGCAATCCGTGGATGCTCGTTCCCGGACTTGCCATCGCTCGTCACGTTCCGATGCCGCCGCCGGATCCCAATCGGCCGGGTCCCTTCGCCTTCGGCGACCGCGAGCGCATCCAGTCTATCTTGTCGGGTGCAAACTTCGGCGAGATCGCGATCCAAGGGGAGGAACTCTCGCTCGCCCCGGGAGGCGGTGACGTGAACCGCGCGGTCGAGTTTGCGCTCGAGATCGGGCCCGGGGCCGCTGCCCTTCGCGCCGCTGGCGCGGGTTGCGAACTTCGGGCGCGGGCGGCTGACACCGTACGCGAAGCGCTCGAGCCTTTCACGCAGCACGGAAAGCTTGAGATGCCGGCTGCGGTCTGGCTTGTCCGCGCGTGCCGCGGGTAGCCCCGCCGCACCAGAGAAACGCCGGATCCCGATTCGTTCCTGCGTCGCCTGGTTCGGCGGAGGCTCAGCTTTGTCCTGTCTTCTTCTCCTCCTCGTCATCGGGCTCCAAGGTGAGGTCTGCGGTCGGCAGGCCCAAGCTCCCGCGCTCCAGAGAAACCTCGCGCGAGGTGGGGGCGGGCGGTTGCCGGAAGCGCGAGCGGAAAAGCCAGCTCGACAGCCGGTAGTGGACAATCAGCAGGATCATGCGCACTCCCAGACGAAATGCCGTCCATGTGTTGCCCGTGACGGACGAAGTCCCTACGCGTTTGCTGTAGTTCACCGGGATCTGGATCATCTTTTGCTTCATCAGGATGCTCAGGACCATCATCTGGGGACCGAAGAAGCTACCGGCGACGCTGAAGAAGGGCTCGATGCGACGGAGCGCATCGCGGCGCACGCAGCGCAAGGTGCAGCCGACATCGGTCAGCGAGGTGGTATTGAACAGGAACTCCATCAGCTTTGCGACGCTGTAGTTGCCCCACTTGAGGAAGAGGCCCATGTTGGCACCTTCCCAGATCAGTTCCTTCACGGTGCGGCTGCCGTAGACCACATCAAAGTCCTCGGCGTATGCGAGCATCTTGCGCACGTCGCGGGCGTAGAAGGTCCCGTCGGGTTCGGAGACGATGATGAGATCCCCGCTCGCCTCACGGAAGCCGCGCTGAATAGCCGCGNNAGCCGCGCCATAACCCTGACGCGGCTCGTGCACCTCTCGGGCGCCGGTCTTTGTCACCTCCTCGCTGGTTCCCGCGACCGCGTTGTTGTTAACAACGATGATCTCATCGACCACACCGGTCTGATGGAAGTCGTCGATGCACTGGCGGATCGAGTCTCGTTCGTTGTAGGTGGGCAGCAGCACCGAGACGCGCTTTCCGCACCACATCGCTAGGATCGTCCCGCGACGACGTACATCTGGGCGGCCATGGGCTTGACGGGTGACCAAAGGTAAAGGCGGGTGAGCCATCCCCATTGGGGCAGGCGGCTGCACATCGAGAACGGCAGGAGGCCAGGTTCGAGGCGGATCACTCGGAACCCGTGCATCGCCAGCAGCTTCACCAGGCCGGCATCGTCAAAGATCGTCTGGTGGGTGGGATCTTCGAAGTAACGGTCTGCGCACAGCCGATGGTTGGGCTGGAGCAGGATCAGGCGTCCGCCTGGCGCGAGTACGGACCGAATGCGCGGGAGCAGCGCGTCGAGCTCGTCCTGTCTTAGGTGCTCAAGGAAGTTGCTTGCGAAAACGAGGTCGACGCTCTCGGGTTTGATCCCCGGAAGCGTGGTGGCGTCGCCGGTTCGCAGCTCTACGTCCGGCGCCGCAAATGCCGCCATCTCCGGATTGAGATCGAGGGCGATCTTGCGGGTGGCTGGGAATTGGTTGATGAAGTCACAGTAGCCGGCACCAAGTTCAAGGACGGTGTGCGTGGAGGGCGCGTCCTTGTGCACGAAGCGAGCGATCTCGCGCCAGACTCGGCGTCGACCCTTCAAGAAGGGGTAGGCACCGATGTAGGGATTGGCCAAATTCATTGGAAGTAGCTGCGACGGGCGGCGAGGATTTCGTCGCTGAGGAAAGGGTAGGGCTGCTCGTAGAGGGTCGTGAGCATCGCTGCGCTGCGCTCGCGCTGGATGGGATCCGGCCCCGATTGTGCGATGTACTCGAGAAAGTAATCGAACGACGTCCGGACCAAGCGCTCGCGCTCCTCGGGGGGCGCCGTCCCGGCGAGCTGGAGGTACATTTTGGCGAGCATGAAAGCGCTGGCGCGGTTGGGTGCGATTTTGTGGGCAGTCGCGTAAGACGCGATCTGCTGTGCGAGCGGAGCGCCGTCCAACGCGTCAAGACGCCCCTGCAGCACATAAAGATGCGAGAGCTGGAGCTGTTCGTTCGTCGCGTAGCCGTTTGGATGGCGGTCGAGCTCGCGGTCGCGCTCGAAGCCGCGCCGGATCTCCGCGCGGGCGGATTCCGCGAGCTCGTGGCGGCGCGCCGGGTCCGTCTCGTTTTCCGCGCGCCTCACGTCCAACTTGGCGAGGCTCTGAATCGCCTGCAGCGAGGGCTCCTCGAGAGACGCTTCGTAGGACCAGAGCGCGTCATCGTCCTGCCAAACCGCCTCATGACGAAGCGTCGCACTGGCGGAGCCTAGGCCGAAACCTGCCGCCAGGAGCAGGATGGCCCAGCGTGCCGTCCGGCCCGCCCGTGCGTGGAGGTCGCAAAGCAGCGTGGCGGGGATCGCCAGCACGCAAAACGAGGCGAGGTAGATGTAGCGATCGGCTCTCCAGATATCGACGAAGACGAAGCCCATGTAGGGGATCAAGAGTGCGAGGAAGCCCCAGCAGTAGAAGACGAGGTCGCGCCTGTGCTCGCCGCAATAGCGGATCCCCAAGAATGCGGCGATGGCGATCGCAATGGCGCCGAGCTGCTGCACGCCCGTCAGCGGGATCTCGACATGGGGCCAGCGATAGAAAATCGACAGCTGCGTGGGCCACACGATTGACGAGAGGTACTGGCCGATCACGAGCGGAGTGAATCTCGCCACGTTGGCGAGATGGACGGGGTCGAGCGATCCGCGACCTCGCCAGCCGATCACGCCGAATTGGGTAATCGTGTGCTGATACCAGACAACGAGCGTCGCGGTCAGAAGGGCGTGCGGTGCATAGCGTCCGACCAAGTCGGGCAGGATGCGCCTCCAATCGAGGGGTGTCCGAGGCCCGCGCCGCCCCGAGAGATAAGGATGGAAGGTCCAGTGGATTGCGAGAAGGAGGACGCAGCTCATCGCTGAGATTTTGGAGAAGAGGGCGAGCACCGTGGCAGCGAGCGTCGCGGCGTAGCAGAGCCGGCGGCGAGGCGCCGAGGTTTGCTCCAGCTCCCAGGACTGGGCCAGCAACGCCGCAAGCACAAAGAAGCTCGAGAGGAGATCCTTTCGACCCATCACCCAGCAGACCGGTTCGACGTGTACCGGCAGCACCGCGAAGCCGCCCGCCACCGCAAGCGCGAGCTCGTAGCGCCGCGTCGCGCGCAACAGGAAGAGAAAGAGGAGCACGCCATTCGCTGCGTTCAACACCACGTTCCCGAGGTGATATCCAAGCGGGTTTGCGAAGCCGAACAGCCGCGCATCGAGAGCCCAGGTGACGTCGCGCAGGAGCAGCGGCTCTTCCCGGGGAAAGCGGGCAACGAAAATCTGGTGGAGACTCGCGGGCAGGGAGGTCTCGCTATACAGGTCCGGATGGCCGAGAAGGACAGTGTGGTCATCGAAGTTGATGAAGTCGAAATGCAGCGCACCGATGTAAAGGGCGAGAGATAGCCCGGCGAGCCCGAGACAGGCGTAAACGGTCTTGCGGCGGGCGGANNTAGACGGGTCCCACGTCGAGCGTCCCCTCGCAGCGAGATGAGGGCCTCGCTTTCGGATCGGTCCGGTGCCGGGTTGCCTTGAGCACCGGTCTCGCTCGATCCGTAGCCGCCTTCTTGCCCGGCAAGTCGCAGGACCGGAGGGGCGCGTGCGGCTCTTTGGCGAGCATCTCCTCCGGTTTGTACCTCTCGCCGCCCACATCCGGCGTGTCCTCAATGAACGGGAGAGTCACTGCGCGCCCCGGGTGAGATCCGAGTCTGAGCTCGAGGACCATCTGACCCGAGGCGATGCAGAAGAGCCACTGCGCGCCGTCATCGGTGGGGCCGGTACGCGGAGCTCTTTTCCTAAGAGGATAAGAAACGGAGTTTCAGTACCAATCACTCTGGGGGTTTGTCGATCGAGGCTACGGACACCGCGCGCGGACGAGCCCTCCACTCGCGAGCGCACAGCACTCCTGACGAGGACTTCCGGCCCCCTTGCTCACACCTCCAGCGCTTGGATGGATCGCGCGAAAGAGGGGCCCTCTCTTTGGAGGGACGGGGCGCACATGTTTGCGTGAGAAGTGGTTCCCCGGGATGGATTCGAACCACCATTCGCAGGTTCAGAGCCTGCTGTCCTGCCGTTAGACGACCGGGGAGAAAACCTGTCTACCTGCGCGCCCCGCCGCTGCCTTCAGTCCCGGATGCCGCAGCTTTCCCCGGCTCTTCATTCGGCCTCGGCCCTAGGGCGGCGCGCACGATACCACGGCTTCGGCTCACCTGGAGCCGCGGGGCCTATGGGACCCAGGAGCTCTCCCTGGGATTCGGCTCCGCGCGGGTTTGTCGGTGAGAGCAGGGTCAGAATTGCGGGGAAGGGGCAGTCGCTGAGAAACTAGGCGGCTTAGAGGGATACGGACCGACCGAGAACAGGAAGGGAGGAGCGCGGTCTCCCCGCGGGGTGTTCGCGAGGGAGCCCGTGCGGCGTGGTCACCGATACAGCCCACCCGTTTTTTCCGAGGACGCCCCGGATCCAATTCCGTCCGCGTCAACCGGCCGGCCCACTGCACCGCTCTCTATCTTATGGGGGGGACTCCTTGGCCAGGCGGCCAGGCGCGACATGCCAGAAATGAGGTCCAGGGAGCGCATCCCGAGCGCCCGGGAGGGGGCCCTGTGTGTGCGGCGGCGGAATCCAACCTGGGCCCAGCGAGGAAGCTTTTCGGACAGGCTGTGGCACGCTCCTGCCCGGGTTCAAGCCCGGGGTTCAAGGGTCCGAAGGGCGCATGGGATCGGTCAAGCGCCCGCGCGAGTTCGATATCTTTCGTCCAACTCGGACCATCGTCGCGCGGGCTCGCCTTGGGCTGAAAGCCCCTCAAAGGCCGATTCGATTCGCGCATGGACGCCACGGAGCAGGAAGCTGATATGACCGAGGAAGGTCTCAGGGACCACAGCCAAGATCGGTTCCAGGCCCGCCTTCCGCGCCAGCTCGTTCGACCGAGGCTGCGCTGGCTCGTGCTGAGCTCTCTTGCCCTCGTCGGCATCGCTCTCTTCTGGTGGATCCATTCACGGCCCGCCACGCGCCCCCCGGCAGGGCGGTCCGGCGCCATGACCGCCATGCCTGTACGCGCCGCCACTGCGGAAACGGGGCAGATCAATCTCACTCTGGATGCGCTCGGCACCGTGACGCCGTTGGCCACCGTGACAGTCCAGACGCAGATCAACGGCCAGTTGACGGAAGTTGCCTTCAAGGAGGGTCAGACGGTCCACAAGGGCGACTTCCTCGCGCAGATCGATCCACGTCCTTACCAAGCCGCGCTCGATCAGGCGGAGGGCCAGCTTCTGAAAGATCAGGCCACGCTCCAGGTGGCTCGAATCGATCTGGCTCGGTACGAAACGCTGGACAAACAGGATTCAATCGCCAAGCAGCAGGTGGTCGACCAGGAGTATGCAGTCCGGCAGAACGAAGGCACTGTAAAAATCGACCAGGCTCTGGTCGACAACGCCCGCCTCAACCTGAACTACTGCCGCATCGTCTCACCGATCGATGGTCGCGTCGGTCTCCGCCTCGTCGATCCCGGAAACTATGTGCAGGTGAACAGCAGCACCGGCATCGCGGTGATCACACAGATGCAACCCATCACGGTGGTTCTCGTCCTGCCGGAGGACGATCTGCCCCTTGTCATGAAGAGGCTGCATGAGGGAGCGAAGCTGCCGGTCACCGCTTACGACAGGAGCCGCACGACGCAGCTCGCGACGGGTGTCCTTTCCGCCGTAGACAGTCAGATCGATCCCTCGACGGGGACGGTCAAGCTAAAGGCCCTGTTCGACAACGCAGACCAGACTTTGTTCCCGANNCGCGCCCGGCACCTTCGTCTATCTCGTGAAGCCCGACGACTCGGTGACCGTCCGCGGCGTGACGCTCGGTCCGGCGGACGGTGAGAAGGTGGCGGTGCAATCCGGCCTCTCGCGAGGCGAGCGCGTGGTGATCGACGGCGCCGACAAGCTGCGTGACGGTGCCCGGGTCGAGGTGCGCGATGGCGCGACCCGGGAAGCCACCGAAGTGAGCGAGTCCCAGCCCGCGCCATCCGACCCACCGGGTCAAGGCTCGGCAAGACCGCCGCGCGAGAAGCGGTCCCATTCCTCGAACGACCAATGACGGGTGGATTCGGATGCGGGGTGTGAGGGGAGCATGAATCCCTCGCGTCCTTTTGTCCTTCGCCCCGTGGCCACATCTCTTCTGATGCTGGCCATCCTGCTGGTGGGCATCCTCGCCTTCCAATTCCTTCCGTTGTCCGCGCTGCCGGAAGTGGACTACCCGACCATCGAGGTCCAGACCTTCTATCCCGGCGCAAGCCCGGACGTCATGGCCACCTCCGTCACAGCGCCGCTCGAGGTTCAGTTCGGTCAGATGCCGAGTCTGAACCAGATGTCCTCTTCGAGCTCCGCCGGTGCCTCGGTGATCACGCTGCAGTTCGCCCTCAATCTCAGCCTGGACGTGGCCGAGCAAGAGGTTCAGGCGGCCATCAATGCGGCCGGAAACCTTCTGCCCGCGGATCTTCCCGCGCCCCCCATCTACGCCAAGGTCAATCCTGCGGACGCACCGATTCTGACCCTGGCACTCACGTCGAAGACGCTTCCGCTGCCACAGGTCGAAGACATGGCGGACACGCGGCTTGCCCAGAAGATCTCGCAACTTCCGGGTGTTGGCCTGGTCAGCATCAGCGGTGGCCAACGTCCAGCCGTGCGGGTTCAAGCCGACCTGCGAGAGCTCGCGGCCTTCGGGCTCAACATTGACGATCTGCGGACGACCATTGCAAACGCCAATGTCAATACGCCGAAAGGCAGTTTCGACGGGCCCTCCCGCGCCCAGACGATCAACGCCAACGACCAGCTGCGAAACGCGGACGACTACAAGAGTCTGATCGTCGCCTACAAGAACGGAAATCCGGTGCGCCTATCAGATGTGGCGGACGTGAAAGAGGACGCGGAGAACGTCAAGCTCGCGGCTTGGAAGAATACGACGCCCGCGGTCATCTTGAACATTCAGCGTCAGCCAGGCGCGAACGTGATCGCGGTCGTCGACCGCATCAAATCGCTGCTCCCCCAGCTGCAGGCAGCTCTGCCTTCGGCAATCGAGGTGAGTGTTCTCTCTGACCGCACCACCACGATCCGGGCCTCGGTCAACGACGTCGAGTTCGAGCTTACGCTGGCTGTGGTCCTCGTGGTTTTGGTGATCTTTGTCTTCCTCCGCAACGTGCGCGCAACGATCATTCCGAGCCTTTCGGTACCCCTCTCCCTGATCGGTGCTTTTGGCGCGATGTATCTCCTCGGCTACAGCATCAACAACCTTTCGCTGATGGCCC
>DOUU01000156.1:0-1256 GCA_003520425.1 Deltaproteobacteria bacterium
GGGAAGGGATTTTGAGCGGCCTTCCCTGCGCGATGGCTGGAGGACAGGGACTGGCAGGCCAGCACGAAGGCGAGCCCGACCGTGATCGTGGCCACCCAGGCGAGTCGGCGTTTTGCAGGCGCTCGGCTTCGGTGCATCCGGTCGGNNAGGATCGCGTCGGCCTCGATCTCGACGAGGGCGGCCTCATCGATCAGCTTGGCAACCTGAACCATCGTCGTCGCCGGCCGGAATGCGCCGAAAACCTCACCGTGGACCTTGCCCACCGCCTCCCACTGAGAGATGTCCGTCACATAGATGCGAGTGCGAACCACGTCCGCCAGCTGTCCACCCAGGGCTTCGATGGCTGCCTGGATGATCTCAATCGCCCGCCGCGCCTGCGCAGCGGCGCCGGCTGCGAATTGGCGGTCGGGCCCGATCCCCACCGTCCCGCTTACGGTGATCGTTTGGCCACTCCGCACGGCGCGGCTGTAACCCACGACGGGCTCCCACGCTGAGCCCGAGCTGGCGTAGCGTCGTCCGTTGCGCTCACTCGTCTGCACCTCTCCGTCTGCGGCCATGGGGGCTCCTCGCTGCCCCCTGCCTGGCTGTGGTGGGGGCCGTCTCGGACGGGTATCACAGGCCCCATGGCAGGGAAACGTCCCGTGGGACGCGGGGGTCTTAAGCTTGCAGCCGCGCTCGAGCGGTTCCGGCTCGCGGGGCGGGTGCGCGGAGCGCGGGCGCTCGATGTCGGGGCCTCCACCGGCGGTTTCACCGAGCAGCTTCTCGCGGCCGGTGCGCGCTCGGTCATGGCCATCGATGTGGGCCGCGGCCAGCTCCATCCGGGCCTGCGCGCCGACCCTCGCGTCTCCCACCTCGAAGGGGCCGACTTCAAGACGCTCTCCCTGGGCACGGCCCCAGGCCCCTTCGACTTCTTCACCGTCGACGTGAGCTTCGTGGCTGCGCGAAGCATGCTGCGAAGCCTCGCCTTCCGCCTCGCGCCAGGGGCCGAGGGGGTCGTCCTCGTCAAGCCGCAGTTCGAGCTGCCCGACAAACGGGTGCGTCGCGGCGACGTTACCGACCCGGTCGTGCGCCGCGAGGCGGTGCAGCGCTTCACGCGCAAGGCGACAGCCTTGGGTTTCGAGCTGGTCACCGCCGTGGATTCTCCCGTGCCTGGAGGGAGCGGGACGGTGGAAATCCTTGCACACCTGCGCTTTGCCGGGCGTACCGCCGCGCTGCCAAGGCCTGGCGAGCGGCGCACCGCCGCCGCGGCCGAGGCC
>DOUU01000156.1:1274-5159 GCA_003520425.1 Deltaproteobacteria bacterium
CGGGCACGAGTGACGTGCGTGCGGTCGAGGGCGGCGTCGAGTTTTCGGGTCCGCTCGAAGCAGGCATGCGCGCCAACCTGTGGCTTCGCACCGCAAGCCGGGTGCTCTTGCGCGTCGGACGGGTGCAGGCGCGGGACTTCGCGCGCCTTCGGCGCCGAATCTCGAGCCTCCCCTGGCGCGAGCTNNCTCCAGGTGAAGGCCTCCTCCAAGCGCTCGCGCCTCTTCCACACCGGCGCCGTGGAAGAGACGGTGCGGTTCGCCCTTGCAGACTGCCTCCCCCGCGAGGCCGCCGCCCGGGCCGGCCCTCGCGCCGGCTCGGTGACGGTGCTTGCCCGCGGCGAGGACGACCGGTGGACACTCTCGATCGACAGCTCCGGAGAGCTTCTCCACCGTCGCGGCTGGCGTCTTGAGACGAGCCGCGCCCCCTTGCGGGAGACCCTCGCGGCGGCACTCCTTCTGCTCTGCGAATGGGATCCTGCGACCCCCCTCGTCGATCCGATGTGCGGAGCGGGCACGGTTCCGATCGAAGCCGCCGCCTTGGCGCTCCAGCGTGCACCCGGGCTCGGGCGCAGTTTCGCATTCGAGCGCTGGCCAGGCTTCGACGCTGCCGCCTGGGAAAGAGAGCGCGCCGCCGCGAAGGCGGCGCTCCGCAGCGAGCTCATGGCTCCCATCGTNNTCGTTGGATTCGACCGCAGTCCGTCGGCGGTCGAGAGCGCCCGGCGCAACGCCGAGCGCGCAGGGGTGGCGCGCTATGTCCGGATCGAGGAGCTCGCGCTCGCAGAGCTGCGCGCGCCGCGCTTCCGGCCGCCGCGCAGTCGAGGCGATGGGTTGCCCGCGCAAGCCCGCCCTACACGCGGACTCGTGCTCGCGAACCCGCCCTATGGTCGCCGCCTCGGCGATGTGCAACGGGCCCGTGCTGCATACACCGAACTCGGTCGGGTGCTGCGGGAGCGATTCCGCGGCTGGCAGGTGGGGATCCTCTCCGCCCATCCCTCCCACACCGCGTGCCTGCGCCTTGGCAAAGCCGTTGTCCACAGCCTCCGGAACGGCGGGGTCGGGGTCGAGCTCCTGCGCTTTTCGCTCTGAGTCGCAACGAGGACTCGATAAGCGCGCGGCGGTCGACTAGGCTTTGCGGATGGCCAAGCCCCCGAAGGTCGGAGATCCGGCCCCCGACTTCACGCTTCCTTCCACCCAAGGAAGCGTCCGCCTCTCCGACCGGCTCGCGAAGCAGCCCGTGCTGCTCGTGTTCTACCCAGGAGATGACACGCCGGTCTGCACCAAGCAGCTGTGCAACTACCGCGATCATCTGGACGTCTTTTCCGGTCTCGGGGTCGAGGTGCTCGCGATCAATCCGCAAAGCGAGTCCTCCCATACGGCCTTCGCGAAGAAGCATGCGCTGCCGTTCCCGCTGCTCTCCGACGCGGGCGGCGTGGTCTGCGGAGAATACGGTGCGCTGAGCTTGTTCGGCATGGCGAAGCGCGCCCTCGTGCTGGTCGGGCAGGACGGTCGCGTGAAGTGGCGTCGCACCGACTTCCCGCTTTTCCACCAGACCGCGGACGACGTCCGCCGCGCCGTGGCACAGCTCAGGCTTTAGGGTCGGACGTTGAGCGCGCCGGCCCGGGGCTATCACGCGCTCCGCGTTGCAGCGGTGATCGACGAGACGCCCGATGCCCGCTCGTTTGTATTTGAACTGCCTTCCGAGCTCGCGCCGCTCTACCGCTACAAGGCTGGCCAGTTCCTGACGTTCCAGGTCGCGTTGCCGGATGAAACGATCCTGCGCTGCTACTCGCTCTCAAGCGCACCCGAGACGGATGCCCGGCCCAAGGTGACGGTGAAGCGGGTCGAGGGGGGACGCGGCTCCAACTGGTTCAACGACTCCTTGCGGGAGGGAGCCACCATTGCCGTTCTGCCACCCGCGGGCCTTTTCGTGCTGCGCGAGTCGAGCGCGCCTCTTTGCTTTTTTGCCGGAGGAAGCGGGATCACGCCTGTGGTCTCGCTGATCAAATCGGGACTCAAGACGACAAAACGCCGGATGCGTCTCATCTACGCCAACCGCGATGTCCGCTCCGTGATCTTTCGCGCCGAGCTCGACGCGCTCGAGCGGGAGCATCCCGATCGCCTTCGCGTCACCCACCATCTCGACGACAAGAGCGGATTCCTCGAAGCGCGGCAGGCCCTCGCCCTCATCGCAGGTTTCGAAGACGCGGACTTCTATCTCTGCGGGCCTGCTCCGTTCATGGAAATGGTGGAATCGATGCTGGTCGCCGCGGGCACGAAGCGAGAGCGGATTTTCATCGAACGCTTCATCTCGCTCCCCTCCCACCAGGAGGTCGAGGCCGAGAACACCCTGGCGGCAAGCGAGGTCGCAGGGCAGCTCCACCCCTCGGTGGTCATGATCCACCTCGATGGGCGCACCCATCGCGCGCCCTATTGCGCCGGCGACACCGTGCTCGAGACCGCACGCAAGGCGGGGCTCGAGCCCCCGTTTGCCTGTGAGGACGGCTATTGCGGCTCGTGCGCCGCGAAGCTCGTGCGCGGCGCGGTGAAGATGCACAAGAACGAGGTCTTTAGTCCCAAGGAGGTCGAGGCCGGGAATATCCTCACCTGTCAGTCCCGCCCCTGCAGTGCGGAGCTCGAGGTCAGCTACGACTGACCGGCTCCGGCCCGCCCGCGCGGGGGGCTTGCAGGGGTCCCCGTCGCAGTGTGGAGCGCCTCGTGCGTCGCATCGGCGCCTTGCTCCGGGAGCCGCTGCGTGCGCAGACCCGCGGTCCCCGCCCCCGTGCTACGGAAGGATGCCCCCGTCGATGATGAGGGCCTGCCCCGTCATGTAGGAACTCGCATCCGAGGCCAGAAAGAGCGCTGCTCCCACAAGCTCGTCAGGCTCCGCGATGCGCTTCATCACCGTCGAGCGCCTCACCATCTCGAGGTAGCCGGGGATGGACGCGGCTCCCTTCATCATATCCGTCATGAAGGGCCCGGGCGCAAGCGCGTTCACGCGCACATTCCAGGAGGCCCACTCCTGCGCCATCACTTTCGTGAGCGCGTAGAGCGCCGCCTTGCTCGAGCAGTAGAGCCCGAGCCCGGGCCCGGGCTTGAAGGCGCCTTGCGTGATGACGTTGATCACAACCCCACCCCCCGCCTGCGCCATGCGCTGGGCCGCACGTGCCGCAAGATGCAAAGGACCTTTCACATTGACCCCGTAGACCTTGTCAAAGAGCGCGCCCGTGCTGTCCACCAAGGGACCCGCTGCAGGGTTTGTGGCCGCATTGTTGACGACCACATCGAGGCGGCCAAAGCGGCTGCAGGTGGCCTCGACAAGCGCATCGAGCTCCTCCGTCCGATCCGCGTGGACGGAGTAGGCGAGCCCTTTACGGCCGAGGGCTTCGATCTCCTTCACCACAGCCTCGCAGCCTGCAAGCTTGCGGCTTGCGATCGCGACATCGGCTCCCGCACGCGCAAAGCCGAGAGCCATAGCGCGGCCGAGCCCGCGGCTGCCGCCCGTGACGAGCGCGACCTTGCCCGAGAGCTCCCCGGAAGCCGATCGGCTCATCGGGCAGCGCTGTGGTCGGCGGCGGTCAGCTCGTCCCTGAGCTGGCGCTTCAGGATTTTGCCGTTCGCGTTGCGCGGCAGCGGATCCTGTCGGATCTCGATCCTTACCGGCACCTTGAAGCCGGCGAGCCGCGCCGCCACGTGTTTGCGCAGATCGTCTTCCGTAACGCGCGAGGACGGAGTGACCTGGACCACCGCCCCGACCTCCTCACCGAGCACGCGATGCGGGATCCCGACGACGGCGGCGTCCATCACCGCCGGATGGTCGTAGAGCACCGACTCGACTTCGACGCAGTACACGTTCTCGCCGCCTCGAATCAGCATGTCCTTGGCGCG
>DOUU01000156.1:5236-5365 GCA_003520425.1 Deltaproteobacteria bacterium
CCCTTCGGATCGACCACCTTGAGATCGCACACCGGCACGGGAACGCCGCAGCTGTCGGGCTTGCGCACGTAGTCCTCTCCCCCGTTGTAGGTGGTGACCGAGGACGTCTCGGTCAGCCCGTAGCCGTTG
>DOUU01000206.1 GCA_003520425.1 Deltaproteobacteria bacterium
CGTCGCGGGAACCCGCGTCGCACGCTCCCCCGTCTCCTTGCAGAACCTCTACGTAGGAGTAGGGGGAGAGGTTGGCGCGTGCGCGGGCAGCGAGGTCGGGCTCGATCTCCATCGACATGGCCGTAAGGTCCGACGATTTCGGCAATGATTGCCGTGTAGTATCCAACACCGCAGCCAACGTGCAGCACGCGATCGCCGGCCCGGATTGCCAGGAAATCGAGGAATCGGGCCAGGGTGGTCGGATGACCATTGTTCAGCCAGCAGGGGCTCGTCGATCGCCACGAGGATGTTCTGGTAGAGATGCACGGGGTCATCGTCCCGGCCGGAACCGCCCCTCGCGGATCAAATCACCCACCCGCTCGGGGATTCGAGGTCCGTCGCCAACGTCGGAGCCGGTACCGGCTCCTATGAGCCTCGCTGGCACAGGGTCATTGCCAAGGAGCCTTCGTCGACCATGATCCGGCAACAGCCGCCCGACTCGGCTCGCGCCCTTTAAGGCGATCACGGAGCGCGTACCCCTGGCGGGAGGAGCGATGAACTCCGCCGTCCCCGTTCTGAGCGTATGCTTGCACTAGGAGGCGGTGAGTCACTCATGAGGTACGACGCAATCATCGTCGGTTCGGGGCAAGCCGGAACGCCGTTTTCGTATCGTTTGGCCGACCACGGGTGGACAGTCGCTCTGGTCGAAAAGGGCAATCTAGGCGGCACGTGCATTAATACGGGATGCACACCCACCAAGACAATGATTCATCGCGCGCAGGTTGCTCACTACGCTCGGAATGCCGCGCGCTGGGGGGTGGTGGCCCACGATGTGATTGCCGACTTGCCGAAGATCGTGGCCCAGAAAGATTTCCTGGTACGGGGCCGGCGCGCTCGCCACGAGAAGCAGATCGCAGACCATCCGAAAATACGTCTCTACCGTGGGGAGGCACGCTTCACGGGCCCCCGGCAACTGAGCGTCGCGGGAGAAGTGCTCGAAAGCGACAAGATCTTCATCAATACCGGCGCACGCCCAGATATTCCGAGAATTTCCGGCCTGGAGGACGTCGACTACCTGACAAACGAGACGATGCTTGACCTAAAGACGCGTCCCGAGCACCTGCTCGTGCTCGGGGGCGGTTACATCGGACTCGAGTTCGGGCAGATGTTCGTCCGCTTCGGGAGCCGGGTGACGGTGATCCATCACACTGGACAGATCCTCTCCCGAGAGGACCCGGAAATCGCCGCGGAGCTCCAAAGGGCGCTAGAGGCGGAGAATATGAAGTTTCTGCTGAACGCCCGAACGACGCGCGTGGAAGAGAAAAGCGGTTCAGTTGTGCTGACGGTCGAAGGAACCGGGGGCAGGCAAACCGTCGCTGGATCGCACCTTCTCGTCGCCACCGGGCGCCGTCCGAATACGGATGGTCTGGGTCTCGAAAAGGCGGGCGTGGAAACCGACAGGTTGGGCTTCGTACGGGTCAATGGACACCTCGAAACGAATGTGCAAGGCATTTGGGCGCTGGGCGATGTGAAGGGAGGACCGGCCTTTACCCATATCTCCTACAACGACTACCAGATCATCTACGCCAATCTGATCGAGGGGATGGACCTCTCGACCGATCACCGCCTCGTGCCCTACTGCGTCTTCACCGATCCGCAGCTCGCCGGCGTCGGAATGACGGAAAAAGAGGCAAGAGCCAAGGGCTACAGGCTGAAAGTGGGCAAGGTCCCAATGGCGGTGGTCGCTCGGGCGTTCGAGAGGGACGAGACCGCAGGGCTCATGAAGATCGTCGTGGACGCGTCGAACGACCGGGTATTGGGAGCGACGATTCTCGGAGTAGAGGGAGGCGAGGTCGTCCATACTCTCTATACCCTCATGCTGGGCAATCTGCCCTACACGCTCTTGAAGGGAGCTGTCTATATCCATCCCACTCTGACCGAAGGATTGTGGTTTTTGATGGAGGATGTGCGGTCCATTGACTAGCGCCCGGGCAGAATATTTCGCGGTGATACGAACCAGAGACCAGTTCGGAGGGAACGGTTCGTGGCCCAATTGCTCTCGGTCAATGTAGGCCTTCCGCGTGATATCGAATGGCGCGGCCAGACGGTGAGAACCGCTGTCTGGAAGGACCCAGTTCGTGGCCGACGGGTGGTGCGGCGGCTCAACATCGATGGCGACGGCCAAGGAGACTTGGTCGGTCACGGCGGCGAGCACCGGGCGGTCTTTGTCTACCAGATCGATTCCTATCGTCATTGGGAGGCTGAGTTACACCGCAACGACTTCGTCTATGGACAGTTTGGCGAAAACTTCACCGTCGAGGGCTTGCCCGATGACAAAGTCTGCATCGGCGACAGGTACAAGATCGGAGGAGCCGTATTCGAAGTGACCCAGCCTCGTGTGACCTGCTACCGGGTTGGGATCCGGATGGATGAGCCGCGAATGGCGGCGCTGCTCGTTTCGCACGCGAGGCCGGGCTTCTACTTCCGGGTTCTACAGGAAGGAGAGGTAGAAGCCGGCGATGAAATCGTCCAGCTCGCGGAAGGCCCGGAGGGCATGACTGTCGCCGAAGTGAGCGCGCTCTTGTACACGGCTGGACACGCCCCCGAGGCTCTCAAGCGAGCATTGCGTATCCCAGCGCTCAGCACAGGGTGGCGTGCTTCGTTCGAAGCTCTCCTCGAGCGGGCGGTAAGCGGAGCGCCGATGACGGGGAATCCTGGACTTACCCCCGAGGCCGGTGTCCGACCGGCGTGGACTGGATTCCGCCCTTTGCGAGTGTCTCGGCTCGATCGCGAGAGCAAGAGTGTACTCTCGCTGGTCCTCGAGGCCGAGGACCATCCGCTCACGGCCGCGCTGCCAGGGCAGTTTCTCGTTCTTCGCCTGCGCCCGAAATCCGAGGCACCGGCGCTGCTCCGCAGCTATTCGCTTTCAAGCGCCCCCGCAACCGATCGCTACCGCATCAGCGTCAAACGGGAGGCGGGCGGTGCCGCCAGCGCATACCTCCATGACCAGGTCAAGGTAGGCCACGTCTTGGAGGTGAGCGCACCGAGGGGTCACTTCACACTGCGGCCGGGCGATGGTCCGGTTGTTCTCCTCAGTGCGGGTGTGGGAGCAACACCAGTGCTCGCGATGCTGCACGCTCTGGCTAAGGAAGCGTCGCCGCGGGAGGTCTGGTGGCTCTATGGAGCCCGCGACCGCGCCGATCATCCGTTCGCTCGGGAGGCACGCGACCTGCTCCAAGGGCTTTCGCGTGCCCGCGGCCACGTCTGCTACAGCAGGCCCGGTCCTGAGGATCGCCTCGGTCAAGACTTCGACCAGCCTGGGAGGCTCTCCGTGTCGGTCATCAGCAACCTTGGCGTACCGCGCGATGCCGATTTCTACCTCTGTGGACCCGCACCCTTCATGCGCGACCTGAGCAGCGGTCTGCGGGCCTTTAGCGCCGCACCTGAGCGCATCCACACGGAGATCTTTGGTTCCCTCGAGGCAAGTACGCCCGGTGTGGTCGGAGCGACCCGCCGTCCCCCGCACCAACCCGCCGGCCCTCGTGGAAGCGGGCCGCTTGTGTCCTTCGCGCGGAGCGGCGTCAACGTCCCCTGGGATGTTCGATTTCAGAGCCTGCTCGAACTTGCTGAGGCCTGCGATGTCCCCGTGCGGTGGTCCTGCAGGACGGGGGTCTGCCACAGCTGTGAGAGCGGGCTGGTTGCTGGCACCGTGGTCTACGAGCCGGAGCCCGTCGAGGCGCCGGCCGACGGGAATCTGCTCATCTGCTGCTCCACACCCCGAGGTGACCTCGTGATCGACCTTTGACGCACCATCGGGTCTGGCTCTCGAAGCCGAGAATGGGCCTTCAATGCAAAATCCGAGAAGAAAACGCGGGGATGTCAGGACTTCGATGACCTACCCACCTCACGCTACCTGGGCCTTGACGGGTAGCCTGTTGCCCATGACCCCACGGTGTTGAAAAATCGAGCCCTTTCTGACCGCGAAGTTGCCGCCTCCTAGGCCGTGATATTTCGCGCTCTTTCGGGCTCCGATCCAGACACCCTTTCTGCCAGCCCCACTTCAGCCAGAACTCTGGGAGCCGTCGGAGGAGGTCCCGAGCAGCGGCGCGACTTCAGTAAACGAACGCCTGGCTTCGGCCGCTCCGGCAATCTAGGATCGGGACAGCTTGTGCGTGGGCGCCCGATTCGGGCGCCGCGTTCGCTGCGCGCATCCCGCCATAGTTCGCTCACGGATCAGATCGCGCTCCTTACCATGGCAGACACTGCAACACCTTTTGCAACCAAGCTTCCGTCGCGTGCTCGCCTACCGGGCTTGCGTTCGTCTGGGCTGCACTCAAGCTGCACTCAAGGAGTGGGGAGCGTAAGTTGTCGGGAATGCACGGGAATTCTGAGGGTTCCGCGGGTTCGATTCCAGCCCGGCCCGAGTTGTATCGAGTCTTGGAGAAGATCAATGCCGACATCTCTGTGCTCGAGGTGAAGGCTTACGAGGCGAGCGACGGTAGCCGCATCTACGAGTTCGATACCCTGTACAACGAACACGATCCCGAGCCCACAAGGACACCGACGGACGTCACAAGCGACCGGGTTGCGCGCCGTGCACGCCGGGCTGTTTCAGACACAATCATCGTGCCAGCCCGCGAGGAGGGGTTTCGCGAGGTGTTCCTTGGAGAGAATCGCTGGCACGAAATCCGGGTCGGAGCCGCAATGAAGGAGAAGATAAGGCACATAGCTGCCTACCAAGTGGCCCCGGTGAGCGCCGTTACGCATATCGCAGACCCACCGGTGCAGAAACAACCACCCAGCTCCACGCGACGATCGGAAGGCCGTTCGGATCTGTAGCGGTTCCGTAGAGCTGAATCCTGGTGTCAAGAATCGCCGACATGTTCGGGCCGGCATCAGCGACGGGAGGTAGAGTTCGCGCCGATGCAAGAGTCGGAATCGCTAGAAAAGCGACCAGAGCCAGGATTGTACTCTTCATCGGACTACCCCCCTTTAGGACAAAGAAGCGGGGATGGATTTCATGAATCTTCACCCGCAAAAGCTGATTTCAGTCAACACACCAGGTTGACAGCTACCAAGATCAGGCCACCTCAGTCCTCTGGCCAACTCCACGAGGCGCCCGACCCACGCCGGGACTCACGATGAAGATCGAAGCATTTTCTGTGCCGGGTGCAGAAAGGGTCCGGGGTGCTCTCAACAAGCCCGTGTCGCGCCAACCTCGATCGAGGCGGAGCGTCGCAGGCGCCGATGTCGCAGATGGCCCGTTACGCCTCACTTGCCGTAGGATGGGCGGGCGCCGCGCAGCCTTACGTCGCCGGCTGCGAACTGGCACAGAGCGGTGGCAGGCCGTCCGCTCTCGCGGACAGTGGCCAGCGGAGGCGTCTCGGTCTCGCTCACTACGAGCACGCGCCCGAACCCCTCGGAATGCGAGTGTTCCCTCTTGTTGGCACTGAGATTGCTCCATCCCACGCTTAAGGAACCGGATTGCATATCGTGTTCTCCACAGTGAAGCACTGGCCTCCTCCGGACCCCCATCGGGCCGGAGCCGGGAACGGCGCGGGAGGGGCGAAATGGCAATCGAGCTGGTGCCGCTCGGTACGGTACGAGTTCAGTTGAAGCCGCCGATCGAGGTCGGCACAGGGCCAGCCGGAAGGCGAGTGATCTTCGAAGTGACGAGCGCGCGGGTGCAGGGAGAGCGTCTGCGGGGCGAGATGGTGGGGGCCGCAGCCGCGGACTGGCTGCTCATCGGTCCTGAGGGCACGGGATCGCTCGACATCCGGGCGACGATTCGCACCCATGACGACGCGACCATCTTCGCGCAGTACTACGGTCGAGCGGACCTGTCCCGCGGTTTGGAGCTGCCAATTACGATCTACGCCGCGCCTCGCTTCGAGACGGGTGACGAGCGCTACGCATGGCTGAACCGCATTCAGGCGATCGGCAAGGGGATCGTCCACGCAGACCTTTCGCTGGAGTGGGAGTGGTACGAAGTGCGCTAGCGATCTTCCGGTGGGCCAAATCCGACAGTGATGCCCCCGAGCCCCATCTGCTTCGCCATGCCACACCGGGAGCGAAGCCATGACCGAAGCTGTGCGTGCCGCCATCACCACNNGGACTCGACCGGCCTCATGCAACGCGTCGGAGACGAGCGCGCACAACCGCTCTTTGAGTCCCATCACCAACTCCTCTCCAATGCCGTTTCCACCCACGCCGGGAGCGAGCTCCAGTGGCTGGGCGATGGCCTCATGGCGGCCTTCGCCTCCCCAGCCGATGCTGTGCGCTGCGCGATCGCGATGCAGCAGGC
>DOUU01000347.1:0-7418 GCA_003520425.1 Deltaproteobacteria bacterium
CAGGTCCGGAGGAGAACATGTCCTTTCGTGTGATCCAGTGGAGCACTGGCAACGTCGGTCGTTACGCGCTGCGTCAGATCCTTGATCATCCCGACCTCGAGCTCGTGGGCGTCTTCGTCACCTCTGAGAACAAGGACGGCCAAGACGCGGGGGGGCTTTGTGGCAGGCGGGCGACCGGTGTGCAAGCGACTCGCGATGCTGCAGCGCTGCTTGCGGCGGACGCGGACTGCGTCGTCTACACGGCCACGGCGGACCGCCGACCCTTTGAAGCCGTGAAAGACATCTGCCGCATCCTCGCGTCGGGAAAGAACGTGGTCTCGAGCTCGGTGGTGGGCCTTGTGGACCCCCGTGCGCTGGGCGATCGGGTGACCGCGCAGCTCGAAGCTGCCTGCGCGAAAGGTGCGAGCTCGTTTTTCACCTCGGGCATTGATCCTGGATTCGCAAACGATCTTCTTCCCCTCTTGCTTTCGGGCCTTTGCGGCACGTGGGAAGAGATCCGGATCCAAGAGATCATCAACTACGCCACGTACGCGCAGCCCCAGGTGCTCTTCGATACGATGGGATTCGGCAAGCCACTGGATGCGACGCCCGTGCTCTTGATGCCCGGGGCACTGCGCTTTGCCTGGGGCGGCACGATCAAGCTCCTCGCCCAGGGTCTCGGCCTCACGCTCGACGAGATCCGNNTCCGCGAGCGCCACGAGCGTCTGCCCGCGCGAAAGCGACTCGACATCCAGGGCAGCGTGGTCGAGCCGGGCACGACCGCGGCGCTGCGCTTCGAGGTACAGGGCATCGTCGGCAGCGCGCCCGCCCTCGTCGTCGAACACGTGACACGGCTGGATGACAACCTCGCCCCAGATTGGCCCAAAGGCAATGGCTCGTACCGCGTGCTCGTGAAGGGCGATCCCGGAATGCGCTGTGAGTTCGAATTCTGGGACGAGCACGGAGATCACGCGGTGGGTGGGGTCGTTCTGACAGCGACACGCCTTGTCAACGCGATCCCCGCGGTGTGCGAGGCCCCGGCAGGATTGCTGTCTGCGCTCGATCTGCCGCTCATCACAGGCAGGGGACTCCTGCGACGCTAAGGTCTGCGCGGTGCAACGCCGGTTTGGTACCCAACGTCCGCCTCGGTCTGCCCCGCGCAAGTCTGTGCTCGGTCGGCTGCAAGCCGAAGCGGCGCGCCCCGAAGCGTGGAAATCCCCAGTCACTCCCTCAGGTGCGAACTGCGCTCGAGCAAGGGCCAGGGTCGTACGTTTGGTCTGCACCGCTCTCCGCGACCGGGAAATAGAGGGTGAAGCGGGTTCCGCGGCCCGCGCGGCTCTCGAGCTCGAGCACCGCGCCGTGAGACTTCGCAATTCCGAGCACGGTGGAGAGCCCAATCCCGCGGTGCTTGCCCTTCGTACTGAAAAAGGGCTCGAAGATCCGCTCCTGGATCTCGGGCTCCATTCCACACCCCGTGTCCGAAACGCTTAGATAAGCGTAGTCCGCTGCGAGACGATCACGACCCAGCACCACGTGCGTGGCGCGCGCGGGATCGAGCCAGCGGCGTCCGGTGGTGATCTGAATCTTCCCGCCGCTCTCGCCAAGAGCGTCTTTGGCATTCACAAAGAGATTCAGGACGAGCTGTCGGAGCTGGGTGGCGTCGGCTTCCACGAGGAGGGGCTGTCCGGCGAGGCCAAGCTCGAGGTGGATCTCCGCTCCAAGACGCGCCGTGGCGGCCTCGGCATCGAGCACCTCGAGCGTCTCTCGCGCGAGAACCGAGAGATCGAGCGTTGCGCGCACCGGTTCGGCGGCTCCGGCGTAGAGCTGAAGATGATCGGCCAGCTCCGTAGCCTGCTGGCTTGACCGAAGGATTTTCGAGAGCTTGCGTTGCAGCTCCGGTGTCGCCGGTAGGTGATCGATCAGAAGTTCGGCGTTGGCTTTCACGACGGTCAGCAGGTTGTGGAAGTCGTGGGCTACACCGAGCGCAAGCTCGGCGACGCTCTCCAGCCGGCGCGCCCGGCGCAGCTCGATCTCTGCGCGCTGCTCGTCCGTGACATCGCGGATGCGAAGACAATGCGCAAGCAGGCGGCCTGCCAGTCCCTGGACGGGGCGGGCACTGATGCGGAGCCAACGCACGTCGTCGGTGCCATACCGATACAGCGCATCCGGGGATTCGAGCACCCCTGGCCACCAATCCTCGAAGCCCCCCGGCCCGGAAAATCTCACGCCATCCGGGCGAAGCAACCGAGAGCCGAGAGCGCAGGGCAGCGGCGTCTCCTTGTCGAGACGAGCGGGAGCGAGCACGGCTCGGGCGCGCGCGTTGGCGTAGAGGACGCGTCCGCTCTTTCGCACCACCACAAGCCCGTCGGGATTGTCGGAGGCGATCACCGAGAACGCAGCCGGCAGAACTCCAAAGAGCCCGTCGCGAAACATTCCGACCGCGAGGATCATCGCCGCCAGAGCCAATACCGGGATGGTCGCGTTGGCGCCCGTCCCAATCCCGGCGACGTAGACCCAATGCGAGACGAGCGTAAGCCCGCTCGCCGCAATCATGAAAGCTCCCTGGCGTCGAACAGCGGGCAAGCCGGTGCGCCGCAGCACTCGAATCGACACCCCAAGCGCCCCGACGATCAAAGCGTAGTTGGGGATGGCCATCACCCACCAAAGAGGCCCGTAGAGATTTCGCCAGCCGAGGACCGGCACCAAGAAGCGGCCATGCCAGGGATTGGTCAGCATCACGAGCCACATGGCCGCTGCGAAGGCAAGTGGCACCCGGATCCAGAGTCGAACGTCGATCGGCGGGGCTGCACTTCGCTCCTCCGCCCAGCGGAGTACAAGGATCCACCAAAGCGAGGGCAAGAAGATCGCCCCGGAATAATGGATGGTGATCCCGACCTCTTTCCAGAAAAGGTCGGGCGCATGGCCGGCGACCAGGTCCCCCAAGGCCCAAAGGGCTGCGCACAGACCGAATCCGCGAAACGTCCTCGAGAGCGGAGTCTTCGGGAATCGCGTGAGTGCGACAATACCGCCAGCCCAAAGCCCGACCAGGGCAGCCCCGAGAACGCTCCACACCTCCGCTCCGCCGGTGGGGTCCGCGACGCTCATCGGGTGGGGCCGAGACCGTGCAGCGTCTGCAGCAGCTGCTCTCGTGTGAACGGCTTTTGGAGGAAGGCGACGCGAAGCTCCCTGGGCACGTGTCTGCGGGCAATTTCCTCGCGGAAACCGCTCATGATCAAAATGGGTGTGCCCGGCCGAATTCGTTGCAGCTCCCGCGCGACGTCGCCTCCGGTCATTTCCGGCATCGCGAGATCGAGCAGAGCGGCCGCGACAGCCCCGTCGTGGCTCTGGATCCACTCCAGGGCTTGACTCCCCTCACGAGCAGCGTGCACATCGAACCCTAGCCGCTCGAGCATTTCCTGAGCGACCTCCAGGACGTCTGCATCGTCGTCGACGAGCAGCACCGTGCCGCGAGAGATCCCATTCTCCGGCCCGCCCGAGGCGGAGTCCATCCGTGCCATGGCATGCGCTGCCTCGTCTCCCCGGTTAGGGAGAAGAGCGGATCGCTTCTGGTCTAGGACAAAGCGACCGGGAGGGCAAGCTTTTTCCGCGCACCACCCCCTCAAGAGCGCACATGCGGCCGGACCTGCCACTTGAGGTCGAGGGGGCCCGAAGGCCTCGAAGCAGCCATGCATGTCGGCCCGGGCCTCGAAGATCGGGCCACCGTCGTCGTGATCCCCTTTCTGGGATCGGTCGTGCCCCCCAATCCGGGCGCCGTTGGACCGACTCCCTCCCTCGGATCTAGAGTCGGGTCGCGCGCGTGGAGATGTTGCATGGCGGATGCGGATGCGATCGTCGTGGGAGCCGGTCCGGCGGGAGCAAGCCTTGCCTTCTTGCTCGCGGATCGCGGCATTCGAGTCACGCTCCTCGAGCGCCAGAGCGACTTCGCGCGCGAGTTCCGCGGAGAGATTCTTCTGCCGAGCGGGATCGATGCGCTACAGCAGATGGGCCTCGCAAACCTCCTGCCCAGCATCCCGCAGAGCCGGCCAACCACGCTGAGCGTTTACCTCAATCAGAACTTGGTGATCGAGCTGGCTCTCGAACCTGCGCTCTTCGCGGGCCGCCCGCCGGTTGCAATGTCGCAGCCCGCCCTCCTGGAAATGCTCGTCGCCGAGGCATCGAAGCGTCCTGCCTTTTGCTTTCTGCGGGGCGCCCTCGTAAGGGAGCTCCTTCGGGAGGAAGGTCGCGTGGTCGGCGTGCGCGCCCAAACCGCAGAGGGAGAGCATCTGCTTCACGCGGCCGTTGTGGTCGGTGCCGACGGCCGCGCCTCGTTGGTTCGGCGCCGCGGGGGCTTCGAGGCAAAAGAGCAGGCGCCGCCCATGGACATCGTGTGGTGCAAGGTGCCGCGCTTCCATGAATTCCGCGGTGCGCGCGCCTACCTGGGTCGCGGCCACCTGCTGATCGCCTACCACACCTGGGACGACCGGCTTCAGATCGCATGGGCCATCCTCAAGGGCACCTTCGGCGAGATTCGCCGGCGCGGCGTCGGAGAATGGGTCGAGGAGATGGCAAACCACGTGACCCCAGATTTGAGCTCGCACCTGCGAACACACAAGGGCACGATTGTTCATCCATTTCTGCTCGACGTGGTCTCGGACCGCGTGACGTGCTGGAGCACGCCCGGCGCGCTTTTGATTGGAGACGCAGCGCACACGATGTCACCGGTCGGGGGGCAAGGGCTGAACGTTGCGCTACGCGACGCGCTTGTCGCCGCGAACCATCTCGTACCTGTGCTCCGGGCAGGCGGGGATCCGGCGTCGATCGATCTCGCGATGCGGCGAATCGAGGCGGAGCGGCTTCCCGAGATCTCGTCCGTCCAGCGCGCGCAGGCGCTACCCCCGAGAATCGTGCTTTCACGCGCCTGGTGGGGCGAGCCGGTACGAGGTTTGATCGCTGCATTGCTTCTAACACCGCAAGGCCGCCGGGTGGCCGCGGCCCAGGCGCGCCTTTTCGCTTTCGGCAAGAGCCCGGTGCAGCTCTTCGTCTAGGCACCAAGGACAGAACAGGGGGACGGAACTCAGGTGGCGGTCTCGTTTCGCAAGGCAACGCTTGGTGACGTCCCCGCGATCCAGACCCTCATCTCCGATTCGGCCTGGGGTCTCGCCCGCGTCGATTACAGCGACGCTCAAATCGAAGCGGCGCTCCAATCCGCGTGGGGAGTCGATACCCAGCTCATTCGGGACGGCACCTACGTCGTCGCGGACTGCGAAAGGAAGTTGATCGCCTGCGGTGGCTGGAGCTGGCGTCGCACCCTCTTCGGAGGGGATGCCCAAGCGGGACGCCAATCCGAGGCCCTCGACCCGACCTGCGACCCGGCCCGAATCCGCGCCTTTTTCGTTCATCCGGCATGGGCGCGCCGGGGATTGGGCCGGGCGATGCTCGAGCATTGCGAGCAGAGCGCCCGGGCGCGCGGCTTCCGGTGTGCCGAGTTGCTCGCGACCCTCCCCGGCGAGCGGCTCTATCGCGTCTGCGGCTACGTGAGTCAAGACGCTCGTGCGTACCCTCTGCCAAACCACCAGACGATCACCTTTGTTCCTATGCGCAAGGCCAGGATCTGAACGAGGCTGTTTGATTCGGAACGGACCTTGGACCCTGCCCCGAATCCGAGTCGCTGATGACATCGGAGATGCGGGGCGGCGAAGCTTAGATGAGCGTCCCCTCGGCCCCGCTTCGCAACTCGGGGGTCCGGCCCGATCGCGCCGGCATCCACGCCTTGACCGAGTCCTCGAGTCCCCTCCCCGCGAGGCGCGGGTCGCAGTATGCCCTGTGGGCACACTGGCATTTGCGCCGCAGGATATGCGAGGCTCGAAGGATGGGTCGATCGACCATCTACACAGCGCCTCGCTGCCCGAGTTCGACCTTAAAGATCGTGAGCTTCCCTCACTTGGGTGGGAGGTCGCGATCGCGAGAAGCCGCCCCCGAACACGAGCCGCGATTTGCCCACGTCTAGAGTGCAAAGCGTCCTTCACGTCGGCTTTCTCGCGCCGATGCCCACGGAACTCCGTCCCATCGTCCGCGCGGCTTCGCTCCGCCCCGACCGGTTCGACAAGTGCGTTGTGTATCGGGGCCGAGTGGGCACCGCCACCGCCGTGGCAGCAAAGACGGGCATCGGCACGCGCGCGGCGGCGCGAGCCGCAGAGCACCTCCTCGACTCCGAACCGCTGGACCATCTGATTGTCGTCGGGATCGCAGGAGGAGTCGGGCCGGCCGTGGCCATCGGCGATCTGGTCGTCCCCGAGCTCGTAATCGATGGGGCAAGCGGCCAGACCTACGCGCCGGCCCCGCTCGCCGGACTTCCGGCACGGGGTCTGCTGGAGACTTCAGACGAGTTTGTCGTCGGGCCAGAGCGAGTGACGCGTCTCGCCGCACGTGGCGTGATCGCGGTCGACATGGAGACCGCCTCGATTGCGGCGGTGTGTGTACGCCGCAAATGTCCCTGGTCGGTCGTGCGCGCGATCAGCGATCGCGTAGGCGAGCTTCCGATCGACATTCTCGGCCTGGTCAAGCCCGACGGTTCGCCAAACCTGCGCGCCGTTGTGCGCTACCTCGTGATTCATCCCGGGCGGCTGCCCGTGCTCTTGGCACTGGCCCGAGACTCGGGCCGCGCCGCGAGGGCAGCCGCGAGGGCGGCTGTGCGCGCGTGCGTCGAGCTGTCGCGGAGCGAGCCTTGAGCAGGCGACGGCAGAGCCGCACATCGGCGTTCTGGAGGTGCGCGCTGCTCTCACCGGGATCGACACCGCGGGCTGAGAGCCGATGCCTCCTGGCCGCCGAACAGGCGGTTGGGAACCCTACGCGAGACCCGTGCGTGATGCGCCCAACATCCTCTGAACCGCTTCAAGAAGCTCGCGCGGCGTAAAGGGCTTGGCCAGAAAGGCTGCGTTTTCGTCCGACGAGAGCCACGAGCGGTCCGTCTCTTGCGCATAGCCCGAGGTGAACAGCACGGGCAGATCCGGCCACCGTTTGCGCAGCCGGGATGCGAGCGACCGCCCGTCGAGCCTCGGCATCACGATGTCCGTCAGCAGGACATCGATGCTCGGTTGCTGGTCGAGCACTCTGAGCCCGCTCTCCCCGTCTGAGGCCTCGAGCACCCGATAGCCTGCACCCCGCAGGACGCGGACCACGACGCCCCGCACGCTCTCCTGATCCTCCACCACAAGCACCGTTCCCGGGGTCGCCGTGGAGGGCTTGGCAAGGGTCCGCTGTAGAGCGCCCGCCGTCCGGGCCGTGGCCGGAAGGAAGATCCGGAAGGTTGCACCTTTCCCAGGCGCGCTCTCCACCTCGATCTTCCCCCCGTTCTGCTCGACGATTCCGTGGACGCTCGCCAAGCCGAGCCCAGTGCCCTGGCCGACGGCCTTCGTGGTGAAGAAGGGCTCAAAGATGCG
>DOUU01000347.1:7423-7724 GCA_003520425.1 Deltaproteobacteria bacterium
GAGCGCTTCGCCCTCGACCACGTGTTCGTTGGTGCGGATCTCGATGCGGCCCCCGTGCCGCGTCGCGTCGCGTGCATTGGTCACAAGGTTGAGGAGCACCTGCCGAACCTGATTCCGGTCGGCTTGGACACACGGAAGAGTCGGAGCGAGCACAAACTCCAGCTCGACGTCCTCCCGAACCAACCGGCGCAAGATGCCGGCTGTCTCGCGCACGACGTCGTTCAGGTCGAGGACTTCAGGCTGGACCGTCTGCTTTCTGCCGAATGCCAGGAGCTGGGCAGTCAAGTTCGCCGCCTGCCGC
>DOUU01000187.1 GCA_003520425.1 Deltaproteobacteria bacterium
TCTCTGGGAGAACTACATCGACCCCGAGTTCCGCTCCTCGGCCCCCAAAGGCGTCGGCATCATGACGATCGACGTGCTTGGTCACCGGATGCCCGACGTTCCCGGCTGGCGAGAAGAAGCCACCGATCCCCGCCATGTGTTTGACCCACGTTTCGCGGACGCTGCACGCCGAGGCTATGACGCTCCGAGCCACATCGAGGCGATGGACAAGGAGGGAATCGACCTCATGGTCCTCTACCCATCGCGGGGTCTCTTCGTAGCATCCGCGGATGCACTTCCCCGTCGCTACGTGGGTGCGGTCTGCCGGGCCTACAACCGCTGGCTCNNCGGCATCGACGCCGCCTTCCTCTACCCGAGCCTCGGCCTCTTCGCAGGCGCCGTGCACGACCCCGGCTTCGCCGCCGCGATGTGCCGGGCCTACAACCGCTGGCTCGCCGAGTTCTGCAGCCACAACCCGCGTCGCCTCATGGGGGCTGCGCTGGTCGCGCTCCACGATCCACAGATCGCGGCCGAAGAGGCGCGTTTTGCCGTGGAAGAGCTCGGGATGAAGTCGGTGTTCCTCCGGCCGAATCCCGTGAACGGGCGGACGATCGACCATCCGGACAATGACGAATTCTTCGCCGAGGTCGAGCGCTTGGAGGTCCCCATCGCGACCCATGAAGGCGCAGGCGTCCACCTCGCGCAGTTTGGCCGCGACCGCTACGACAAGCTTTTCAAGGTCCACATGATCTGTCATGCCGTGGAGACCATGGGGGCATGCATGGACCTGATCGTGGGCGGCGTCCTCGAGCGTCATCCGCGGCTGCGCTGCGTTTTCCTCGAGGCGTCCGCAGGTTGGGCGCCGTGGTGGCTCGAGCGCATGGACGAACACTTCGAGGGATTTCACGGATCGCGCGAGGCAACGGGGCTCTCCCAAAAGCCGAGCGACTATTTCCGCCGCCAATGTTTTGTCTCGTGTGAGGTGGACGAGCGATCGGCGCGCTACGTCGAAGAAATCTTCGGCACCGACGTCCTCGTGGTGGGGAGTGATTACCCCCACGGCGACGGGAGCTTCCCGCATGCCATTCGAGATTTCGTGAATCTCGACGCCCTGTCTTCCAATGCAAAGCGCAAGGCTCTCTGGGACAACCCGATTCGTCTCTACCACCTCGAAAAGGACGCCGCGGCGCTCGCTGCAGCGCGAACCTGATTCGGGAGACTCGCTGATGCAACTCGGTGTGATCGGCCTCGGGAACATCGGAAGCGCCATCGCCGCGAATCTTGTTGCAGACCACCACGAGGTCTGCGTCTTCGATCTGGCGAAATCGCGTTGCGAGCCGCTTCTCGCCGCAGGCGCCAGCGCGGCCGCGGGCCCCGCAGAGGTAGCGAGGCGCAGCGAGATCACCCTGCTCTCCCTCCCCACACCCGTGGCGGTGGACGAGGTAACGACGCAGTGGCTGGCCGGAGCCCCTCCGGGCCGCCTTCTCGTCGATCTCTCGACCAACGCGCCCGCATCCGTCCGGGCCCTTGGCGCACGCCTTGCGGCCGCCGGCTGTGGGCTGGTGGAAGCTCCGCTAAGCGGCGGTGCAATCGGGGCGAAGTCCCGCGCACTCGTCTTTATGCTGGGCGGTGACCTCGAGGCGGTGGAGCGCGCGCGGGGTGTGCTCACGCCCCTCGGCCGCGCCTCCTTTCATGTGGGGCCGCTTGGCCAAGGCAATGTGGCCAAGCTCGTCAATAGTCTCGTCGCGTTCTCGACCACGTGGGCTTCTCTTGAGGCGCTGGCCCTCGCCGCGAAGGCAGGGCTCGACCTCCGCACCACGTTGGACGTGATCCGCACGGCCGGTGCGGGAAACTTCTTCACGAACTTTGCGGTCGAGGGCATCAACCAGCGGGGCCGGCCGAGCCAGTTCGCATTGGCTCTGGCGGCCAAGGACGCGAGCCTCATCCTCGACCTCGCACGTGAACACGGCGTCCCCACCCCCGTCGCAGCGCAAATCGGCCAGGTCCTCGTCTCGGCGATCGGCGCAGGTCTTGGCGATCGCGACTGGACGGACCTCGCCCTGCTGATCGAGCAGCAGGCGGCCGTCCGGCTCGAGCTGCCTCCCCTGCGCGAGGGATCCGCCCCTCCCCGGGGCTAAATCCGGGCCTCCGGGAGGCCGAAAAGCCGCCCGGGGGGACCGATGAAAGTCGTCATTGCGATCGGGTTCGGCGCCTTCTTTCTCTCAAGCCTTGCGATCGGGCTGCGCCTGGTCTGGCTCGCGCACCGAAACCGCCAGCTGCCCGAGCTCCTCATCGGACTCGGCATCCTCGGCATTGGACCCGCAGGTTTTGCGGGTACCGTCTTCGCGCTCCTTCTCGGTCCACGGTACCCCTCTGCTGCAGCGTGCCTCCTCGCGGCAGCAACCCTCGCGATCTGCGGCGGGGCTCTCGCCGCGTACGTGTTCAACTGGACCGTGTTCCGAAGCGGGGATCGCTGGGCGAAGGGAGTCGTGGCCGCCGCAGGCCTGCTCTTTGCGATCCTTTTCGCGGGGAAGCTTATCACCGGTGGCTTTGTGCTGCCCCTGCACGTAGACCTGTGGTTCCATCTTCAATCCTGTACCACGACCGGCTGCCTGCTGTGGGGCTCGGGGGAGTCGCTCCGGTATTACGCCCTCATGAGGAAACGGCTGCGTCTCGGCCTCGCCGACCCGCTCGTCACCAATCGCTTCTTGCTCTGGGGACTCGGTATCGGCT
>DOUU01000167.1 GCA_003520425.1 Deltaproteobacteria bacterium
TCGAGCTGCTATGCGGGTTCGCCCCGAACTACTCCGTCTTTCTTGCACTTCGCGCGCTCTACGGCATCGGAATGGGAGGAGAGTGGGGTGTCGGGGCGTCGCTCGCCATGGAACACGCGTCNNCCCCGCTGGCGCGGCGTCCTCTCGGGCTTTCTCCAGAGCGGCTACTCGGTGGGGTACCTGCTCGCCGCATTCGCCTCCTGGATCCTACTGCCCCACCTCGGCTGGCGCCCCATGTTCTGGATTGGCGGCGCACCCGCGCTCCTTGCGCTTTATATCCGTTCGAGTGTCCCGGAGTCGGAAGCTTGGCGCGTCCACCGAGCGACGAGCTTCGGACAGGTGCTACGGACGGTCGGGCAGCACGGGAGGCGGTTTGCTTTCCTGGTCATGCTGATGACGTTCATGATGTTCCTCTCCCACGGCACACAGGATCTGTATCCCGACTTCCTCAAGTCCGAGCATGGGATGGGTTCGGGTACCGTTGCTCAGATCGCCATCTTCTACAACGTGGGCGCGATCGTTGGCGCGATTGCCTTCGGCCAGTTCTCCCAGCGCGCCGGCCGCCGACGCAGCATGGTCGCCGCCTTCCTGCTGAGCCTCTTCGCAATCCCGCTCTGGGCCGGAGGCGGTTCACTTTTGACCCTGATGATCGGGGCCGGCCTCCTCCAAATGGGCGTGCANNCCTCATGCAATTCATGGTGCAGGGCGCATGGGGCATCGTGCCGGCACACCTGAACGAGCTTGCACCCGACCGCGCTCGTGGACTGGTGCCGGGGTTCGCCTACCAGATGGGCGTCCTCCTTGCGGCCCCGGTGAACAGCCTCCAATACGCGCTGCGCGACCGCGTGGGATACGCCTGGGCCTTGGCGGGCTTTGAGATTGTCGTGATTGTCACGTTGACCGGTCTCGTCTCGTTCAGCGCTGAACACCACGGCCGCAGCTTCCTGGAAGCCACGGATCGGCAAGGCTTGGCCTGAGGCGGGCGGGGGCCGTCGGCCCCGGAGCGCGGCACTCGGGTCCCGCTGTCGCATCCGCGACAATTGAGACCCGTGCGGGGCGCTAACGTCGGTCCATATGACCCCGTCACGCACGACGCGGCTACCCGTTCGCCGGCCGCGCGATGCGAAGGGACCCGATCGAGGCCTCTTCGATCTGTGGTCCTTCGTCTACGACGCGCCGCTCGTACAATGGCTCGTTTATCGCCCCGGGCACGATGCCGTGCTACGAGCACTGCGCGCCTGCGGCGCCCGGAGGATCCTTGACGTAGGCTGCGGCACCGGCCTTCTGGCCGCTCGCGTGCGGCGGGAGATTGGAGGCGAGTTCGTCGTAGGCTGCGACTTCTCTCGCGGCATGCTCAGCCACGCAGCGCGGCGACGCGATGCGGCGCTGATGGTCCAGGCGACGGCGCTGCGGCTTCCGTTCCGAGACGCGAGCTTTGACGCGATCGTCTCGACCGAGGCGTTTCACTGGTTCCCGGATCAGGGTGCGGCGCTCAGGGAATTCCGTCGAGTGGTTGCTCCAAAAGGGCGGATCCTCGTGTCGCTCGTGAATCCCCCCGCGGAGTGGCTCGCCTCGGCGGCGAGCGCAGTGTCTCGCGCGGTCGGTGAGCCCTGCCACTGGCCGACACGCGCGCGGATGCGAGCGCAAGTACGAGGTGCGGGTTTCCGCGTGGTCGGTCAGCGATTCGTGTTCCGGCTGCCGCTTGCGCTCGCGTTCCCGACCTTCCTCACGGAGGCGGAGGCCGCACCCGAGCTGCCGCCGCGAGCTGAGGCCGCCGAGGGGGAGCCGCGGTTCCAAGGGGGGTTTTTGCAGTGATGGAAGTCTCTTCTTCAGCGCCTTTGAGCCTGCGGACTCTGATCGAGCGCTTCGATTCGAGCGCATTCGACGCGCCCCAACGACGTGCGCAGATCCGCTTGGTCGTGCCGAGCGATGGCAGGTGGGACGTCTTTGTCGATGGTGCGGGTGCAAGACTCCGGGCGGAGGAGCAGCGCTCGGAACCGGACGCCACCCTGACCGCCGACCGGCAGACCTGGGGCACGATCGCCCGCGACCTTCGGGGGGGAATGGACGCCTATCGCAGCGGGCACCTCAGGATTCGCCATAACCTTCACCTCGGAGTCAGCTTGCTCGCGGCGACAAGCGGGATGACGGGACCTGAGCGTCTACGGTTTCGACGGATCGAGACCGCCTCGGGCGAGCTCTCCTTTCTCACGGCCGGCGTCGGCGAACCGGTCATCCTGATCCACGGCTTGGGCGCAACCAAGGGGTCGTTCCTGCCGACCGTCTCGGCACTTGCGGACTCGTTCCGATTGATTGCACTTGACCTTCCCGGGTTTGGCGATTCGGCAAAGCCCCTGCGGGCGGTCTACGACCCGGAGTTCTTTGCCCGCTCGGTCGTCCATCTGATGGATGCACTCGGGCTCGAACGCGCGCATGTCATCGGCAACAGCATGGGCGGTCGGGCAACGCTCGAGCTCGGCCTGCGTTACCCCGAACGGGTGGGACGGCTCGTCATGTTGGCGCCATCCCTCGCCTGGCTGCGCCAGCGGCCGTGGGCGCCTCTGGTCCGGCTGCTCCGTCCGGAGCTCGGACTCCTGCAGGTCACCCCGCGTTCTGTGGTCGAGGCCGTGGTCCACCAGATCCTCCCTGTCGCCGAGTTCAGCTGGGTGCAGGCCGGGGTGGACGAGTTCCTGCGCGCCTATCTCACTCCCCGGGGACGCATGGCCTTCTACGCCGCGGCGCGGCAGATCTACCTTGAGGAACCACACGGGGCGGACGGATTCTGGACCCGTCTTGCTGGGCTAAGTGCGCCGAGCCTTTTCATTTGGGGCAAAGCGGATCGCCTGGTTCCGATCGGGTTCGCCTCGCACGTGAGGCGTGCCGTGCCGGCAGCTCGCCATATCGAGCTCGACTGCGGGCATGTGCCTCAGGTCGAGCGCTCGGCCGAGACCCACGCAGCAATCCGAGATTTCTTCGGGGAAGGAGCCAGCAGAAAAGAGGGGCCGTAAACGACACCCCTCCGCGCCGTCCGACCGGCCCCGGAGTCGAGCGTCGGTCCTCCTTGCGGCTGCTCTCCCCGGCTCGCCGACTGCCGCAGCAAGCCAGCCGAAGACGGATCTTTGTGCTCGGGCCGCGCCCGGATCTGACACACTCTGCCCTAGCTTGGAGGAAGGGCAGGGAGAACCGGATGGGAAGAGCAGTACGGAAGCAGCGTGGACGAGGGGTCGCGCTCGTGACGGGAGCTTCTTCCGGCATCGGCGAGGCGTTTTCACGTGCCCTGGCTCGTGATGGGTTTGATCTCGTGCTCGTCGCACGGCGCCGACGTCGACTCGCCGCACTCGCTCACGAGCTGAGCGAGGCCCACGGGGTGGCCAGCGAACCCTTCGCAGCGGACCTTTCGACCGCAGCTGGCCTTTGCCGTGTCGGTGAGCGCATTGCTCGGGAACCAAGGCTCGAGCTGCTGGTCAACGACGCCGGGATGGGCGAGTTCGGGCATTTCGCCGGAAGCGAGTGGTCGCGAGAGGAGTCGGAGATCCGGGTCAACGTTCTTGCCGTGGTGCGCCTCGTGCACGCAGCGCTTCCGCGGATGATTCGCCGGGGCCGCGGCGCGGTGATCAACGTCTCATCGACTGTGGCCTTCGTGCCAACGCCGAGCTTTGCGGTCTACGGTGCGACGAAGGCATTCCTGAACAGTTTCACGGAGGCGCTGCACGTGGAACTGCGAGGCACAGGCATCCGGGTCCAGGCGCTGTGTCCAGGCCTCACGCACACGGAGATCTTCGCAAGAGCGCGAGCGGACGCATCCCGTGTCCCCGAGTTCTTCTGGATGGAGCCCGCGGAAGTGGTGGCGGAGTCACTCGCGGCGCTGGAGAGGGGCACGGTCTTGTGTGTGCCGGGGCTCAAGAATAGGACGGTTGCAAACTTGGCTCGAATGCTTCCCCACGCTGCAAGCTCGCGGATCGCGGAACTCCTCACACGATCCGTAAAACCGACTCGGATCGGGGTGACTCGGCCATCGCCAACCTAGCCCAGGCGGACTAGCTGCTTTGGATGGCGTCTCGCACTTCATCCCCGCGGAACGCCTAGGCGGAGGCGCCGTGCGGAAAGCGGTCGTGCAGCGCTTCGCTCTCAAGCCGCTCCGCTGCGTCGAGGGAAAGCGTCCCAAGATTGAGCGAGAGGTCATAAAGCGTCGCATCCGATTGAACCACGCCGAAGTGATGTCGCAGGAACTCATTTCGTTCCACATCCGCACGCTTCACGATGGCCGAGGCTTGCTCCTTCGAGATCGACCGGCCGGCGGCGAGGCGCTCCACGCGGGTTTCGAACGGGGCGACCACCAGCAGCCGTAAAGCGCGCTCGGGCCGCAAAATGATGGGCGATCCGCGGCCGAGGAGCACGACGCCCCCGCGCTCCGCGAGTGTCATGATGACCTGAACGAGATGTCGCAGGTANNACGTGACCGTCCAGCCCCTCCACAAGCCGCGCCGATACCCCCGCGCTTTCCGCGACTCCCTTCACGACTTCTCGATCGAAGACGCTGTACCCGAAACGCTGAGCAATCCGCTCTGCGAGCTCGGTGCCACCGGCCCCGATCTGACGCGAGATCGCCACGCAGGGTTGACGGCGGGGCGGAGTGGCGCGGCGACCTTCTAGTTCCCAGCGCCGCATTTGGTGCTCGATCAACCCATGGATCGTATGTGTGGCCATGACTGCGATCTCCTCCTCCGCCCTCAACACCCTGTCACGTCGAAGGGGGTATCTGCATAGCACGCATTCCAGACCGAGGGCACGCGACCCTAGGCCCAGCCTCCGCCTGCGTCAATCGCGGACGCCGCGAGGGGTGAGACCCCTTCGACGCGAGGGGCGTAGGTCCCGCCCGCTGCGCGCAAGGGTTATGCTGTGCAAAGGACTCCGGTCGCCCCCGCTCCCCAATCGGCGGTGGATGACCGGCCGGAGTGGAGCGCTGCCGCTGTGAATCCCGAACTGACGAGGGTCCTGGAGGTCGAGGCCGAGGCACGCGGCACGGTGAACGTGGCGGAGCAGGAGGCCCAGCGAATCGAGTCCGACGCCCACGAACGCGCCGCAAGGCTCCTCCAAGACGCGACCGCCGCACAAGCGGCACGCACCGCTGCCGCCCGCGCGGAGCGGAGCGCCCAAGGAGAGGAAGAGGCAGCGCGGATTGCGGCAGAAGGGGCCCGCGCTTGTGAGGCAGATGTCGCCAGGGCGACACAAGCGAGCGCGGCCGCGATCGAAGCTGTGCTGGCAATCCTACTCTCGGAGGCGAGGTGAAGCGAGCGCGCCCTTCGGATGCCATGGCGGCCGGGCGGGAATGAGCTCCGCACTGCGCCGCTACGCCCATCTGAATGCGCGCGTCCGGGCGCGACTCGCACGTTTGCCCGGGCGTCGCCAGCTCGAAACTCTCGCTGCCTACCCCGACGAGCTGTCGCTCCGACGCGAGCTGGCGGCGTTCGGTGCCACGACGGACCTCGGTGCGGTGCTCGCTGCCTTTGATGTCGTGCTTGCGCTTTTGGACGGACCGGCCTGTGACGTGGTGGAGAGCTACCGAGCCCGATACGAGTGCGAGAACCTGAAGCTTCTCCTTCGCGCCGTAGAGCTGCGGACTCCCTATGAGGGAATTCGCCCGCTCCTGTACGCCGTAGGAGACCTGGGTCCGGGCGACAAAGCGCAGGAGCTGCTCATGGCCCAGACGCTCGTCGATGCGGTGTCCTTCCTGCCACCGCTTCCTTTTGGGCTCGTGCTCCGTCGGCATATGCGCGCTGCCGGCGCGGCGGGCGCCGAACGCTTTCGTCTTGAGACCGTCGCAGAGCGCGAGGTGTACGAGCGGCTGTGGGAAGGCGTTGGCCGGCTTGACCGGGGCGACCGCGAGTCGGCGACCCGCGTCCTCGGCACAAAGCTCGATTGCGTGAACCTCGGCCGGTCCGCGCGCCTGCGCGTCTATCACGGTCTCGCTCCGGAGGAAGTGCTGCTGTACGCGATTCGCGCGGGCCGGTTCCTCGGCTCTGCGGAGCGAGCCGTCCTTGCGGAGGTGCCCCCCGCCCGGTGGTCCGCGGCCCTCGCTCACACACCGTACCGGGCCGTCCTTGCTGACGCGGAGACGCCGCCCGCGCTCGAGCTCTCGCTGGAGCGGTTGCTGGCCCGCGAAGTCTCCCGCGAGCTCTCTCGGAATCCATTCCGGCTCGGCATTCCTCTCGCCTACTTGATCTTGGAGGAAACGCTGGCTGCCGACTTGCGGCGGCTTTGTGAGGGAAAGCACTTCGCCTGGTCTGAGTCGCGCATCCTCGAGGGCGTCGCGACGGAGCGCGGGTGATGTTTCGGGCGTCTCCCATGTGTCGCGTGCTGCTCCTCGTGCCCCGAGTGGACCTCGACGCCGCGATCGAGCAGGTCGGTTCGCTCGGCGTATTGCACCTGCTCGACCTGGCCGGCCGCGAGGATTGGGACGGCGGCGTGCGGCCCTGTGACGTGGCCGAGCCGCGACGTGAGCGGCTCGACGCACTGCGGCGCCTTGAGGTGCTGACCCACTTCTATGCGCCGCCCCCGCCACGAGAGCTCGGGGACACCCCGCCCCCCGACATCACGGAGATCGAGCCGCAGCTTGGCCAGTGGACCGCGAGGATGGAGTTCCTGCGCAACGAGCGAACGCGGGTGCGGGATGAGATTGAGCGACTCGAGCATGAGCTCCGTGCCGTGAGGACGCTCGCGCCGAGCGGCGTGGATCTGAGCGCAGTGCGGGCCATGCGATACCTGGTCGGCGTGTGTGGCTGGCTCGAACAGCGCGAAGTGGGCCGGCTGGAGGAAAGCCTGGCACGCATCCCGCACCGCATCATTCCTCTCGAGCGAATGGCTGGACGGCGCTTGATCTTCGCGTTTGTTCCGAGCCGCGAACGCGAGACGCTGGAGCGGGCACTGCGCGCGGTCGGCTTTGAGCGTCTAGAACTCCCGGCCGATGCCTCCGGAATCGTTGTCGATGCGGCGCACGCGCACGAAGGGAAGCTCGAGCAAGCGCAGGCAGCCCTGCGTGAGCTCGATCAAAGCTTCGAGACCGATCGGCGGAACCTTGCGTTGCCCCTGGCACGCGCCCGCACCGCCATCGAGCGGAGCCTGCTTTCTCTTGAGGCGCAAGCGCTGGCCCAGCGCAGCGAATCCATCTCTTTCATCTCCGGCTGGGTGCCACGCGCGCAGGTGGAAGCCGTGCGGGCAGCGCTGAGGCGTGCCACGGGCGGCCGCTGCTACGTGCGCGTCGAAGAGCCGCAGTCGATCGACTCGGTCGTCGCACACCGGGAGGCGGTACCCATTCTCCTGCGCAATCCCGCTCTGTTCCGTCCCTTCGAGCGGATGGTGGGCGCGTTCGGTGCGCCGCGATGGGGCGAGCTCGATCCCACGCCCCTCGTGGCCACAGCGTTCTGGATCATGTTCGGCCTGATGTTTGGCGATGTCGGCCAAGGTGCTGTGGTGGCGGCGGCGGGTTGGTGGATCTTCCGCTACATCCCGCGCTATCGCGACTACGGGGTCATCCTCATGGAGTGTGGGATCTCCGCAGTCGTGTTCGGTTTTGCCTACGGGAGCGTGTTCGGGCGTGAGGATCTGCTCCCGGCGCTTTGGTTCCGCCCGCTCGGGGATGTGGCCCGCCTGCTCCGCGTGGGAATCGCCTTCGGCGTTGCGTTTCTGAGTCTCGGCCTTGCTCTGAGCGTCCTCAACTCGATCCTGCGCCGTGACTGGGCCGCAGCTTGGTGGGGGCCTCAAGGGCTTCTTTCCGCCAG
>DOUU01000499.1 GCA_003520425.1 Deltaproteobacteria bacterium
GTCGTCTTCCCATGGTCCACGTGACCTATCGTCCCCACGTTCACGTGCGGCTTCGTCCGCTCGAACTTCGCCTTGGCCATCGCTCTCTGTTCCCCCGGCTTTAGAGTCTGGAGCCCACGAGCGGGATTGAACCGCTGACCTCGTCCTTACCAAGGACGTGCTCTACCAACTGAGCTACGTGGGCCTCGGTCCATCCCGTCTCACCCGTCCGACATCCCAACCACGGCCGTCAGCGACTCCCCCGTTCGGCTCGGTCGCGCGTGGAGCGGGAAACGGGATTCGAACCCGCGACCCCGAGCTTGGAAGGCTCGTGCTCTAGCCAGCTGAGCTATTCCCGCCCGCGCGTACTCCGTCCGTCATTCTTGACCCGGGTCGAACCCGTGGTGGAGAGGGGAGGATTCGAACCTCCGAAGGCTAAAGCCAGCAGATTTACAGTCTGCCCCGTTTGGCCGCTTCGGTACCTCTCCGCTTCCTTGCCACGAGACGCCCTGGGCCTCGTCCCCAGCGGTCCGCCAAAAGACCGGAAAAAGTGTAAGCAGCCCCGGCCCCCCGGGTGCCATCGTTTCACGATGTGCCCCTTGACCGCGGGATTGCTGAAACTTGCCCTCGTATGGCTCGGCCCGACCCGAATGGCGTGCCAGACCCTCTCGGACCCTTGACCCGACCGATTCTCGCGCCTCTCGATGTCCCTATTCTCGGAGCTGGCGAGGGGACTCGAACCCTTAACCTGCTGATTACAAATCAGCCGCTCTACCGATTGAGCTACGCCAGCTTGTTGAGGAACGACGCGGACTATAGGCGCACAGCTTCCGTGCGGCAACGGCCTCGCCAGTGGGGGCCCCCGCCCCGGTTAGGGTGAGCCGTGGCCGGCCCAGCGCCGGGAGCGGCGCACGATCTCGAAGAGCAGCACGGCGGCCGCGGCCGAGACGTTGAGCGAAGCGATCCGGCCCTCCATGGGAATGCGCAGACGATGGTCGAGGCGGGCCCGGACTCCCGGGCGCAGGCCCTTGCCCTCGGCACCCAGCACCACCACGAGGTCCCCTTGGAAGGTGCGGTCGGGGGCCGAGAAGAGGTCGTCACCTTCGGCAGGGTCAGCGCCCACCGTCCAGAAGCCGTCTCCCCGGAGCTCCTCCAAGGCGCGTGCCAAGTTCGGAACCCGCGCGACCGGGAGATACTCAATCGCCCCGGCGCTCGCCCGAGCGACGGCCGCGCTGAGGGGCGGCGAACGATGGCGCGTGAGGATGAGGCCCTGTACCCCGGCCGCTTCCGCCACTCGGACGATGGCGCCGAGATTTTGAGGGTCTTCCACCCCATCGAGGGCCACAAGCCGCCGCCGGCCTCGCCCACCGCCGCGGAGGGTGGCAAGGGTCCGCTCAGGAATGGGGCCTGCTTCAAGCACCACGCCCTGCGTTCGCGCGGCCGCACCCGCGCGGGTGGCAAGCTCACCCCTGCTCACGAAATCGATGGAAACCCCTGCCTCGCGGGCAAGCGCGATGAGCCCCTCAAGCTCAGGACCCCTGTGGTCTGCGGCCACAAGCAAGCGTCCCAGCTTGCGCTGGCGGGCGTTTAAGGCTTCGCGGACGACATGGAAGCCGAAGAGCGGCTCGCTCTCGCGCATGGTGGAGCCCGGCCGGAACGCAGGTCATTTTCGCCAGAGGGCGCGAAAAAAAGAGGGCGGGTCCCCCTCCCTCTTGCGGGCGGGCGTCCCGAGCCGCCGCCTCCGCTCAGGGACCGATCTTAGCTCGCAGCTCCTCAACCCCAGCCAGGAATCGATCGGGCTCCTCGATTCCGGGGTGGTTCTTGAGCTCGAATTCCACGTAGGAGAGNNGTAAGAGACGAGCTCGCCGAGCGCAGCGCTGACCTGGCCCTCCCGGTCGCCCGCGAGGCGAAGAGCACGGCCTGTCACCTCTTCCGGATCGAGCACGGCGCCCGCGCCGACCGTGATGTCCTTCAAGAGCGAGGGGAAGCGTTGCGACGTTTCTTCGAGGACCCGCTGGAAGCGCTCCCGGAACGAAGCGGCGCCTTCGACCGCCACGATCGGCGCTGTGAGCTCTGCCAAGAGTTTTAAATGATTCGCCACGCATTCGCGCAGCAGCTCCTCGTCGTGACGACGCAGATCCGACTCTCCAAGAAACCCCTCGTCTTCCCTGGTGCGTACCAGTCTCACAGCTCCCACAAGGCGCAGGAGCTGTACGGTGCGAGCCGCCGACAGCGGATCCAGCCCGACGCGCCGGCAAAGCGCGGGGAAGGCGCGCTCCGAGCCGAGGGCCTCAAAGAGCATGCGCTCCCCGCCGGCAAGACTCGCCTCCTTGCCCTCGACCGGTGCGAGGTGTACCCGCGGGTCTTCCAGCAGGGCCAGGAACCTGAGCAGCTCGTCGCGACGCTGAATGCCTTCGGCGACAAGCCGCCGCGTGGGGAGCGAGAGGCGAACCACGTTGTCGGGTTGGACGTCTCCCTCCCACAGATAGACCGTGCCTGTCGTGTAGGAGAACAGGGAGCGAACGATCTCCTCGACTTGGTATTTCACCCCGTGCCACAGCTCACGAGGGGTCAGGAATCCGCGCTCGACCAGCGTCTTTCCGAAGCGATCCGGTGGGTTGAAGCGTCTCTCCGCCTCGCGCAGCTGCTCGAGGGAGATCACACNNGAGCCGATCCACGCGCTGGTTCGAGCTCGCGAATACGACCTCGCCGCGGTGCAAAAAGACGCTTTTCGTGTGATCTCGGCAGGTGAAGAACAGGAAGCCCGACTTCCCGGCGCTGTGCACGACGCCCAGCAGGTCGGCCAGAGGGAACGCGCGCACGTTTGCGGTGAAGACAAGCTCATGGTCCCACGGCAAGGCCGCACTCGCAGGGCCGCCACAGCGCTCGAGCAGGATCGTTCGGACGCCTGCGTCGAGCAGGCGCACCGGCTCATCCGGAGCGAGGCCGAGTTGCTGGCGCAGCCGCCCGCTGATTTCCAGCTCCTCGAGCGGCCCTTCTCGGACCGGCAATTCGCCCATGCGTCCTCGCGTTGGGGTGCGATCCTGAGCAGCGGTCCCCAGGCTCTCTTCGACGTGGCTGCGCTTTGGCTTGAGCCGCCTCCCTGCGTGCGCGTGCCGGGCTCAAGCGGATCCTTGCCCGGCCGATGCCGTCCGAGGGGTGTCGTCATGTCCGTCTCCGAGGAAAGCATCAATCGCCGTCGCTATCGCCGCCTCGCGCTGAGCCTCCCGGTCCGGATCTCCACGATCGACGCGGAGACCGACCCGTATACGGGTCGACCGTTCTTCCGCCTGTCACGGGAGTGGTGCGGGAATGTCTCGCGCGGCGGCGTCTTCATCCGCACGCCTGAGCCCCTGGCGCCGGGTCGGCGGGTTCTGCTCGAGGTCTCGCTCCCCGACGGCACGCCGCTCGAGGCGACCGGGCGCGTCGCATGGGCACGCCGGGTGCTTGCGCCACCGGGGCACCATGAAGAGGCCGGCGTTGGTATCGAGTTCCTCGGAGCCACATCCGCAGGCCTCAAAGCGCTCGAGCGGCTGCTCACCACGCGCGAGCACGAGGGGCGCTTGCGGCCGCCGGACGCATGAGTTCCCGGCTTGAACCTCGCCCGGCGTTGCGGGTATCCTCGCGCCCGCCATGACCCCCCGCGGTGGCTACAAGATCGCGAGCCGCAATCGCAGCTTCGAGGCGTTTCTCGATCCGACGCTGCGAAGTGAGCGCCGCGTCCAGCGAATCCTGAGTTCCCTGCGCAATGAGATTGTGGAAGGTGGAGGGGGGGACCGCCTGCGGATCCGCCGCGTGCTCAAGGATCCGCGAGAGATCTATCGACTGGAGCTCGACGTGCCGGAGCTCGGCTACCAGCGGACGACGCTGCTGGACCGGCAGGCGCTCGAGCGGCTGCTCGAGGCCGAGGAAGTGCGGGCCTTGGTGCGGCCGACCGCGCTCCACCGATAGCGGAGCGATCAAGATGCCCGGGGCAGGGATCGAACCTGCACGGCACGTGGCCAGGCGATTTTAAGTCGCCCGCGTCTACCGATTTCGCCACCCGGGCGAGTGCCGAAAACCAACGGTTCCGGAGCGCCAGCAGGATAACAGCTCGTCGTGTTCCACGGGAAGAAGATCGTCGTCGTGATGCCCGCGTATAACGCGGCGAAGACGCTTGAGCGCACCTACCGCGAAGTGCCGCTCGACATCGTCGACGAAGTTGTGGTGACGGACGATGCGAGCAGCGACGACACCGTGCGCGTCGCCCGGGAGCTCGGCTTGCGGACCCTCGTGCATCAAGAGAACCTTGGCTATGGGGGCAACCAAAAGACCTGCTACGCGGAGGCCTTGCGGCTCGGCGCCGACGTCGTGGTGATGCTGCACCCCGACTATCAATACACGCCAACCCTGATTGCCCCCATGATCAGCATGATTACGGACGGGCCCTATGACGTGGTCCTCGGCTCCCGCGTGCTCGGCGGACGAGCGAGAGCCGGCGGCATGCCGCTCTACAAGTATGCGTCGAACCGATTTCTTACGGCGGCGCAGAACTTCCTGTGCGGTGCCAAGCTTTCGGAATACCACACCGGCTACCGAGCCTTTTCGCGAGAGGTGCTAGAGACCCTCCCCTTGCTCGAGAATTCGGACGATTTCGTATTCGACAACCAGATGTTGGCGCAGATCCTGTACGCAGAGTTCGAGATTGGCGAGATCAGCTGCCCGGCTGCTTATTTCGACGAAGCCTCCTCGATCAACTTCCGCCGCTCGGTGACCTATGGCCTCGGCGTGCTCAGGGTCTCGCTTCACTACTTCTTGGAGCGGCGCGGCCTTGCCCGCTATCCGATTTTCGATCCCCAGGGCCGCCGCCTGAGCGCGGCCCAAAATCCGCGACCGACCCCTCTCCTTCCCGTCGGCGAAGGAACTTCTCCGCCCACGCAAGAGAAAGGGCAAGGCCGGCGCGGGCCGGCGCGGGACGCCGGCGCTACAAAAGAGGGCGCGGCCCTTCCTACGTCAGGGTAAACAAGCAGCGCCCCTACGAGGGAAGCTCCCAGGGAAGGGCCTTGGAAGGGGATTGAGCGGCGGCGTTTTCCGGGTCGGTCTCCCAGCGA
>DOUU01000270.1 GCA_003520425.1 Deltaproteobacteria bacterium
GGCGGGGGAACGATGCTGGTGCTGACCGGACACCTGGGTGACGTGATGAAGGAGTCTGCGCGAGCGGCGCTGACGTATGCGAAGACGCATGCGGCCGCGCTGGGCGTGCCGGAAGATGCGCTGAAGGACCGCGAAGTCCACGTGCACGTTCCGGCCGGCGCGATCCCGAAGGACGGCCCCTCGGCGGGCGTCACGATGGCGACCGCCCTGGTGAGCGCGATGACGCAGCGCGCCGCGCGGCACGACCTGGCCATGACCGGCGAAGTGACGCTGAGCGGCCGCGTGCTGCCCATCGGCGGCCTGAAGGAGAAGGTGCTCGGGGCCGCGCGCGCAGGGATCACGGAGATCGTTCTGCCGAAGGAGAACGAGCCCGAGCTCGAGGACCTGCCGGAGGAGGTCCGGAAAGGACTGCAGTTCCATCCCGTGGAGACGCTGGAGGAGGTCCTGGCCCTCGCGCTGCGCAGTCACGATGCGAAGGCCGTGGACGAGCTGCTGTCCACTTCGGTGCGGCGCTAGTCAACCATATGGTTGACAGCTCCTCGCCTCACCTCCACGAGCAGTAGTCCAGCGTCATTCTAAGGAGAGTGTCTCGGTAGCCGTCTCGTCGGCCGGCGGTCTCAGGATCGCCGGCCGTCGTCATTCCAAGCGTAGCTCCCATAATAACTTCCGCAACGGCGTCCACTTCGACGTCATCCCGCAAGTAACCCGCGCGCTGTCCGTCCTGGAGGATCTGGCGCACCGCCTGCTTCCCACGTGAGAGCCAGTCGCTTGCCATGGCAGCACCGTCGGGATTCCCCGCCTTGGAGGCCACAAGCGTGAGCAAAGAGGGATGTGATGCGATCAAGGCGCTGAGACTTGCGGTCAGCTCTCTGAGGCGCTCGACTGGTGCCCGAGATGCGGGGATGGTCGTGATCGAGTGGTCCAACAGGGACGACAGCGCCGCCCTATGGAGCCCTGCCTTTGATCCGAAGTAGTGAAACAGCAACTGTTTATTGACGCCGGCGGTCGCAGCAATGCGCTCTACACGCGCACCCGCGAATCCATGGCGCGCGAACTCCGCCGCTGCTGCGGACAGGATGCGCTCACGGCGCGGCGCCTCCCGGGCTATCGCCACTGTGTCCTCAACCGTGCGGTTGATAGCGGATGATACGGGCGTTCTGCTCCAGGGTCAAGCTCGGAGGCAGGCTTAGTCGGGAGGCTCCTTGTCCAGAGTGCTGCGCGCCTCTGCGAAGGCGAGCGCAATCGCATCGACGCAGCCGCGCAGGGACGCGATGTCCGTGTCGGCAATCGGCCCTGCTTCGGCAGCCAGTCGGGTGGCGAGTCGCTCGCCGTCGCGGCTTTGGGTGCTCACCAGGGGGAATCCGTAGGACCCTCCCGATCCGGCCAGCCGATGGAAGGCCTGCGTCAGCTCGCGCAGCGCGACGCGCTCGCCCTTGGCGAGCCGCGCCAGCAGGCCGCGGAGCTCGTCCACGCGCTGAGCCGAGTCCGCGAGATACTCGCGCCGCAGCGCTCGCAGTTGCCGCGCCAACCCATCGTCCGCTTCCGCTGACACCGGGACTCCCTGCCGTAGTCGGGCTCAAGATACGCGCTGCGGTGACGCAGACGCGAGTTCGCGCCGAAGCAGGTGGCGCAGGAAGGGGATGACGCCCGGATGCCCGGTGGCGATTCCGGCCGCGTCCTCGCTTCCCAGCACGACGCCACAGACTGCCCGCCGCCTGTCTGCCACGAGCGCGACCGGCAGACCGCCCCAGTAGGCCTCGATCTCTCGAGCCGCCACCGCTCGCACGGTCGCTCCGGCCGGCGCCGGCGCTCCGAGCGAGAGCACCCGAGCGCTCACGCCGCCGCGCAAACTCTCGAGCGCAGGGTACGTGTCCGCGGCCCACGGTCCGACCACAGCCAGGAGCTCGGTCCGCGCTCCGCTCGCGCAGGTTGCCGCCCGCTCCAGCAGCGAAGCCCGATCGGCGATCGATTCCACGTCCGTCGGATTCGGCGCGCGCTCGGCACGTCGAATCTGACTCAGCGCCCCAGCGAGGGCGTCGAGCCCGCCGCCGAATTGGCGCCGCAACCGTCCCACCAGTGCATCCGGATCGAGCGCCGCGAACCGCGCGGGCTTGCCCGGCAGCCGGGTGACCGCCCCGCGGGCCGCCAGGCCCTCCAGGGCGTCGTACGTGTTGGCCCTCGCGAGCTTCGCGGCCTGCGCGACGGCATAACCGGTGANNGACGTATTGGCCCGGGCGAGCTTCGCCGACTGCGCCACGACGTATCCCGTCGCAGGAGAGATGGGGAGCAACGCGAGGTAGACCTTGGCTTCGGTGGGCGTGAAGCCGAAATCGACGAGCCTCGGCATAGTAGTAGCATTAGCTACTACCGCAGCGGCAGTCAATGTCTCGAGGGCGGATCTCTCAGGACGTCGTGATGTCCCAACCGGCCAGGCGAGCGATCAGAGCCATTCGAAAAGTGACGTCCACCTGACGGCTCTCGACGTTCTTCCCCTCCTGCAGGGGGAAGGCGTGGTACGACCATGGCGCTTTGCGGCGCGGGAGCGAGCGCAGCCCCTTCGGGCTCCAGACCCCGCGCTCGTCGCAGTCCTTCAGCAGCCGAATCCAGAGGCGCGGGGCTGTGGCCGAAGCCTGCAGCACGCCCAGCCGCGCGAGCAGCTCCATCCAGTACAAGGCGAAGGGGAGGTCGTCGGTTTGCCCCGAGCTCGACACCTTCAGCGGGTCGCCCAGCAGCACGAAATTGGGCTTGAAGACCTTCTTCCCGCACACGACACCGAACGACTTCTTGATGCCCGGCTGGGCCAGATACCCGCCGAGCCGCTCGACGAGGGCGGCACGCTCCCGCTGGACCGCCGGCAGCAGCGACAGCAGCGCCACCGAAAAGATGGTGGGCGGATATGCCTGCGGGTGCAGGACCCAGCTCCCCCCGGACTTCACCAGGGGGTTCTCGACGAGCTCGCTGCGGAGGAACTGCGAGATGTCGTTCGCGATGCGGTGCGCGGCGCCGCGAACGCGAGGATCCTCGCCGAGGCCCGCCTGGGCGAGCGCGGCCGCGGTCGCTTCGCGGATGATCTCGCGGATCCACGGCTCCACGCCGATCTCCGCGGTCCCGAACTTCTGGAACTCGAACAGCAGCTTCGGGTCCTCGTCGCGTGACACCAGCCGGAACAGGAGCCGGCTGCCCAGTTTCAACGGCCGCGATTCCTGGGTCCAGCCGAGCTCGACCAGCCGGCGGTACTGGTGCAGGGTCCCAACGTCCTTGATACCAGCTGCTTTGTTCGGCGTCACGCCGAGCAGATTGCCGCCCCATACCCCCGTATCCTTCTGTTTCTTCGCGACTTGGCGTGCGGGCGGGTACGCATCGATCTCGACTCTCAGCGCGGCCAGGCGCGCGGGGTCGGCCGTGCCCGGGACGATCTCCGTGAGCGTGCGATACTTGATGGCGGGGCAGCCGTATTCGAGGAGCCAGGAGACGGGCGCGCGGTGTGAGGGGGGAAGAGTCAGAGCCAGCCTCCGGACGAAGGGGCCTTGGGCGCCTCGAACGGCCGGCAAACTTATGTTGACCCGGCCCGCCGGTCTAGGGGGCTGAGGCGCGTCTCACCGACGCGTCGAGGGCAGGCCGAGGACCCGAACGAAGGAGATGATGGCGTGGTCGGCGTCGTCCCGCTCCGTCGTGAGCACCAGCAGATCCGGCCCGACGAACGCCACGCCCTCGCCCTGTGGTTCGACGACCGGGATCGTGAGGCCCGTCGTGGGGCCGATCGGGCTGGGAACGGAGTCTCCCCGGAGTCGGAAGAAGTGCAGGCTGGAGTAAGTCCGAACGGCGAGCGTCGTCCCGTCTGGCGACACGCCCGCCCCGGTCACCATCCGCATGCGCCAGAAGCTCGGGACGAGATCGAGCAACCCGACGAAGCGGAGCGTGTCGATCTCCCCGGCCTGTTGCGGCGCCGTGCGACGCGGCACCTCGTACACGTATGGCCGCTTCAACAGCTCTTTGGTGATGACGAGGATGATCCCCGACGGCTCGATCACGATCGCCTCGGCGTCGTGTGGTTGGTCGGGGTAGCGGAGCGCGACGGCCGATTCGCTTCGCACCCGACCGAGCGTGTCGCCGCCCCGGCTGGGCGGGTCCGGCTCGGTCAGGCAATAGATGACGATGTGATCGCGAGAGTGTGCGTTGTCGCCGATGTCAGCCGGGTACAGGCACCACCCGCCGTGGTCCGGGCAAGGTCCCGATCCGAGGTCCTCCCAGTCGACGTTGGTGGCGCCCTCGACGAGCACGGACCCGAGGTCGTCCCCCGCNNGAGTCGGTCGCGTAGAGCCTCGGCTCGTCCCCGGAGTCGTTGTGCGTCCAGAAAACGCCTCGATGGCGCCGGCTGGGAGTCACGCCGGAGCTCTCAGTGAGCCTGGGAGCCTGGAGGACGGCCGTGTCGACGAGCTGGAGGCGCGGTGGGTGTTGCGCGTGCGCCTGCGGACTCGAGGCGGCCGCGAGAACCAGGGCCAGGGCGCACCTGTGCATGAGGCGCAGGTTATCGCGGGCGCCCGGGCCGGGCAATGCTTGCCTCTCTCCAAGTCGGGGCCGATCTTTCACCCATGCCCACATCGTTGCTCGCGCGGCAGGTAGCGCGCAGGCAGGACCTGGTGCGCCTGTCCGGGCGCGTGCTGTACCTCACCGAGGATCCCGCGCTGATCCGGCGGCAGCTCGACGGCGAGGACCTCCAATGGAACAGCTCCATCAGGTTACGCGACAACATCTCCACGGACGAGATCACGCCGGCCTACATCTGCTACTACTTCGACGAAACGCTCGGGGAGTTCCCCTATCTCGGCCTCAAGGCGGGCGACCAGTTCCCGATCCCCCGCGGCAGCGTCAAGCGCGGTGGCTTCGTGGCTTCGGTCGCGGGCAAGCGTCGCGGCAAGGGCTCTTCGCGGGAGCAGTCCCCGTACGCCGAGCTGATGGCGGGGATCC
>DOUU01000406.1:0-923 GCA_003520425.1 Deltaproteobacteria bacterium
GGTTCGGCACCCGCTCGGTGCAGTCCTCAATCGTGATGCGTGCCATGAGTCGCGACCTCTTTGCGGTTTCGGTAGTGAATCCGGGGGAGCTAGGTTAGAGAGCGGAGAGCCAAAAGGAAACCCCGGCCGGATCGCTCCGGCCGGGGTCCGAAGAGCCTTCCCTGAAGAAGGCCTCGAGGCGAGCACTGCTCGCCCCCCCGCTACATCATCGGGGCTACCGCTGCCTTGCGACGACGGCGCGTGGCCTTTCTCCGACCGCCCTTCTTGCGNNCCTTCCTCCGCGTTCCCTTCTTACGAGCTGCCATTCTGGGTCACCCCCCTGTTGCTTGTCTCGAGCGTGGTCTCGCGCTCCGCGGTTCATCAGCGACGGCGCCGCGGGTGCATCGAGTGAGCGACGGTCGCTCCGGTCCCCTTCGCCCCTGGCGCAGCGAGGACCGCTTTGCTCATGCCCCCTATCGGACCCCGGAACCTGCAACTTGACGGCAGATGAGCCCGTTTCAGTCGCAAACCGCGGCTCTAGAGCCACTCTTGCCGCCCACGCTAACACTCGGTTTTCCACGTCGTCAAGTAAGAACCGCAAAAAAAACAACGCGATGGCTATCAAAGCTGCGGGCCGAGGGATGACTTTGAGGGGTTCGGAGCGGCGCGGCAGCGGTTTTGCGACAGGAAGCCGCGTCATGCTGCGACGCGGCACGGGCGGGATCGGTCTGGCTGAAGCAGGGAGGCGACTAGCGCTTTCGCTTGTGGCGCGCGCGCTTGAGAAGCTTCTTCTTCTTGTGCTTGCGCATCTTCTTGCGGCGTTTCTTGATCACGCTGCCCACAGCGACACCTCGGCTCCGAAAATGCGCGATGACGTGTAGGCCTTCGGCCTTGTGAAGTCAACGGGTCTTGGGGGCGTGCGAGCGCAGACAAAAGCTCACGCC
>DOUU01000406.1:965-4120 GCA_003520425.1 Deltaproteobacteria bacterium
GCGAATCACCTGGTTGCCTGGGTCGATCATGAGGCCCCGGCGCAGGTAGCGCATGCCCTCGGCCTTGAAACCGAAGGCGAGGTGCACACGCGCGAGGTTGAGGTAGAGCTCAGGATTGAAGAACTCCTCCTTCACCGCTGCGCGGCAGAGCTCGAGCGCCTTGTTGAAGCGGCGCTCCACAAGGGCCAGGCACAGGCCGTAGTACGAGGCGTAACGGGCGTTGCTGCGCTGCAGCCCGTGAGCCGCGCGCAGGTGCTCGAAGGCGGCTTGCTCTTGCCCCGCTGCTAGCAAGCCCTTCCCACGCTCGAAGTGCTCTTCCGCCGAGTAGGTCGCTTCCATATCTCTCCTCCGCCCGCCAGGGTTCGTGATCCGGCTCACCCTCCGGCCGAAGAAGCGCAAGGCGCGTGCCGAACTCGCAAGCCGGCACAAGAGCGCCCAGCCGCGCAAGAGACAAAGGGAATGCGGACGGGTCTCGAACTGGGTGGTTCCGCACACAAGAACGATCTCGTAACTCGGGGGTTCGAGTTCGTAGTTGCCGGCTGCGATCAGAACCGCTCGAGCAGGTCCGCGCGCTCGGCCGCCACGAACTCGGCGCGCAAGCGCTCGAAGTCCTGTGCGGAGAAGGGCAGGAAGCAGGGATCGCCCCGGCGGCGCCAATAGAGCGGCGCGTGCGCAAGACGTCCGCGATGGAAGTGGTCCCTCTTGAGGCTCCGGACGAGGATCTTCTGCGTCGCGGTGAACTCGAAGTCGTCCACAATCCGCACGAAGTCGGGCATCCACTTTCGGTCCATCCCGCCTTCGGCGACTTGGCGTTCGCAGAAATCGAAGAATCCCTTCGGATCAAAACTGGCTCCCGGGCGCAGCTTGAGCGCCACCATGACCAGCTCGTCGGAAACCGGACACGGGACCCCGTAGGCCGCAGCAAGCATGACGTCGGGGTGTTCGATCAGCTGACGTGCGACCTGCGCGGCCGAGAAGTTCTCCCCGTCTTTGCGGATCCAGTCATCCGTACGACCGTCGAAGAACAGGAAGCGTTTGCCGCCTTGCACGAGAACATGCCCGAGGTCGCCGGAGTGGTAGATGCCCTCGCGATACTTCGAGCTGTTGGCCTCGGGATTGTCGAAATACCCCTGGAAGAGCCCCGTGTCGCCGGCGATCCTGCAGATCTCTCCGACCGCATCGGCATAGTTCAGGATCTTGCCGTCGGGACCGATGCGTGCGGGGGGGCACTCCTCGCCGCGCTCATTCACGATCCTCACCGCCTCGTCGGTGATCTCCCCGACGCTCCCCCGCGGGTCCGTCTTCCTGCGGAAGGTGCTGATTGCGGCCTCGGTGGAGCCGTAGAGCTCGAACATATCCTCGAGCCCGAGCCATCGGCTGAAACGGTCGATGTCCGGGGGCGAAGCCCCGTTTCCGACTGCGTAGCGCAGGCGATTGCGGGGATTGTGGGCCACCTCTTTCAGGATCCGCGCCTCGTCGCCGCCGTATTCCTTCTCGATCGCGTTCAGGATGTAGTGGACGGGCTCGCCGACGTAGTTCCAGTACGTGACGCCGTGGTCGAGCACGTCTGGCACGAAGCTGCTGGCGCTGAAGCGCTCGCGCAGCGCGACCTTGCCACCCACCCAGAAGGCCGGGGAGAAGCCGAGGAAGATGGCGTTGGAATGGAACAGCGGCATGCAGGCATAGCCCACCGCGTCTTGTCCGAGTCCGAGATTGCGGGAAACCGCAAGGCCCGTCACGAGCACCTTGAAGTGGTTGTTGTTGATGCCTTTGGGCAAGCCCGTCGTGCCAGAAGTGTAGATGACCATGAGATTCGCTTGCGGGCTCACGGTCGCGTCCGGCGCGGCGAGGGAGAGCTCGGGGCCTCCAACCTCGCGGCGCAAGCAGGCCTCGAGCTCCTCGGCCGTCCCGCTGCCGGGGTCTCCCCGGCGACGGACGAGGATGTTCTCCGGGGCCACATGCTTGAGCGAGGTGCGGATCCGCTCGAGCTCGGGAAGGTAACGCTCGTCGAGAACCAACATGCGGGCCCGCGAGTGGTTCAGCACTCCGGCGAGCGTCTCCCCTCGCAAGCCTGTGTTGACACCGAAGAGCGTAAATCCCAGGTATCCGCAGGCACCATAGAGAGCGAGCAGTTCGAGGTGGTTGTCGAGCAGGATCGCAACATGGCCCGGTCGCGCCTCGTCACACGGGCCCAGACGCCGGCGCAAAAAGTGCGCGATGCGGACGCACTCGTCGCGGTACCGGCGGTAGGTCCATACCCGTTCTCCCTCGAACAGGAAGGGCGAATCCGCGGCCACTGGGTGGGCGGCGCGAGCTTCGATCTGGGCACCTACCGTCAGGGGAGCTTGGAACGTGAGGGGAGCAGAATCCACGCCGGTCTCCTGCAGCCTCGATCCGCGAGGGTCGAGCACCCCACGTTACCAGAGAAGAAGCGGGTGAGCCGGAGCAAGCGCGGGATCAGTGCTCGATGATTTCCAGGATGTACCGCTTCTTCTCTTTGCCGCTGGCGGCGGCCATGATGGTACGAATGGCGGAGGCGTGTGCTCCACCTTTGCCGATGACTTTGCCCAAATCTTCTTTTGCGACGCGCAGCTCCAGCACGTGGGCGTGCTCTCCAATGACTTCCTTGATCTGCACCTCTTCGGGCTTGTCGACGAGTGCTCGTACGACGGCTTCGATTAGCGCCTTCATGACCCCCTCCACGACCGCCACTCGGAGCTCAGGCGCTTCGCATCCCTCCGGCCATGCGCGCGCGAGGTCCCCGTGTGCTCCAGTCTACGCTTAACCTGCGTCCCTCGGGAAGCGAATCTGCAGGCTCTCTCAGGGCAAATCCGCACTCACCCTCGCGGCTGCGCCGGCGCCGTGTGCTTCCGCTTGTACGCGGGGAATCTCCCGCGGTTCGCTTCAGCTTTTTCCCCGTCGGGCCGAACATCCCTGCGATGGGGGCGATTGGGCTGAATAAGCTCCNNGCAAAACGACGCTCCTGAGAGTCATCGCTGGCCTGCTGCTTCCCACGGCCGGAGAGGTTCGCGTGCTGGGCCAGCCTCCGGATCGCGTTCGGCGATCGGGGCGCATCGGCTGGTGCGGGAGCGGTGAAGGATCATGGGTTCGCAGGCTCGACCTTCGGGGCGGCCTCACCTTCCACACACGGGCGG
>DOUU01000383.1 GCA_003520425.1 Deltaproteobacteria bacterium
AGCCGGACGGCTGATCCGCAGCGAGGAGGACTATGGGGCGGTCGTCATCTGCGACCCGCGCATGCTCGCGCGCAGCTACGGACGGGTGTTTCTCGCAGCGCTCCCGCCCATGACCGTCACGCAGGATCCGGACGAGGTGCGGCGTTTCTTGCGCAAGCACGTTGCGCGCGCCGCACGTCGCCCACCGGCTGCTCCGTGAAGATTCTGGCTCTCGATACCGCGACCGAGAACTGCTCGGTGGCCCTGCTCATCGATGGGCAGCTCACCGCGCGCGAACGCCTGCTCGAGCGCGGCCACGCCGAGTGCATCCTGCCGATGATCGATGAGGTGCTCGGCGAGGCCGGCACCCCGCTCGCGAGCCTCACGGCGATAGCCTTTGGCCGGGGGCCGGGCTCTTTCACCGGCGTACGTCTTGCCGCGAGTGTCACCCAGGGGCTCGCGCACGGCAGCGGAGTCCCGGCCGTGCCGGTCTCGGATCTCGCGGCCGTGGCGCAGAGAATCCTTGGGGACGATGAGACCGCCCAGCGGGTGCTGGTCTGCAACGACGCGCGCATGCGCGAGGTGTACTGGGGCTGCTTTGTCCGCTCCGCAGGGGGGCTCGCCGGGCCCGTGGGTGAAGAGCGCGTGAGCGAGCCAGGCCAGGTGGCGCTGCCGGCCGGCTGGTCCGCGGGTCCGGAGCTGCGCGGGGCGGGGACAGGGTTCGCGGCACATCCGCCGCTGCGGAGCTCTTTCTCCACCATCCTGGCCGCGATCCGCGAAGTGCATCCGCGGGCCGCCGAAGTAGCGCTGCTGGCCGTCTCCGAAGTCACTGCCGGGAGGCTTCGCAGCCCCGAGGACGCCTTACCCGTCTATCTGCGCGATGACGTGGTGCGGCCGGGCCCCGCCGGTCACTGAACTGAAACAGAGGCTTGCCAGCTTGTCACGAATCTGCAACACAGTACCCCTGTAATACTCGCGCGCCACCAACGCTGCTAACGATGCCCGCTAAACAGGTTCTGATCGTCGAGGACGAGCGCCCGATCCGGGAGATGATTGCTTTCGGATTGAAGCGCGCCGGTTTCGAGGTCCGCGAGGCCGAGGACTGCCGTTCCGCCCGAGCCGCGCTCGCGGACACCCGCCCGGACCTCGTTCTGGTCGACTGGATGCTGCCCGACATGAGCGGGCTCGAGCTGACGCGCGCGCTCAAGCGCGACCGTGAGACGCGCGAGCTTCCGGTCATCATGCTCACCGCCCGCGCCGAGGAGGGTGACAAAGTCGCGGGGCTCGAAGGCGGCGCCGACGACTACGTCACCAAGCCTTTCTCGCCGCGCGAGCTGCTCGCGCGCATCAACGCCGTGCTGCGCCGCTCCACGCCGACCGGGGGCGATGAGCTCATCGAGTTCGAAGGGCTGGTGCTCGACCAAGGGAGTCATCGCGTCACGGTGGGCCCGCGCACCGTTGGGCTCGGCCCGACCGAGTACCGCATGCTCGAGTTCTTCATGACCCATCCGGAGCGGGTCTACACCCGCGATCAGCTGCTCGATCGCATCTGGGGTGGCAACGTGTACGTGGAGGAACGCACGATCGACGTGCACATTCGCCGCCTGCGCAAGGCGCTCGAGGAATTCGGGTACGATCGCTTCGTGCAGACCGTGCGCGGCTCGGGGTATCGCTTCTCCGCCCGTACGGTTTAATGCGCCGGCAGGGCTTACGGCACTGATGCAGCCCGCGACTCAGATGTGGTGGTTCACCGTCGGGCGCGTGTTCGCCACGGTAGTGGTGGGCCTGGCCGCCGGCTGGATGCTCGGCAATCTCTGGGCGGGACTCGCCTGCGCGCTCGCGCTGCACTTGGGGTGGGTGCTCGCCAACCTCTTTCGCCTGGAGTGGTGGCTGCGGCACCGCAACTACGCCGATCCGCCGGATGTCGGCGGCGTGTGGGGCGAGATCATCGCGCAGNNCGGCGCAAGCGCTTCCACAAGCAGCGCTTCGTGCAGCTGATGCGCCAGCTGCAGCGCTCGACCGCGGCGCTCCCCAACGGCGTGGTGATCCTCAATGCGCAGCGCGAGATCGTATGGTTCAACCGCATGGCCGCGCAGCTCCTCGAGCTGCGCAGCACCGCTGACCTGGGGCTGCGCATCGACAATCTGCTGCGCGAGCCCGAGTTCCTGCGCTATCTCACCCGCCAGGACTACTCGAACCCGGTGGTGATCCGGCCGACGATGGGTGAGGACACGTACCTGTCGCTCCAGGTCGTCCCTTACGGGGAAGGGCAATTGCTGCTCCTGGTGAGCGATGTCTCGCGGCAGATGCGTCTCGAGGCGGTGCGGCGCGACTTCGTCGCGAACGCCTCCCACGAGCTGCGCTCCCCGCTCACCGTGATATCGGGCTACCTCGAGACCCTGGGGCAGGACCCGGCCGTCGATCCCGATCTTCTCGGGCCCATCGCCGAGATGCGCCGCCAGGCCGAGCGAATGACCGGCATCATCCGCGACCTGATCGAGCTCTCGCGGCTCGAGGAGACGGATGAAGTCGTAGGCGGCGCCCCCATCGATGTGGCCGCGCTCCTCTCGCTCCTGCGCAAGGACGTGCTGGCGCGCCCGGTGCACCCGCACGAGGTGCGTGTGCGGGTCGAGTCCGCCGCGCAGCTGATCGGGGACGAGTCCGAGATCCATTCCGCCTTCTCAAACCTGGTGGACAACGCGGCCAAGTACACCCCGCCCGAAGGCTCGATCGAGATGCGCTGGTGGACGGACCAGGGCGGCGGACATCTCGCGGTCACGGATACCGGCTTTGGCATTCCTGCCGAGCACATTCCGCGGCTCACCGAGCGCTTCTACCGGGTCGACGCCGGACGCTCGCGCGCGACGGGTGGCTCGGGACTCGGGCTGGCGATCGTCAAGCACGTCTTGCAGCGTCACGGGGCGCGCCTCGAGGTGCAGAGCACGCTCGGCGAGGGAAGCTCGTTCATCTGCCACTTTCCGCCTGAGCGGCTGGCGCAGCCGGTGGCGGCGGGCCTGAGCACAGAAACAGCTTAGGTTTGCCCTGCAACTGCCTAATTCGTAAGAAATCTTTAGTCCTGCTGTCATGCCTAGGACACATAAGCGTACGAGCCTAGGCCCACCCTAAGGACGCGTTTTGGGTGAGCCCCGCATGGCAGACGGCAACGTGAGACGCCCTGGCAGGACGCGGGTCCGGACGTTGTTTCTCTCGGACCTCCATCTGGGCTACCGGCATGCGCGCGCCCGGGAGCTCAACGAGTTCCTCACCGGCGTCGAGGCCGAGAGCATCGTGCTCGTGGGCGACATCGTGGACGCGCTGAGCCTCGCCCGCCGCGTCTTCTGGTCAGCGGAGCACACGCAGGTGGTGCGCACGCTGCTCGCCCGCGGCCGCGCCGGCACGCGGCTGGTCTATATCCCGGGAAACCACGACGAGAGCCTCGGCGTGTTCGCGGAGATGCTGCAGGGCCAGTTCGAAGTGCACCGCGAGTGGGTGCACCGCACGGCGCGGGGCGAGCGCCTGCTGGTGCTGCACGGCGACCAGTTCGACGGCGTGGTCAACTGCTCGCCCTGGCTCACGCGTCTCGGCGATGCGCTCTACGAGCTCACCGTGCGCTTGAGCGACGGGGTCAACAACCTGCGCCGTGCGCTCGGCAAGGCCTATTGGCCAATGGCCGAGCGCTTGAAGCTCAGCATTCCGACCAGCGTTCGCTACATCGAGAAGTTCGAGCAGGTGGCGGCAGATCACGCCCGCACCCAGGGCTATGATGGCGTAGTGTGCGGCCATATCCATCGCGCCAACCTCCGTCACATCGGCGGCACGCTCTACTGCAACACCGGCGACTGGGTCGAGTCCTGCTCGGCGCTCATCGAGGCTGCGGGCGGGGAGCTGAAGCTCCTGCGCTGGCCGCATGCCGCCAGCGCTCCGCGCCGCGACACCGCCGGACTCGTTGCCGACGCGGCGTGAGGATCGTACTCGCAACGGACGCCTGGACGCCGCAGACGAACGGCGTCGTCACCACGCTCAAGGCGACCGCCGACACGCTGGCGCGCTTGGGCCATACGGTGCGGGTGCTGTCGCCGCAGAACCTGCCCTCCATTCCCTGCCCGAGCTATCCCGAGATCCGGCTCGCCATCAACCCGGGGGCTTACGTGGCGCGCGAGCTCAAGGCGTTTCGCCCACACGCGATCCACATCGCGACCGAAGGCACGCTGGGTCTTGCGGTGCGGCGCTACTGCCGGCATCGCCGCGTCCCCTTCACCACCTCCTATCACACGCGCTATCCGCAATACGTGGCGGCACGCTGGCCGATTCCCGTCGCGGTGAGTTACGCATGGCTGCGGCGCTTTCACGCAGCGGCGCAGCGTACGTTCGTGAGCAGCCGGACGCTCGAGCGGGAGCTGGCGGCACATGGGTTCGCTCGCCTGCACCTCTGGCGCCGCGGTGTCGACCTGCGACGCTTCCGGCCGCAGGCGGGGCCGCACCCCGAGCTCGCGCGGCTGCCGCGTCCGGTCATGGCCTACGTCGGCCGGCTCGCCGTGGAGAAGAATCTCGATGCCTTCCTCGGCCTCGAGCTCGCCGGCACGAAGCTCGTGATCGGCGATGGGCCGGAGCGCGCGGCGCTCGCCGCGCGCCACCCGCAGGCGCGTTTCACCGGCTACCGCCACGGGCAGGAGCTCGCCGCGCTCCTCGCGGGCTGCGACGTGCTGGTGTTCCCGAGTCTCACCGATACCTTCGGGCTGGCGATGATCGAGGCCTCGGCATGCGGGGTGCCGGTCGCCGCCTTCCCGGTGCCGGGCCCCCTGGATGTCATCGAGCCGGGTGTGACGGGGACCCTCAACCCCGATCTGACGGTGGCGATCCGCTCGGCCCTGCGGCTCGATCGGCGCGTGTGCGCCGCGCGCGCCGCCGCGCTCAGCTGGGACGCTGCCACCGCGGAGTTCCTGGCTGGGCTCGCGCCGATTCCGGCGGCATTGCGCGCCACGCTGGCTGTCAGCCGCAGTTCCGTTATCATCGCGCGTATGACCGCGCGCCTGACCGCGCGCCGGCTAACCGAGTGAAGCCGGGGACGAGAAACCGATGGAAACCGCCGATCTCAGTCACCACATCTCCCGCCGTTTCAACGAGGACCTCGAGCGCGTGCGCAGCAAGGTGCTCGGCATGGGCGGCTTCGTCGAGCAGCAGCTGCAGAAGGCAATCACCGCGCTGGTCGAGGGCGACAGCTCGCTCGGGGAATCGGTCGCGATGGACGACTACCAGGTGAACAACATGGAGGTCACCATCGACGACGAGTGCAGCCGGATCCTCGCGACCCGGGCGCCGGCGGCCGGTGACCTGCGGGTGATCGTCGCGATCATCAAGACCATAACCGACCTCGAGCGCATCGGGGATGAGGCCGAGAAGATCGGCTACATCGCTTCCCGGCTCGCCACCATGGAGCGGCCCGCCGACAAGTACCGCGAGATCAAGCATCTCGGGCGCGTGGTATCGGAGATGGTGCACGACGCCCTCGATGCCTTTGCGCGCATGGATGTCGAGTCGGCGCTGCGGGTCGCACGGCAGGACCGGCTGGTCGACGAGGAGTACGAGGCGATCCAGCGCCAGAGCATCACCTTCATGATGGAAGACCCGCGCACGATCCGCCGGGCGCTCGA
>DOUU01000330.1:0-240 GCA_003520425.1 Deltaproteobacteria bacterium
GCGTCGCATGAGGTGGTGCGGCGTGGCATCCAGGTCCTCGTCAATCTTACGCACCGCGGTGCGACAGGCGCGGATCCGGACACTGGAGACGGAGCCGGCCTGCTCCTGCAGATGCCCGACGCTTTTCTGCGCCAGGAGGCCAAGAAGCTGGGCTTTGGCCTCCCCGCTCCCGGCGGCTATGCGTCGGGCCTGATCTTCCTGGCCCGGGAGGCCGACGAGCGGCGCTTCCAGATCGAGGCG
>DOUU01000330.1:303-879 GCA_003520425.1 Deltaproteobacteria bacterium
CAGGACGAGTTCGAACGGCGGCTCTACGTCCTGCGGCGGGTGGCCGAGAACACGGTGCGGGCGCGCGGCGGGGCACAGGCGCTCGCCTTCCACGTGCCGAGCCTCTCGAGCCGCACGTTCGTGTACAAGGGGCTCCTTCTCGCCCACCAGATCGAAGGCTTCTACTCGGACCTCACCGATCCCATGCTCGACAGTGCCCTGGCCCTCGTCCACCAGCGCTACAGCACGANNGCGCGGCAACGTGAACTGGATGCATGCGCGGGAAGGCACGCTGCAGTCGGATCTGTTCGGCGACGAGCTCAAGAAGCTCTTCCCGATCATCATCCCAGGCGGGAGCGACACCGCGCAGTTCGACAACGTCCTGGAGCTCCTTGTGCTGGCCGGCCGCTCGCTCCCCCATGCCATGATGATGATGATCCCCGAGGCCTGGGACGGGCATGAGGGGATGGACGAGGATCGACGGGCCTTCTACGAGTACCACTCGTATCTGCTCGAGCCTTGGGATGGCCCCGCTTCGATCGCCTTCACGGACGGGCGCAAGATCGGTGCGGTCCTGGACCGCAACGGCCTGCGGCC
>DOUU01000330.1:904-3857 GCA_003520425.1 Deltaproteobacteria bacterium
TCTTCTTCGTCGATACGGAGCAGGGCCGCATCATCGAGGACGAGGAGATCAAGAACGAGCTCGTCCGGCGCCGACCCTACCGTCAGTGGGTGGCAGACCACCGCGTGCGCCTCAAGGATGTGCCGCCCGTCGAGGTGGTACACCGGCCGAATCAGGAGACGCGCTTTGAGAGGCAGCAGGCCTTCGGCTACACGCTCGAGGACCTGCGTCTTCTGCTTCCGCCCATGATCACCACGGGTGTCGAGGCGCTCGGATCCATGGGCGACGATTCCGCCCTGGCCGTGCTGTCGGATCGCCCGCGGCTGCTCTTCCATTATTTCAAGCAGCTTTTCGCGCAGGTCACGAATCCGCCGATCGACTCGCTGCTGGAGCGGCTCGTCATGTCGACGCTCTCGACCCTCGGCGCCGAGCGGAACCTGCTGAGCGAGACGCCGCAGCACGCGCGTCTTCTTGAGCTCGAGCACCCGATCCTGACCGACGAGGAGCTCGAACGGATCCGGCAGATCTCGCTCCCCGGCTTCCAGGCCCGCACCCTGCCCATCCTCTTCAAGGCGGCGGAGGGCGGAGAGGGATTGCGTTCGGCGCTCGATGCGCTTTGCCGCGAGGCGTCGCGTGCCGTGGCCGAGGGCGCCAACCTGCTGATCCTCTCCGACCGCGGGATCTCGCCCGATCTCGCGCCCATGCCCTCGCTCCTCGCCACGGGCGCCGTGCATCACCACCTGGTGCGGGAGGAGACCCGCACGCGCTGCGGAATTATTGTGGAGACGGGAGAGGCCCGGGAGGTCGCACACTTCGCGCTGCTCATCGGCTTTGGCGCCGGTGCCGTGAACCCATACCTCGTCTTCGAGACGATCGCGCAGCTCGTCGAGGACGGCGCCTACGTGCCGGAGGGACTTGGCTGCGAGAAGGCGACGCAGCTTTACGTCAAGGCCGTCGATAAGGGGCTGCTGAAGATCTTCGCCAAGATGGGAATCTCCACCCTCCAGAGCTACCGCGGAGCCCAGATCTTCGAAGCGGTGGGGCTCTCCCGGGAGGTGGTGGACCGCTATTTCACCGGCACGCCCTCGCGCGTTTCGGGCGCAGATCTCGACGCGATTGCGCGCGAGGCCGTGATCCGGCATGAGCGTGCGTTCCCGGGCGGCACATATCTTTTCCCCGAGCTCGACCCGGGAGGCCTCTACCAGTGGCGTCGCCGCGGCGAGCGTCACACGTTCAACCCGGACTCGGTGTCCAAGCTCCAGCACGCGGTGCGGGAAAACCGCTTTGAGACCTTCCGGGAGTTTTCTCGCGCTGCGAACGACGACGCCGAGCGCCTGTGTACGCTCCGGGGTCTTTTCCGCTTCAAGTTCGCGGAAAAGCCGATTCCCCTCGAGCAGGTGGAGCCGGCCTCGGCGATTGTTCGCCGCTTCTGCACGGGGGCGATGTCGCTGGGCTCGATCTCACGGGAAGCGCACGAGACGCTCGCCATCGCCATGAACCGCATCGGGGGCAAGAGCAATACCGGCGAAGGGGGCGAGGACCCCGTGCGCTTTGTGCCCGACCCGAACGGAGATCTGCGCCGCAGCGCGATCAAGCAGGTGGCCTCGGGTCGATTCGGGGTCACGAGCTGGTATCTGGTGAACTCCGACGAGATGCAGATCAAGATGGCCCAGGGCGCAAAGCCCGGGGAGGGTGGCCAGCTCCCGGGTCACAAGGTCGACGAATACATCGGCAGGATCCGCCATTCGACGCCAGGGGTGGGGCTCATCTCGCCGCCTCCCCACCACGACATCTACTCGATCGAGNNGGCGCAGCTCATCCACGATCTCAAGAACGCGAACCCGCAGGGCCGCGTCTCGGTCAAGCTCGTCGCCGAGAGTGGGGTCGGCACGGTCGCGGCCGGGGTTTCGAAAGCCAAAGCCGATGGCGTGCTGATCAGCGGTCACGACGGGGGCACCGGCGCCTCGCCGCTCACCTCGATCAAGTCCGCAGGTGCGCCCTGGGAGATCGGCCTCGCGGAGACGCAACAGACGCTCGTGCTGAACGACTTGCGCGGGCGGATCCGCGTCCAAGTAGACGGGGGACTCAAGACGGGCCGCGACGTGGTCGTGGGTGCGCTGCTCGGGGCGGACGAGTTTGGCTTCTCGACCGCGCCGCTCGTCGCCCTCGGCTGCATTCTCATGCGCGTGTGCCACCTCAACACCTGTCCCGTCGGCATCGCCACCCAGAATCGCGATCTGCGCAGGCTCTTCGCCGGCCTGCCCGAGCATGTGGTGAGGTACTTCTTCTTCGTCGCGGAGGAGGTGCGCGAGATTCTCGCCCAGCTCGGGCTCCGCACGCTCGACGAGGCGATCGGGCGCTCGGACCTGATCCAGGCGCAGCCGGCGCTCGATCACTGGAAGGCGCGAGGACTCGACTTCTCGGCGCTGCTGCGAAAGCCGGACGTCTCCCATGCGACGCGCTGCATCGAGGGCCAGGACCATGGGCTTTCGCGCGCTCTCGACCGAACGCTGATCGAGCTCGCCAAGCCTGCGCTCGAGCGGCGGGAGGCGGTCGAGCTGCAGATGCCGATCCGCAATGTGAACCGGACCGTGGGCGCGATGCTCGGCTCCGAGGTCTCGCGGCGCTTCGGAGCCGACGGCCTCCCCGAGGACACCATCCGCATCCACTTCAGCGGATCCGCGGGCCAAAGCTTCGGCGCGTTCTTGCCCAAGGGCATCAGCCTCTCCATCGAGGGCGAGGCCAACGACTACTGCGGCAAGGGGCTCTCGGGCGGAAAGATCGTGGTGCGTGTCCCCACGGGCGCGGCTTACGCAGCCGAGGAGAACATCATCGTAGGCAACGTCGTGCTCTACGGGGCGACCGCAGGAGAGGCGTACTTCAACGGCCTCGCCGGTGAACGCTTCGCGGTGCGCAATAGCGGGGCGCACGCCGTGGTGGAAGGGGTGGGCGACCACGGCTGCGAGTACATGAC
>DOUU01000202.1 GCA_003520425.1 Deltaproteobacteria bacterium
CCAAAGGATGTGAAGAGGATGCATCGGTCCCTCCGCCAAAGCCGCCGAGGTTGCCCAAGCGCGATCGTCGCCAGAAGCTTCGCGGCCATCGAGCCCAAGACCAGCCTAATCCCCCTGGGCCTCCTTCTCTCCACTGAGCGCTCGCGGGACAGCCGACTCAGGCTAGCGCACGGGCCACGGCGAGGGGGGAAGGACTGGCCGAGGCTGGCGGCGCGGGGCGTGATTTCCATAGCGCTCTATGATGTATTCGAGGATGGCGCCAGACTCGTGCAATTGTTCGCCCGATAAAGAGCGGAAGTTGGATGAGGGGAAAAGCGAGCTGCGCCGCTGTGTCGCGACGATTCCGCGAGAAGAGCAGCGCATACGCGCAAAGGAGCCGCCGCAGAGGTCTCGGAATCCGGAGAATTGCCGGTGAGACGCTCTTGCTTGTGCAATTTCTCGTCATCTCCGCGGCGGCAACGCAGAGCGGATCCGTCGATTTCGCGGAGTTGACGCAAGCCCTCCGGGCGTTCCAGGAGAAGCCGTCCGCTGAAACCGCAGCCAGCGTGCGAGCGCTCCTCCCCCGGGAAGGCCAGCTCAAGTTCGACGACTCCGCGCAGGCCCGCGCGGCGCGGGAGGCCCTCGACGATGGGCTCCCGACCCTTGAAGCCCAAGTCGAGGCTGTGGACCGCGACGCCATCCGACTGGGTTTCCAGCTCCTCGCGGTGGCCGATGCCCCGATCTCCAAGTCCTTGAACGCCATCCTTGGAAGACTCATCACCACCGATGCGAGGGTGTTCCTAGAGGAGCTCCTCCGTTGGCGGACCGAGCTCAAACCGAGGACCCTCGGCCAGCTCGTGGGAACACTCGGGAAGGAGTACGTCGAGCAAGACCATGAAGCCGTGTGCGAGGAGATTCAGCGCAGGATCGACGCTCTGCTGGCGGTGAACGAAGCCGCTCTCACCGAGGCTCGCGACGAGTGCGTGAACGAGCTGCGGCAAAGGCGCCCGAGATGTGGGTAGCTTCGGGGCCTCGTGCGCGCCTGTCCCCGGAGGATGAGGTGCCCTCTGTATGGGCGGGCCCCGCAACTCCATCCGAGGGCGCGTGAATCCTCCACCGGGAGCGCGCGTCCAACAGCGCGCATCGAACGGGTCCCGCTGTGCTTCAGGGGAATGCTCTCCCGCGGCCGGCCGCATCCTCATGAGGGGAAGGTGAAGCCCGGGAATGCACGCGGTTTTCGAGCAGCGTCTTGAGACAACCCCGGCGCTGTGGAGTTCGTCCATGCTGAGGAGGATCGCAAGGGAAGGTCAGNNTCGTCCATGAGGAGGGGGCGGCGAGGGAAGGCTCCACGCGGCCGGACTGCGGAAAAGGACAAAGCATGGACCGCTCTTGGCATTGCGTTTGCCGGTTTCTTGCCACTGGGGCATTTCTGACTCTCTTTGCCCTTGGGGGGCCCTCCTCCGCCGGCCCCCTGGCTTCCGGTCAGGAGATACACGCGGCCGGCGCGGCGGCGGTCTTGCTGGCGCAAGCGGGCCCGACCGAGACTGCGCCCGTCTCCCCGCCGTCCCACAGCGAGGAGACTCACAAGAAGCGTTCGAAGGCCGACCGGGTCGAGACCAGGATTGAGGACCTGCATCGCAACCTCAAGATCACCGCCGCCCAAGAACCGCAGTGGCGCGACTTCGCGCAGGTGATGAGAGACAACGCGCACGCGATCGACGCGATCCTGGAAGAGAGAAGGGCGAATCTCAGCAAGATGAATGCTGTGGAGGACCTGCGCTCCTACGAAAAGCTGGCCGATGCGCATGCCGATGGACTCAAGAAGCTCGTCCCAGCCTTCGAGGCTCTGTACAACACCATGTCAGAAGACCAGAAGAAGAACGCAGACACCGCCTTCAGCCACTTTGAGGGACGCCCGAAGCACTCGAAGGAGTGAGCAAGGTGCCTTCAGCGCTGCGGGGAGTGCCGCAGGAAAAGGGGAGGATCATGCAGAGCCGCATCCAACAAAGAGGGATCGGTCGCAGCAAGGGGATCGTGATCTGGCTCGCCGCGGCGCTTCTGACGAGCATCTGCCTCAGCGGGCCGTCCTTTGCGGATGGCTACTACGGGCGCCACTGGCACGGACACCGTTACTATTGGCACGGCCGTTGGTACTACGGCTATCCGCCGCGGTCCTACTATCCCCCTCCGCCCGTGGTCTACTACCCGCCCCCGGTGGTGTATGGACCCCCGCCGCCGCCCGTGGTGTACGCACCGCCGCCGCCGGGGATCACGGTCGTCGTCCCGCTGCCCCGTTAGCTGCGGCCGGTGCGAAGGCTGCGTGACCCGGTCGCGTTGCAACGTGATGCGCGACGGGGAAGCAGCCCTTTGCGGCGGCCGGCATCCATCCACGCCGCTCATGGCCTCCCGTTTGCTCGCCGGTTGACCGGATCCCGGATTGCACCTTGCTTCCACGAGCCGCCGTAGAGGCGGTCTCGTGCGCGTCAAAGGTGCATTGGGGTGCCCGATGCTAGAGTGGCCGGCCGTCGAGGGGGCGGCCGTGCTCTTCCACAGCATCGAGTTCCTCCAGCTCTTCGTCGTGACCTTTGTGCTCTACTGGTCACTCAAGAGCCAACGGCTTCGCCTGGGCACCCTCGTTCTCGCAAGTGTGTATTTCTACGCGCGCTGGAACCCCTGGCTGGTCTTCCTTCTGATCTTCACGGCCCTTTTCGATTTCTCGATCGCCCGCGGGATCGAGAGAGCACAGAGCCAGCGCGTGCGGCGCGCCCTTCTCGTGTTGAGCCTGTGCGTCAGCCTCGGTCTTCTCGGATTCTTCAAGTACACGAACTTTCTGCTGGGACTTGTCTGGCCTGCGGTCCGTCCATTCGGCGTCGTGAGCGACCCTCCATTTCTGAAGATCATCCTCCCGCTCGGGATCTCCTTTTACACCTTCGAGACCATCAGCTACGTGGTCGATGTCTACCGCCGGCGCATCCCCGCCGAACGCAGGCTCCTCAACTACATGCTCTTCCTCATGTTCTTCCCGCATCTCATCGCGGGTCCGATCGTGCGGCCCGGCGATTTCCTTCCCCAGCTGGAGCGACTGCGCCGCTTCGATTGGAGCCGCATCGAACTCGGGGCCAGACTCTTCTTGCTCGGCCTCTTGAAGAAAGCGGTGATCGCAGACCAGCTCGCCCAGGTCGTGGACCCCGTGTACGCGGCCCCGGCCGGTTTTGGAAGCGGCGCCGTGTGGGTCGCCACGCTCGCCTATGCGATTCAGATCTACTGCGATTTTTCCGGCTACTCGGACATGGCGATCGGCTGTGCCCATTGCTTCGGATTGAAACTGCCGAGGAACTTCAATCTCCCGTACCTTTCGCAGAATGTCGCGGAGGTCTGGACCCGCTGGCACATCTCCTTCTCGACCTGGCTGCGCGACTATCTCTACATTCCACTCGGCGGAAACCGCGGCGGCCGTCTGGCGACCTACTGGAACCTCATCGTCACAATGCTGCTCGGCGGGTTGTGGCACGGTGCGGGGCTCACCTACGTCTGCTGGGGTCTGTACCATGGGATCCTTCTGGCATTGCATCGAGCCGTGCCCTTGCCGCGCTGGGTGGGCCACACCGCCCTTGCGCCGCTGCGCATCGCAGTGACCTTCCTTCTCTGGTGTTTTGGAGTGATGCTTTTCCGTGCCCAAAACTTGGGCGATGCCGGTGTGATTCTATTGCGCATGCTGGTCCCGACTCGAGGCGCGGAGTTGGCACCGTCGGTCGCCTTGGTCTTCGGTGCGATTTTCGCGGTGGTCCTCATCGCAAGTCTCGCAGGCCGCTTTCTGGACGTTGAAGCCAGCATGCGGCGAGCACCTGTTCCGCTGGCGGCAGGCGCGCTTGCGGTCGGGCTTCTCCTGGCTCAGATCCTCTCGCCGAACGCGGGCGGCGCGTTCATTTATTTCCAGTTCTGACGCAAGGACGAGATGGACGTTCAACTTCGACCCAACCCTCAGCGCGCCGCCCGAATCCTTCTCCTCGCGGCGATTCTCTTCTTTTGCGGGGAGCTCGTTGTAGGCGTCTTCCTCGACACCGCTCCGTTCTCCGTCCGCTTTCCCGAGGCCGCGGCGGTATTGGAGCGTGCACGCAAACAGAATCCTCCGCCCGACATCGTGTTCTTCGGCAGCTCCCGCTTCATGTCCGCCATCGCCCCAGCTGAAATCGATCAGCAGCTTCGGGCGTCGCACGGCGAAGGCATCCCGGTGATGTTGCCGATGGCCGTGCTTGGCGGAGACTTCGTGTCCACCGAGTTCCTCCTCGACCGCATGCTTGCCGAGGGTGTGCGGCCTCGGATGGCGGTGATCGAGGTGAGCCCGGACTTGGTGGGGCGGCCTCCACATCTCGTGACCGCACAGCTCGAGCGGCTCTTCCGCTGGCGCGACGTGGTGTACTGGCTGCCCGAACTCTTCGAAGCCGACTGGTCGGCCTTGCTCACCGCCCGGCTCATCCCCGCGTATCACTACCGGCGGGAGCTGCTCGGCTGGCTCGTCGGGCGGCCGCCGCCCTATCTCTTTGTGCCCAGGCCCGAACTCCCGGCGGGCCCCGCGCCTGGTGCGCAGGTTGCTGGGTCGGCATCCAAGGGTCTGCCTACGGGCACCGGGGCGGCGGACAGCCATCCCACGGCCAGCGAGACTCCCGACGACCCGACGCACGGCGTCGACCGCTGGGCGCGCTGGCTGCGGCGATTCCGCATCAGCCAACGCTGCGCGGACGTGCTTGAGCGCGTCCTTGCCCGCTGCCAGCAGGAGCAGATCACCTGCATCTTGGTCGAGCCCCCGGTCGCGAGTGGTCACCGTGCACTCTATGGAACGGATGTCGTTATCCCCTACGACAGTCTTCTCGAGCGATTTGGCCGCGACTACGGCGCCGCGTACCTTGATTTCCGTGATCGCCTCCCAGACACCTCGTTTCGTGACGACTCTCACGTGAATCGCACCGGTGCGCTTCGCTTCAGCGCCCTGCTCGCAAGCGCTCTCATCGAGCCCCTGTGGTTCGGTGACGAGAGAGGCACGGCGGCGATAACGGCCCCCCTCGCGCCCTAAGAGCGGGCCTGGCTTCGGCCACTGCATCGCACACACACCGCTGGCGACACCAAGTTCTTGGAGGTGCCCCGCCAGGGATCTCGCGCAAGCCAACGTCATCGGGGCTTCCTTGAATCGTCGAGGAATCGCGACATCGGCGCGACGATCCCGACGTAGGGTTACCGCAGTTCGTGGGAGGGAAGATGTGGCCGCAGGACGCCTTGACAGTGCTGCTTCTGATGGCCCTCGGCCTTTGGGCCAGAATCGAGCGAACACGGAAGAGGGAAGGCCCGGGCTGAGCAGCGCTCGCTGAGAGACCTTGTCGAGGGCAGGCGACCCTCCTCCAAAGGTCCCGACTAGGTGGCGCCCCGTAGAAAGGAGAACGATTGCAGGTAGCCGATGCTCTCATTCTCCTTCTCGCTGTGGGAATCCTCCTGTGGGTGCGCCTCGATGGAAAGAAGGGAACGGCAGCGCGTGGCGGAGCTCCGCGAGGCGGGCTCCGGCGTCCCCCTTTTGCTTCTCTGGCTCCGGGAGCGGCATTCCGGCTGAGCGCGGCCACAACCCTCGAGTGCGGCCTGCCTGCACAATCCCCGAAGGTCCAAACGGGTGTAGAGTGAGGCCGGAGGGTCGGTATGCGCGGGCTCCTCGTGCGATGGGCCATCGGCGCTCTCGCACTCTGGATCGCGAGCGTGATCGTTCCCGGGATGGAGATCCAGGGGGCGGGCAACTTTCTGCTCGCCGCCCTGCTGCTCGGGCTCGTGAACGCGATCGTGCGTCCCGTCGTTCTCGTGCTCACGCTGCCGCTCACGATCGTGACGCTCGGTTTTTTCCTCCTGGTCGTGAATGCCCTCATGCTGAAGATCGTGTCCTGGCTTTTCGACCCGCTGCGCTTTCACAGCTTCGGATCGGCGATCATCGCAGCGATCGTCATCTCCCTCGTGAACTGGCTTGCGTCTTTCTGGATCGGACCCGCAGGGACGCTCGAGGTCCTCGTAGTGCGCGAGCGCAAACTCCCCTAGACCGAGTCCAACATCTTCCCACCGAGGGGGCGAGATCCCGGACCCGAAAGCCCCTCTCGTGGACGCGTTCGGTGCAGCGCGCGCGAGGCGGCTGCACGGCCGATCGCAGCAAGGGAAGCCGCGGCTTCGCCTAGACGCCGAGCGCCTTCGCCGCCTTCTCGACGCTCCCCGGCTTGACCCAGAAGATCATCGCCCACCGTCCGGCTCCAGCCGCGAGCGCCTGTGCCGCCGTCAGCTGAATCTTCTGGCTTGCCAGCTTGCCAAGGACTTCCGAGACCACGCCGACGCGGTCGTCGCCCTGCACGAGAAAGGCTTGCTTCGCTTTCCGCGTCCGGAGCTTCATCCGTTCCGCAGCCTGCGCGAAGGCGGTGGCGTCCTCGGGGACGAGATCGATCTGGGCCTTCCCCTCGCCGAGGGGGAACCCGACCACCGCCAAGAGGTTCACGCCCGCTTCGGCGAGAGCTGAGAGAATGCGATGTCCCTCGCCCGCTTTGTCGGGGACTGTGAGCGCGTAGTAGTCGATCTTGCGAACCGTGTTGGCCATTGTGCGTTTCCTCCGGAGCGACGGGGCAGGCCCCTCGTCTCGTCAATGGTGAGTGCCGGCGGTCCTCGTGACCGCACGAGGCGCGTCCGGGGCCGCCCGTTCTTTGCCTCGGCCAAGCGCCTTCTGGATCTCCTTACGGACGCTGAGATTCCTTCATCTTCTCGAAGTCGTCCTTCCTCTCAGGGTCGGGCCGCGTCTCTGCCCAAGAGCGCGCCCGACTCCTCCGGCTTCTTCACTCTCCCTCTCGCGCTCTCCCGATCCCGCCTCTTGGGCCCTGCGGTCGGCGGCTGGCCCTCGGCACAGTCGCCGACGGACCTCCCGTCCGAAAGGACCAGCTTGCCATTCCTGCCAAAGTCCACGAGCACATTTCTGCACGTCCACCGGGAGCTCGCCGCGCGGAGAGGCCACAGCGGAGGCTACCCCGCGCGCGCGAGCCCACAAGCTCGGCGCGGAGTTGACGGTGGCGTTTTCCCCCTCACACTCGCGCGGCGCTCCGGGCGCACGGAGGACACGCGGTATGCGACGTTGGGTGCGAGGGCTCCTGCCGGCGGCCGTTGTCGGGCTGACCTTCGGCCTGGCTTTTGCCGCTGCTGCGCCCGAGCCGACCCCTGCCGCGATCGAGGCGATCGTCGCGGCGGCACGCCTCGATGGCCTGCGCTGGCCACGATTTCCGGACTACCAGTACATCCTGAAGGGCCTGTACGAGCCGCGGGGCTATGCGCCTTTGTGGGTCGACGCGGGCCGGCCGACCAAGCAGGCGCGCGACGCCATCGATGTGCTGCGGGAGGCGGACTCGAAAGGCCTGGACCCTGGGGACTACGACGCCGAGTACCTCGATGGCCAGTGGCGGGCGCTNNTGATCTCGCGCTTACGGTTTGCGCGATGAGGTATGTCTCCGACCTCCACATCGGCAAGGTGAACCCCGAGAATCTTGCCTTCGGCTTTGACATCGACCCCAAGAAATACGATTTGGCGACGCTCGTGGCGGGCGCCATTCGAGACGATCGCATTCAGCAGGCTGTCGCCGAGGCGGAACCCCACTACGGCGAAAACGGTCTGCTCAAAGACGCGCTCGCCCGCTACAAGAGCTTGGCAAAAGATCACTCCGTCGGCCCTGTGCAGATCCACCCCCCAGTTCGCCCGGGCACGCCGCTTGCCACCGCGCCGCAGCTTGCGCGCTGGCTCGCCGCGCTCGGGGACCTCACCGCGACCCCCGACCCACTGCCCACTGCATATCAGGGTGCGCTCGTCGATGGCGTGAAGCACTTCCAAGCGCGGCATGGCCTGCCCCCGGACGGTGTCATTGGCACCTCAACCGCAGAAGCCCTCTCCGTGTCTGCCGCACAACGTGTTCGCCAGATCGAATTCGCGCTCGAACGCTTGCGCTGGATCCCTCCTCTCCAACAAGGTCGGGTCGTCTTCGTGAACATCCCGGCGTTCGAGCTCTTGGCGTTCGACGACGTCGCCGCGGCGCAGGGCCCGGCGCTCCGCATGAAGATCGTGGTGGGCCGCGCCATGCGCACGCAAACGCCGGTCTTCACCGGGGTTCTCAAGACCATCGTGTTCGCCCCCTATTGGAACGTCCCGCCAAGCATCGCGCGCAAGGAGATCCTGCCGAAGCTGCGTTCGAACCCTGGCTATCTTGCCGCACAGAATATGGAGATCGTCAGCGACGGTACCCCTCTTGCGCCTTCTGCCAGCAACATCGCAATGGTCGCAAGCGGCGCCGCGCAGATCCGGCAGCGCCCCGGTCCGAAGAACGCCCTCGGCCATGTCAAGTTTCTGTTTCCGAATCACAACAACGTCTACTTGCACGATACGCCGACGCAATCGGTGTTCGACAAGACGAGACGCGACTTCAGCCACGGCTGCATTCGGCTCTCGCAGCCCGCGGCGCTCGCCGAGTGGGTGCTGCGCGAGGAGGGCGGCTGGGATGCGGACCGCGTCGCACAGGAGATGGTCCGGACGACGGAAATGGCCGTGCCGGTTCGCAAGCCCGTGCCCGTCGTCATCTTCTACACGACGGCGGTCGCTCGGCGGGACGGGACGATCTCCTTCTACGAAGACCTCTACGGGCACGACAAGGCGCTCGAGCGGGCGCTCGCTGCCGGATATCCCTACCCGCCCTGATCACCGCCCAGCGAGAGCACGCCGGCTGCGTGCTCTCCCGCGGGCGAATGGGAGGACAGGCGGGAGCGGTCCTCGCCGGGATGGGGGCCTGCCGCAAAGACGACGCTCCCCTCCTGAATCCGCTCAATGATGGAGTGCGCGACCGCCGGATCGAGTGCGGGGCAACCCCAGCTCCGCCCCACGCGCCCACCGCTCTTTACCCGAAACGCTTCGCCCACATAGGCGGCGGGATGCATCACGATGTGCCGCTCCTGAGCGCGGTCGTTCACACCGGGTTCGAGGCCAAGGAGCTCCAAGGAATATCCATGCTCCCCCGCGTAGGTCTCTCCCGTCAGGAAGGCGCCGAGGCTTGAGCGGTGACTCTCCGGGTCATTGCCGAAGCGAACGGCCCGGTCAGGATCGTCGGGCGGCGCTGAACCCCTGCCATGGGCGACATACTCGTGCATGAGGATGCGCAAGCTGTGCGGCTCAATGACCCAAAGCCTGCGCAGCGAGGACGGGAGCCCGTAGTCGATCACGGTGAGAAGCTGGTTTCGGACGAGTCCGGCTTGCTCGGCGCGGTGGTACGCGGCGAGTGCGTGCGCGAGGACCTCGCGATCGGGCAGACTCGCAGACGGACCTGAGATTGGCCCCGCGCATGCGGGATTCGTGAGCGCCCAGAGCGGCACCAGGAGAGAAAGGACGGCGAGCGCACGCGAAATCAACGCGCACCCCCCGACTGCTCAAGTTGCTCCAGGCGCTGCTCGATCCGGCGCAAGCGAATCTCCTCCTGGCTCCGATTGAAGGCGGCCTCTGCGTCGCGTTTCTGGTCTTCGAGCTGCAGTCTCTCTTCCGCGCGGCGCTGCGCGGTCCAATGCTCAAATTCCTCCGTCCCGCGCCCGAGGCTGCCGATCGGCGCTCTGCTGAGATCATCGGTTAGTCCGACGCTCGGACTAAGCCAGCAGAGCATGGCGATGGCCACAAGTGCGCGCACAGGCACCCCCTGGTGGATGCGGCTACACGTTACCCCGATTCAGGAGAACTTTGAAAAAAAGAAGTTGCCGGTTTGTGAGGACTTGAGGCGGGAAGCCACAGGGTGCGATCGGGATCGCGAGCGAGAACCCTCGTGCGAGCGAGCCGGAGAACGATTTTGGCTCGTTTGCTCGGAAGTCGCTGGGATCTTGGTGATCCCAATCACAGATTCCAGCGCTGGATGACGAACGTCTCACGCTCTTGGCCGAGGATGCTCACCGACGCCGTGGCGAGGGCAAAATAGCGTCCACCCGCCGGCTCGAGCCCCAGCCAACGCGCAGCGAGGACACGCAGAACGTGCGCATGGGCGAACAGCGCCACGTCCCCGGGAGTTGCGCGGACGCGAGCAATCACGCGATCCACGCGGCGCCCCACCTGTTCAGCGGTCTCGCCTCCAAGCGGCCCCTCGGAGAAGACGGTCCAGCCCGGCCGGGAGCGGCGAATCTCCTCGCTCGTCGCGCCTTCGTAGCTCCCGTAGTCCCATTCCAAGAGGTCATCGCAGTTCTCTGCCGGCTCACCGAGTCCTGCCAGACGACACGTCTCACGTGCCCGCGAGAGCGGGCTCGTGAGCACGAGCGAGAAGCTGCGCCCCGCGAGCTCCGCGCCGAGGCGCTCGGCCTGCCGGCGTCCGTTGGCAGTGAGCGGTACGTCGGTACGCCCGGTGTGCCGTCCTGCCTTGCTCCATTCCGTTTCGCCATGTCGCACGAGCACTACTTCGGCCACGCGGATTGCCTCCAGACCGTTCGCCGGTGAAGGGCGTCGCGCTCACGCTACCCTCGCGCGGCCCGCGTCGGGAGGATGCCATGCAAACGGAAAAGCCGCGGCCGATGAGGGTGCTGGTGGCGGGCGGGGCCGGCTACATCGGCTCCCACACGGCGAAGCGTCTGGTCGAGGCAGGACACGTCGCAGTGGTCTACGACAACCTCTCGCGCGGCCATCGCAAGCCCGTCGAGATGTTGGGCCTGCCTGCGGTGTACGCCGACCTGGCCGATCGCACGGCGTTGGTCCATGCGCTGCGCGAGCACGGGATCGAGGTGGTGATGCATTTCGCCGCGTACGCCTACGTCGGTGAGAGCGTCGCGGAGCCGCTGCTCTACTACGACAACAACGTGGCCACCACGATCGGCGTTCTGCGGGCCATGCGCGAGGCCGGGGTTCACCGCTTCGTCTTCAGCGGGACCTGCGCGACCTATGGCAATCCCGACCACGTTCCCATCCGCGAGGACGCGCCGAAGCGGCCCGTCTCGCCGTACGGGCGCAGCAAGCTCATGGTCGAGGAGATCCTCGCCGACTGCCTCGCCGCCGACCCGCACTTCTCCTACGCCTCGCTGCGCTACTTCAACGCTTGTGGCTGCGCAATGGATGGAAGCCTGGGCGAGCACCACGAGCCGGAGACCCACCTCATTCCGAATGTGATTCAAGCGATCCAGGGCGTGAAGCGTGAGCTCACCGTCTTCGGCACGGACTACCCGACCGCGGACGGGACAAACGTGCGCGACTACATCCACGTCGATGATCTGGCGGATGCCCATATCGCCGCCATGAGTGAGCTTGAGCCGGGCCGCTCGATCGTCTGCAACCTCGGCACGGGTCGCGGCTTCTCTGTGCGTGAAATCATTGCGGCCGCCGAGCGCGTCACCGGACGCAAGGTACCCGTCGTTTACGGGGCGCGTCGCGCGGGCGACGCGATCGCGCTCTATGCCGACCCAAGCCGCGCGCGCGAGCTATTCGGCTGGGAAGCGAAGTACAGGGACCCGGAGACAATCATCGCGTCGGTCTGGCGCTGGAGGCAGGCCCATCCCAAGGGCTATCGGGAATGAGCGATCGGCTTCCGGTGCCGGAAGCCAAAACGAAAAACGGCGGGCCCTGCGCGCGAGATCCTGCTCCGTCTTCCTTCGGACGGGTGGGGAAAAAACGCAAGTGGCGGCGGGATCCCAGAGCGCTGCCGCGACACGCGGGCCCCAACGCGTCCTTCCCAGCGTGCCCAGAGCCGCGCGAGGGCCCGGCGAGCGCACGAGGCCACGCGCCCTTCGAGCCTCCGCGGAAGGTCCAGGGCCGCTCATTTCGCTACCGTCCGAGACGACGGTCGAGCTTCTGCCATGGACTCAAGTTTGCGAGGAGGATGCGCGAACGGCGAACAGCGCTGTCAGCAGCCTCGTGCAGGACGACACCGTACTCATCGTCGACGACGAACCGCAGATCCGTCGGGTGGTGAAGAACGCTCTCCGCACGGAAATGGCGCGCTTTCTCGAGGCGGGTACAGGTCGGGAGGGCATCGATCTTGCCGCTTCCGCGCGTCCGGCGCTCATCGTGCTTGATCTGGGTCTGCCGGATATCGCGGGGCTCGACGTCTGCCGGGAGATTCGGCGCTGGTCGAGCGCTCCCATCGTGGTGCTTTCCGCACGCCACTCCGACCAGGAGAAGGCGCTCCTCCTCGATGCGGGCGCCGACGATTACATCACCAAACCCTTCAGCACACTCGAGTTCACGGCCCGCGTGCGCGCACACCGACGACGCTTCCAGACCGCACAGCGACAAGCCACTCCGCAGGTCATCACGGTCGGAGAGCTTCGGATTGATCTCGCGGCCCGAACGATCCGGCGCGATAGCCTGCCCATTCATCTCACGCCGATCGAGTGGGATCTGCTCCGGACGATGGTGACCCAAGCAGGCCGGACCCTCACCCATCGCCAGCTCTTTCAGGCGGTCTGGGGACAGGTATCCGGCGACCCCCAGCAGTATCTTCGTGTGCATGTCGCAAACCTGCGACGGAAGATCGAGCGCGATCCGGTTCGGCCGCGGCTCATCGTGACGGAGCCTGGCGTGGGCTACCGCTTCGAGTCGGCCTAGATGCGCGTCGTCACAAAACGCGCCCTTCTGTGGGTCGTGTGGGGCGTGATCTTGACCGGGGTGACGGTCGCCCTGGTCTCCGTGCGCGAACAGCTCGACCAGGCCCATGTGGCTCTGGTTTATCTCCTCGTGGTGCTGGGCGGCAGCGCGAGCGCCGGCCGCAGCCTTTGGATCGTCCTCGCCCTCGCTTGCTTCGTTTTGATCGACTACTACCTCCAGACGCCCTACGGAACACTCTCGGTCGACAAAGGGCTGGACTGGCTGCTGCTCCTTGCATTCCTCACCACCGCGATCGTCGCAGCTCAGCTCCTCGGTCGCGCGAACGCAGAGGCGGCTGCGGCCCGCGAGCGGGCGGACGAGATCGATCGTCTCTCTGCCCTGGGTGCGGAGACCCTGAGTGCGGGTCGCGCAGAAGATGCACTCACGGCGGTCGCGAAGGTGATCCAAGAGACCATCGGTGCGGCACGCTGCGAGGTCCTCACGCGAGACGGATCCGGCGATGGGACCGGGGAGCTCAGGCCTGCCGTGGGAGCTGATAGCCCCGAGGCCGCAGCCTTGGACAAAGAGACGGTGGGTGGAGTGATCGCCCACGGGCGTGCGGCGGCGATCCGCACGGACGGGACGCTTGCCCAGCTCGAGAGCGGGGAGCTCGTCCAGCTCGCCGAACGCCCGGCCGGGCTCCTCGGCTTCCGCGTCCGGCTCCCGCACCTGCGGACGCTCTTGCTCCCGCTCATCGCCCACGGCCGTACGGTGGGAGTGCTGCGGCTCGACGATCCCGCCGGGCTCATCCTCGATCCGCCGAAACTGCGTTTTCTAAGTGCGTTGGCCTACTACGCAGCCCTCGCGGTGGACAGGCTTCGACTCGTCGCCGAGGCAGAGCGGGCCGACGCCCTTCGTCAGGCGGACGAGCTCAAGGATTCCCTTCTGGCGTCGGTGTCGCACGACCTGCGTACGCCGCTCACCACCATCAAGGTCCTCGCCCATGACATTGCCGGAGGCGGGGAGGAACGCGCGGCTGTGATCGAAGAACAGGCGGATCGGCTCAACCACATGGTGGCCGATCTCCTCGACCTCTCCCGTCTCAATGCGGGTGGCGTCCCGATCCATCCCGAGATCAATACCGCCGAGGACCTCGTGGGCGCAGCGATCCAGCAGGTCGGCGGCGCGATCGGAGGCCGGGAGATCCGAACCGTTGTGGCATGGTCCGAGCCGGTGGTGGCGGGGCGCTTTGACTTCGTTCACTCGCTCCGGATCGTGGTGAACCTGATCGAGAACGCGCTCAAATACTCCCCTGCCTCAAGCCCCATCGATGTCGAGGTGACGCTCGAGGGCAACATGCTCGTGATCGCAGTGGCCGATCGCGGCCCCGGCATCTCCAGGCCCGAGCGGGAGCGCATCTTCGAGGCCTTCTATCGGCCTTCGTCCGGTCCGCCGGACTCCGGGGGCGCCGGGCTCGGCCTGGCCATCGCGCGGCGTCTCGCCGAGGCGCAGGGCGGCTCCCTGCGCTACGAGGATCGCCCAGGCGGAGGCAGCATCTTCTCGCTGCGCCTGCCTGCAGTCTCGCTCCCCGACGAAACGCAGCGCACCTTCGAAAAGGCCTCCTCCTGACGCGAGCGGCCTTGTAGGCCCGTGCCTTCTCGCGCGTCCCTTCCCCTGGCAGGAGGCTGCGGACCCATGCCAGTCCAGGGGCCCAAGGCGCGATCCAAGCCTCACTGCCTCCGGTCGAACTCGCTCCTGCTCCGCGCGCCGGGTAACCTCGCGGGCGAGAGCCAACGACCCATGCTCCACAAGAACCTTTTGCGGCTCCTTGGGATTCTCGTCTGCGCGGGCTGCACCGCGACTGTGCCGGGCGCACGTTCGACGACGCGGCAGCTTGCCGTCGCCTGGTATGACCGCTTCAACGAGGTGCTCCAGGGTACGGTCGACTACGACCCGGTGCTTCACATCGGCTTTGTCGACATGGCGAGCCCGGTGAGCGGCATGCGCTGCGTGGGCCCGCTCCGCGTCGTCCAGCTGCTGCCCAGCGGCAGCGCGGCCTGCAGCGGTGCGAAGGGTGTGGCAACGCTCGGGTGCAGTGACGGACGCGAGATCAGCTCCGAGTGGTCCAGCGCGAAAACTTGTGGCGAGGGTTACGGCAAGGGCAAGGACAGCGTGGGCGCAGCGCTCCACTTTACGTTCGGCATGAGCCCGGCGCAGCAGCAGACCCTCGTGGCGGACGCCCTCGGACAGCAGAAGCGAAAGCCGTCCCTTCCTGCGCCTCCACCGGCAGGCGAGAGCCAGACGGCCGCACGAGCACCGAATTCGGGCACCGCATTCTTCGTGGAAAGTGACGGCAAGATCCTGACCAACCATCACGTCGGCACTGTGTATGAGTATGGGAGCATCACGCTGAACGAGCAGGAGATCGTGGAGTTTGCCCGGCGGTTCGACCCCCAATTTATCCACACCGATCCGCGTNNCCCGCCGCTCCCCCTGCGCCGCGAGCACGGCCTGGGCAAGGGCGACGAGGTCTTCACCCTAGGGTTCCCCGTCCCGAGCCTTCAGGGTTCCGAGAGCAAGGCGACCTTCGGCCATGTGAACGCGCTCTCCGGCATCGAGGGGGATGAGCGCTATCTGCAGATCGATGTCCCGATCCAGCCCGGGAACTCCGGGGGCCCTCTCTTCAATCGCCGCGGCGAGGTCGTCGGAGTCGTCACCGCAACGCTCGATCCCAGGCAGACGATCAGCACCGCGGGCTACAT
>DOUU01000092.1 GCA_003520425.1 Deltaproteobacteria bacterium
CTGGCTCGAGCAGAAGCAGAAGCGCCTCGAGCAGGAAGGCAAGCAGGAGGCCGCGCGCCAACGGACGCTGCAGCGCGAGCTCGAATGGGTGCGCCAGAGTCCGCGCGCGCGCCAGGCGAAGAGCAAGGCGCGCATTCAGGCCTTCGAGAAGCTGCTCGCCGAGCAGGAGCAGAGGCTTCCCGAGCAGGTGGAGATCAACGTCCCTCCCGGCCCTCGGCTCGGCGACGTGGTGATCGTGGCCGAGCACCTGGAGAAAGGCTACGGCGACCGCTTGCTCATCGACGACCTGTCGTTCTCCTTGCCCCCGGGTGGCATCGTCGGCGTGATCGGCGCCAACGGCGCCGGCAAGACGACCCTGTTCCGAATGATCGTGGGCGAAGAAAAGCCCGACAAAGGCCAGCTCCGCCTCGGCGAGACCGTGAAGCTTTCGTATGTCGATCAAACGCGGGACGCGCTCGATCCGAAGCGCACGGTGTACGACGTCATCAGCGAAGGGGAGGATCGCATCAAGCTCCGCGGTCGTGAGGTGATGTCGCGGGCCTACGTCTCGAGCTTCGGCTTCAAGGGGCCCGACCAGCAGAAGTTGGTGGGAAGCCTCTCGGGCGGCGAGCGCAATCGGGTTCATCTGGCGAAGCTGCTCAAAAGCGGCGGCAACGTGCTGCTGCTCGACGAGCCGACAAACGACCTCGATGTGGACACGCTGCGCGCGTTGGAGGACGCTCTGGTCGACTTCGCAGGCTGCGTGGTCGTGATCTCCCACGACCGCTGGTTCCTCGACCGGATCGCAACCCATATCCTCGCCTTCGAAGGGGACAGCCACGTGGAGTGGTTTGAAGGCAACTACCAAGAGTATGAAGCCGACCGGCACAAGCGCCTCGGCGCGGAGGCGGATCAACCGCACCGGCTCAAGTTCAAGAAGCTCGAACGCTAGGGGCCCGGGCGTTGGGCCTGGCCACGGAGAAGGCCTGCCTCGCCACCGGCTGGGCGGCGGCCCGTCCGCTCGAGACCGAGCCCACGCGAAGCGGCTTCAGCCAGAGCGCCGTGGGTCCGAGCGCACGAGCTCGGCGCGGAACTCGTCGTGGATTTCCGCGAGGCTTCCGCCGTAGACACGCTCGAAGGCACGATCGAGATTCCCCGTGCGCAGGAGCGTTCGGCACAGCTCGCGCAGCCCCCGGTCCCCTTCTTGCCCGACGAGAAAGCCGACAAAAGCGGTCGACGTGATGTATGCGGCGGCCGCCTCGTCCGCGCCAAGCCCGCCGAAGCTCGGATCGAGCAGCGTCGAAAGCGGAGGGAGCCCTCCCCCCGCGGCCGCATCCAAGAGCCAGCGAGCCTCGTTCGGGGCAAGACCCCCAGCGCCGGTCGTGGCCCGCGCGAACCACTCCGCGAGCCCCTCGTTCAGCAGAGCGGGGAGAACCAAGGAGGGCGCGACCGCGTCGAATGCGGCATGCACGTACTCGTGGCGCAGCACGCGTTCGAGCTCGGGCGTGACGCGTGCGGAGCCGCGCACGCGGATCACTCCCTGGTAGAACCCGGCGGCCGGGAAGGGCAGCACAGCAGCGAAGTCGCGGTCAAAGACCTGCGGGTCATAGACCACCACCGTGACCGAGCGCCGCGGTACGACGTCGAGGAGCTTCGCCAGAAGCTCGCGCGCAGACTCGAGCGACTGAAGGACCTCGCGCTCAAAGCTCTTCGAGCCGGATGGCCCCGTGCGATGGGAGGTGTCCGCATCTTGGTAGAGCATGAAATGCGGAGAGCGGCCTCGCTCGAAGCGGTCTGCGGCGCTCGAGACCGAGACTGGAGCTGCCAGCTGGAGCAAAGCGGCTAGCCCTACGAGCCGGGCGACTCCCCGAACGCGCGGCCGGCGGCTGCTCATCCAGACCGTCCTACGATTCGCGCGAGGATGCCGAGCGCCTGCGCCGAGTCTTCTCCGCGCGGATCGAAGACCACCTCGCCGCGGGGGGGGCGGGGGCCCCAGCGGACGTGGTTCGGCTTTCGAAAGAGCGCAACCGTGGGAGCGCCCGCGGCGATCGCAAGGTGCATGGGCCCGGCATCTGGCGTCACGACGGCCGCGCAGTCTGTGAGGAGCGCCGCCACTTCGCGCAAGCCAAGGCCGTGCACGTAGACGGCTTCACCGAGTGCGCCACGGATCAAAGCGAGGCTCGACTCCTCCTCGGGCCCAAGCACCACGAGGACGGGAATCCCCCAGGCACGCACGCGCGCCGCCATGGCGGCGAAGCTTTCAAGGCTCCAGCTCTTGCCCTTGCGCTCGCGCGCACCCACGAAGATCGCGATCGGGCGCACAGCGCCGCAGCGTTCGCGCAGGAAGGCCGCAGCGCGCTCCCGCTCGTCGGGTGCAAGCACAAGGCAGCGCTCGCCGGTCGCCTCGACGCCGAGCGCCCGCACAAACGCGAGCATCTGGTCCACCTTGTGGGGGTGGCGGTCGGCTTGGAGGGCGGTCGTGAAGAAGAAGTTGCGACCGCGTCCTGCGGCTCCGACGCGCTCGGGCGCGCCGGAGAGGCGCGCGAGCAGGCCGCCGAGAGAGGTGGAGGCTCCGCCCAGGTGGATCGCGACGTCGTAGCGCGTCCGGCGCAGGCGTCGCAAGGAGGGTGTTTCCGAGACGGAAGTTCACGAGCACGACGAGGATCCGACGTGCGCTCTTGAGATCCGGCAGCGGAGCGTCGCCGCGCGGTGCCAGCGCGAACAGCACCCGAAGCAGGACCCTGCGCAGCCGCCGGCGGACCTGGCGCAACAACTCTTGCCGCGTGGTTCGCTCACCCATGGCGTCCGCACTCTAGAAGATCCACCCGGCCTCCACCGCGATCGGCAAGACGGAGCCGCCGGGCCTGACGGCCGCCGCGGCCAGGGGTAACGTGGCCGAGGGGAGGGATGGCATGGCGATCTTTGACGATGTAGTCGCACAAATGACCGAGGCCATGAAGGCGAAGGACGCGCCTCGCCTCGCGGCGCTCCGCGGCATCCGTGCGGCATTCCTGAACGAAACGAAGAAGGACAACTCCAAATCCCTCGCGGATGACGTATGCATCGGCCTCCTGCGCCGCCTCGAAAAGCAGCGCAACGAAAGCATCGAAGCCTTTGAGGCGGCAGGCCGTCCGGACCGCGCGGCGGAGGAGCAAGCCGAACTTGTCGTGATCCAGGAGTTCCTGCCCCGTCTCGCCGACGACGCCAAGACGCGGGCGTGGGTGGCCGAGGCGATCGCCGCAACCCAGGCCTCCAAGCCGGGGGATGTCGGCCGCGTCATGGCGGCGGTGATGAAGGCCCACAAGGGCGACGTCGACGGCAACCTCGCCAAGAGGATTGCCTCCGAGCTTCTCGGCGCTTGATCGTTCCAGCCCCAGAGGCGGCCGGCTCTTGGCAATCGGCGCCGCGCTGCCCGTTCGGCTTCTGCAGGCGCTTTCTTACTCGAGGGAGCGGCCGAACGGGAGGAGCGAGAGAGGCACGAGCTTGATGTGCTGAATCGCAAAGGGAATCCCGATGATGGTCAGTGCGAGAACTCCTGCGTGGAGAAGGTGGGAGACGGCGATCTCCCATCCGAAGAGGACGATCCACAGGATGTTGAACACGATGCGCAGGGGGCTATTCGCATCGGGTCGTTCGACGATCTCCTTGCCGAACGGAGCAAAGGTGCAAAGGCCGAGCTTCATCGCTTGGATGCCGAACGGGATCCCGACGATGGTGAGACACAAGAGAAATCCGCCGAGGATGTATCCCATCCCGGAGAGAAAGCCTCCAAAGATGAGCCAGAGGATGTTTCCGATGAGGTTCATCCGTCCCCCCCTGGCCCGCGGCGCCGTTCACCACCGGCGCGGAGCGAAAAGGAGTGGCTGCGCTCCTTCTCCTCGCGGGGCGCTCGAAGCCGCGCGCTCTTGGAAATGGGCTTCGTAGACAAATGCGAGGTCTGCGGAGGGATCGGGAGCCTTGTGCCGCAAGCCGCCGCCCGGGAGCGCGCATTCCCTCCCGGGGAGCCGCGTTCTCTCATCGCTTCGTGCTCAGACGCGAAGTGCGGCGCTCTCGGATCGCGTTCGCGGGACTCCTTTCGGGCCCACCGGGCGTCGGCGCGCGGGCCACGAGCTAGAGCTTTGTGCAGACCGCCTTCACCTCGGTGTAGAGCTCGATCACATCCTTTCCCATCTCACGACCCCAGCCCGACTGTTTGTAGCCACCGAAGGGCATCGCCGCGTCGAAGACGTTGTAGCAGTTGATCCATACCGTACCTGCGCGGAGCTTCGATGCGATCGTATGGGCGCGCCCGATGTCGCGCGTCCACACCGCGGCCGCAAGTCCGTAGACCGTGTCATTGGCAGCGGGCAGAACCTCGTTCGCACTCGAGAACGGGATGGCTGCGACCACCGGTCCGAAGATTTCCTCCTGGACGACGCGCATCTTCGGCTTGGTGTCGACAAGCACGGTCGGTGCGACGAAATAGCCGCGGTCGCCGACGCGTTTCCCGCCCGTGATGGCGCGGGCGCCTTCCTTCGCACCGGAATCGAGGTATCCGCAGACCCGCGAGAGCTGTTCGTCGGAGACGAGCGGTCCCATCTCCGTCGAGGGATTCATGCCCGGGCCGACCTTGATCTTGGCCGCTTGCTCCGCGACGCCTGCCACGACACGATCGAAGATCGGCTTTTCCACGTACAGGCGCGAACCTGCGCAGCAACACTGGCCGTGATTGAAGAAGATGGCATTTGCGGCTCCCGCAATTGCCGCATCGACATCCGCGTCTGCGAGCACGACATTCGGGGATTTCCCGCCGAGCTCGAGGGACACCTTCTTCAAGTTTCCAGCGGCCGCCTGCACGATCAGCTTGCCGACCTCCGTGGAGCCGGTGAAGGCGACTTTGTCGACGGCGGGGTGGGCGGCAAGGGCGGCGCCCGCGGTCTCACCGTAGCCCGGCACGACGTTCACGACTCCGTCGGGGAACCCGGCCTCACAGACCAGCTCGCCGAGGCGCAGCGCCGAGAGGGGAGTCTGCTCTGCGGGCTTTAGCACGACGGTGCAGCCTGCCGCGAGGGCCGGGCCGAGCTTCCACGCGGCCATGAGGAGCGGGAAGTTCCAGGGGATGATNNCTCGATCTTCGTGGCCCAGCCCGCCATGTAGCGCAGGAGGTCGACGGCGAGCGGCACATCTGCAACGCGCGAAACCGTGATGGGCTTGCCGTTGTCGAGGCTCTCAAGCTGCGCGAACTCCTCGAGGTGCTGCTCGACGAGATCG
>DOUU01000101.1 GCA_003520425.1 Deltaproteobacteria bacterium
GCTCAAGAATCTCGCATCAGGGCTGATATGGAGCGACCCCTGTCAAGGGCACCGTACTCAGGTTCTTTGTCTTCGTCTGCTCTCTCCCGGATCGAGCTGGAGGCGGCAGCAGAGACAGGCGTATCTTCGACGACGTGTCACTCTGATATGCGCGGGTTGCCCAGAGGGTATAGCCGCATGACCGTGCTCCGTCGGGAGGGAGGCGCCGTCTAGCGTCGCGAGTCCGGAGAGCTGGGCTCTCCTGTCGCATAGCCTCATCGCGCGTTCCTCCAAGCCGTGACCTCTCTTTGCTGCCGTCCTCGTACGTAACCTCTTTGCAGGGATGGCTGAGTCTTTGTTCTCACGCCGTGGGCGTGTTGGCCTTCGGATCGAGAGCCGCCCACACGAAGCCAATGAGCTCGCGACCGATGGCGACGACGATCTTGTTGTGCGGCTTGCCGCGGGCTTGAAAGCGTATGTAGCGGGCATGGAGTCGGTGCTGGGCTCGATCCGCGATCGCGATCACCCGCGCGGGCTGTCCTGCCCGCCGTTCACGCAGCCGATAGCTCACCCCGGGGCGGTGTCGGTAGTGCCATGCGGACTCGACGAGGAGCCTTCGCAGACGGCTGTTGCCCGCCTTCGTAATCGCACCGCGCCGCTCCTTGCCTCCGCTGGAAGACTCGCTCGGCACCAAGCCCAGATAGCCCATGAGCGCGCGTGGGGAGGCGAAGCGCCGAAAGTCGTGCAGCTCTACGACCAGGGCTAGCGCGGTCAATGTGTCGATGCCCCGGAAACAGCGCAGCCAGCCCACGGGCTGGCGGTACGGCGCTTCGCTCCCAATCGCCTCGAGCTTGGCATCGAGCGCCACAAGCCGGCTCTCCATCTGCTCCAAGCCCAAAAGGTGGTCGTCCAGGATCGCTTGGTCCGCCGGGTGGCCAAGTCGCCGGCCTCGCAGCCACTCCAGATGCGCCTGTGTCCAAGCCCTCCGGCCCGGGGTCCAGCGCACTCCCCGCCGCAGCAGAAACTTCGACAATCGATGCCGCATCCGGACCTGATCCCGTTTCACCGCCTCGCGGGCCCGAGACAGATCCCGTACCGCTTCCTGCTCCGCGCTGGGGGCGTGCACCTCGGTCAAAAGCCCCGCCCGCAACAGCTCCGCCAGCTTCCGAGCGTCGCGCCGGTCGGTCTTGATCCGGTCCCCGGGCTTGACCGGAATCAGCGCCGGCGCGACCACCACGCACCGCAGGCCCAGGGCCTCCAGCTCCCGCTTGAGGCCATAGCCCAGCGGGCCGGCCTCATAGCAGCACACCACAGCTCCTGGCGCGCGCTGCAACAGCCGCCGTGCCCAGCGTCGAATCGCCTCCGGCGTATTCGCCAACCGATCCTCGGCAGACTTCTTTCCATCCGGCAGCAACACTGCCGCCTGGATCGTCTCCTGATGGGCATCGAGACCCACGTGGGTGATATCCTTCTCCATGACCGGCTTCCTTTGCGTGCGGCTCTGCCGCCCTCGGGCGGTAACCCGCGGAAATGGGCCTTACGGCCCCGTCCTCAGTTACGACTGAGCACGACACTCGCAAATGGAGCCGGTCGCTCCATATGGTCTAGCCGGGGCTGCGATCGGAGGCTTTGCGAGGCTCCTGGCCGAACGTGGAAGGCTCTTCTTCGAGGTAGGCGAGCTCGCTTTCGCTGGACGCACGGCCGAGGATGGCGTTTCGATGGGGGAAGCGTCCGAAGCGGGCGATGAGGGCCCGGTGCTCCCGGGCTCTGGCGAGAAACGGCGCGAGCACGGCTAGCTCCTCGGCGCAGGCGGGTTCGGTGAGGTCCTCCCATCGGCACAGGCACTCGTCCTGGACCGCAAGGTCCTCGGCGTGCTGGAACGGCATCAAGGCGAAGAGCTGCTCGAGGGGCGCCAGCCTTTGGAGGTGACCCGCCGCGACGGCGCGTCGGGCAACCGCGAGCGCAGCCTCATCATTCGCAAATGCGCGAGGCGTCCCACGATCGATGTGGCGGGGGAACTGGTCCAGCACGAGAACAAGCGCCAACGAGCTTCGGGCCCCCGCCTCCCAGGCGAGGAGACGACCGGCAGCCGCGTCTGCAAGGGTGCCGCCGAAGCGCTCTGCGATGCGTGCGTCGATCTGCGGTGACGCGTCGAACCACCAGGCGAACGGAGCGAGCGGTGTGCCGGACCTGCCCGGCGCAACCCCGAACCAGAAGCGGAGGATTTCTTCCGGGTCGACGCTCACAAGGTCTGCCCAAGAGGCGCCCGGGGTGACGTCTGCGCCTTTCACGTGCAGGGTCAACGGCGAGCGGGGAATGCGCAAGCTCCGCCGCTGCCGCGGCTTCGAGCCCCGAGAACTCTTCCGGGAAAGCCGCTACGCACGCCTTTGAAGGAGGAGCCGGTCGCCACAGTNNGAGATCAGGATGCGAGAGCGGCCCCCCCGGTAGCGGATCTCCAAGCGATCGAGTGAGCAGGCGGGGCTTGAGAGCGGGTTTCGCGAGGGCACGACCGAGGTGATCTCGCCAATCGCTACGTGGAAGCGGAAGGGGCCGCTTCGGATGAGGAGCTCGTCCGGAAGGAGGGTGTAGCCCGTTCCGTAAAACGACCAGAGCATGAAGCCCGGAACTGCAAGACAGACGGCTGAGGTGATCGCGAGAACGCGAGCTCCCGCTCCCGTCGCAAGAGAGCCAAGGCCTCCGCCCACAGAGACGAGCGAGGCCATCCAGACCACGACCGTGAGCCAGCGATCGCGCTTCGAAGGGTAGAAGGGGGGTGCCGCGGATGCGGCTCGCTCTTGCAGCCTCACTCCCGCCCTCGAGCGTACTTGGGGAGCGCGTCCATGGCCTCGACCCAGGAGAGCCCGCTACGCAAGTGCGTGTGGTCCTTCGGCGGAATCGACTGAGGATCATCGAGGCTGCAGAGCGTGATGTCGAGCTCATCGGGAAAGTCGTCGTGCTCGAAGACGAGAGGAGTTCCGCACGCCGCACAGAACGAGCGGCAAGCGCCGGGGGACGACCGGATCCGCGCCGGCCTACCCGACGTAAAACGGAAGCCCGCGCGTTGAAAGCTCGCCCATGCAACGAGGGGTGCACCACTTGTGCGCCGACAGATCGAGCAGTGGCAAAGGGTCTCGTGAAAGGGGACGCCCTCCACCTGATAGCGGACGGCGCGGCAGAAGCAGCCTCCAGAGTGCATGGGGAACCTCCGGCCCCGAGGGTTGCACACCCGAAGGCGGCGCAGGAGCGCGGTTTGGGGCCTCGGGGGTCATGAAGGACGAGGCCGCAAAGGCCCCTCGAGCCGAGCGCGGGACCCAGATCCTCAGGCGCTAGGCGGAGGCGGACCAACTCCGCACTGCGAGCGTTACGTCCGCCCCGGCGTGGCGAGCGCCCGAGCGGTCTCGATTCCAATTCCCAGCGCTGCGCCCGTTAGATCGCGTCCGACCATGAAGACCGATCCCGGCAACGGCCTCCAACGCGAGGCCCGCGCCTGCGGGCCGCTGCTTCGGGAACGTTTGCCTAGCCCGCGAGACCCGGACACCTTTTGGCGAGGGTCTCGCCGATATTCGCGGGCGAGCGCGCCACCAAGACCCCCGCCCGCTCGAGCGCAGCAATCTTGTCTGCCGCGCGGCCCTTTCCGCCCGCAATGATCGCTCCGGCGTGGCCCATTCGCTTTCCGGGCGGAGCGTTCTGGCCGGCAATGAAGGCGACCACGGGCTTTGTCATGCGGCTCTTCACGAACTCGGCGGCGGTCTCCTCGGCCGAGCCTCCGATCTCGCCGATCAGCACCACGGCTTTCGTCTGCGGATCGGCCTCGAACATGCGCAGGGTATCCACGAAGGTCGTGCCGATCACAGGATCCCCGCCGATCCCCACGCAGGTCGACTGCCCGATCCCGAGGCGGGAGAGCTGGTCGACCGCCTCGTAGGTCAGCGTTCCGGAGCGAGAGACCACGCCCACCGGTCCGGGTCGGGTGATCTGGGCGGGCATGATGCCGATCCGACACTGGTCGGGCGTCACGACTCCAGGACAGTTGGGTCCGAGCAGGCGCGTCTTCGTTCCCGAAAGCGCAGCCTTGGCGCGCGCCATATCGATCACCGGGATCCCCTCGGTGATGCAGACCGCGAGGTCGAGCTCCGCATCGGCGGCTTCGAGGATTGCGTCGGCAGCGCCCGGCGGCGGCACGAAGATGACGGAGGCGTTGGCCCCCGTTCGGAGCTTGGCCTCGCGCACGGTGTTAAAGATGGGGAGGCCGTCGACGACGGTGCCACCTTTGCCCGGTGCGACCGCGCCCACCACCTTGGTGCCGTACTCGAGGGAGAGCTTGGCATGAAACTGACCCATCTTGCCGAGGCCTTGCACCAAGAGCCTCGTATTCTTGTCGCAAAGAATCGCCATGCGCGGCCTCCGCTCAGCTCCCCGTGGCAGCACGTGCGGCCGTGACGATCTTCTCGGCCGCTTCCGCCAGGGTCTCGGCGGGCGTAAGATTCAGACCGGACTTCGCGAGAATCTCGCGGCCTTCGCGAGCGTTGGTGCCCTGGAGGCGCACGACGAGCGGCACCTTCACGCCGAGCTCGGAGGCTGCAGCGACCACGCCTTCCGCAATAAGATCGCAGCGCACGATTCCGCCGAAGATGTTGACGAGAATCGCCCGCACCGCCGGATCGCGCAGGATGAGCTTGAACGCCTGCTTCACCTTCTCCTTGTCCGCTCCGCCGCCCGCGTCGAGGAAGTTGGCCGGCCTGCCGCCCGAGAGCTGGATCATGTCGAGGGTCGCCATGGCGAGCCCGGCCCCGTTCACCATGCAGCCGATGTCGCCTTCGAGGCCCACGTAGGCGAGGTCGATCTCCTTGGCCTCGCGCTCGCGCGGGTCCTCCTCCTCGGGGTCGCGCAGGTCGCGGATTTCGGCCTGGCGGTAGAGCGCGTTGTCATCGAAGTTGAGCTTCGCGTCGAGCGCGAGAAGCTCGCCCTGCTCCGTCACGACCAGCGGGTTGATTTCGACGAGGGAGGCGTCGCGCTCGAGATAGAGCCGGAAGAGGCCGGAGAGGAAGACTTCAAACTTCTTGACCTGCGCCGGATCGAGCCCGAGCCAAAAACCGATGCGCCGGGCGTGGAAGGGCTGCAGCCCGAGCGCAGGGTCGACGTGTACGGTCAGGACCTTCTCCGGCGCCCTTTCGGCCACCTCCTCGATCTCCATGCCGCCTTCCGTGGACGCAATGAGTGCGAACTTCTCGGCCGCACGGTCGAGCAGGATCGCGAGATAGAGCTCCCGCGCGATGTCCGATCCAGCCTCGACGTACACCTTGTGGACGATCTTGCCCTCGGGGCCGGTTTGGTGGGAATGCAGGGTCATGCCGAGGATCTCGCTTGCAACCTTCTTCGCCTCGGCGGCAGATCGCGCGAGCTTGATGCCCCCGGCCTTCCCCCGGCCGCCGGCATGCACTTGCGCCTTCACCACGACGACATCGCAGTCGAGGGCACGCGCGGCCACCTCGGCTTCGGCGGGTGTCGTGGCGAGCTTGCCCTCGGGCACGCCGACTCCGTACGCGCGCAAGAGCGCCTTCGCTTGATACTCGTGGATGTTCATTTCCGATTTCGCCCGGCTGCGCCGCGCAGCCCACGGGGCACGGCCCCGCTTGCCCCGCGGCAGGGTTGCTAGAGCTTGATCTGTGCGATGAGAGAGCGGACGTGCTCCACCGACGCGTCGAAGAGCTTGCGCTCGTCGGGGTCGAGCTGCACTTCCAGCACACGCTCAACCCCCCCGGCCCCCAGCACGCAGGGGACGCCGACGTACAGGCCCGACACCCCGTACTCCCCCTCGAGATAGCAGGCGCAGGCAAGGACACGTCTTTTGTCCTTCAAGATGGCCTCGGCCATTTCGATCGCAGACGTGGCGGGCGAAACGAATGCAGATCCGGTCTTGAGGAGATTCACCACCTCGCCCCCCGCGTTCTGCGTGCGCTTCGAGATCTCCGCGATCTTCTCGCTCGGCAGGAGCTTCGCGACCGGGATGCCGGCGACCTGGGCGTAGCGCGGAAGCGGAACCATCGTGTCGCCGTGGCCACCGAGCACGAGGGCGGTCACGTCCTCGACCGAGACGCCGAGCTCCCAGGCCACAAAGGTGCGGAAGCGCGTGGAGTCGAGCACGCCCGCCATGCCCACCACGCGATTCTTCGGGAATCCCGAGATCTGCTTGAAGGTGTAGACCATCGCATCGAGCGGATTCGAAATCACGATCACCGTGGCCGCCGGCGCATTCTGCTTCACCCCTTGCGCCACGCTCTTCATGATCTCGAGATTCTTCGCCAGAAGGTCGTCGCGTGACATGCCCGGCTTGCGCGCGAGGCCCGCCGTGATGATGACGAGATTCGAGCCGGCGATGTCTTCGTAGCGGTTCGTGCCGAGAACCTTCGCGTCGGAGCCGCGAATCGGCGCACCTTCCGCGATGTCCAGCGCCTTGCCCTGGGGCAGGCCCTCCACCACATCAAAGAGCACCACGTCGCCGAGCTCGCGGTAGGCGATCTCCTGGGCGAGCACGCCGCCGATGTTGCCGGCGCCGATCAGGGCGATCTTGTTGCGGGCCATGTTGGGGGGTCTCCTTCGCCGGGGTTAGTGCATCTGGGCGAGGATGGCGTCGCCGAACTCGCTGCACTTGAGCAGCCGGGCGCCTTCCATGAGACGGTGGAAATCGTAGGTCACGGTCTTGTTCGCGATGGCCTTGGAGATGCCATTTTCGATCAGACGGGCGGCCTCGCTCCAGCCCATATACTCGAGCATCATGACACCCGAGAGGATCACAGAGCTCGGGTTGACCTGGTCGAGCCCCGCGTATTTCGGCGCCGTGCCATGGGTGGCCTCGAAGATCCCGTGGCCGGTCAGATAGTTGATGTTCGCGCCCGGAGCGATTCCAATGCCGCCGACCTGCGCGGCGAGGGCATCGGAGAGATAGTCGCCGTTCAGGTTCAAGGTGGCGATCACGTCGAAGTCCTTGGGCCTTGTGAGGACCTGCTGGAGCGTGATGTCGGCGATGGAATCCTTCACCAGCACCTGTCCCGCGGGAGCTTTGCCGCCGCAATCGTCCCAGCCGATGGCGCGCCCGGCATACTCGCGCCGAACGAGCTCGTAGCCCCAGTCGCGGAAGGCNNAACTTCATGATGTTGCCCTTGTGCACGAAGGTCACGCTCTTGCGCCCCTTCCGCAGCGCGTAGTCGAGGGCGGCCCGCACGAGCCGCTCCGTGCCCTCCTTCGAGACCGGCTTGACGCCGATGCCGGACGTCTCGGGGAAGCGGATCTTCTTGACGGCGAGCTCCTTCTGGAGAAACTCGATCAGCTTCTTCGCCTCGCTCGATCCCGCCGGCCACTCGATGCCCGCGTAGATGTCCTCGGAGTTCTCGCGAAAGATCACCATGTCCACATCCTGGGGCCGCTTCACGGGACTCGGCACACCGGGGTACCAACGCACGGGCCGCAGGCACACGTAGAGATCGAGGAGCTGGCGGAGCGCCACGTTGAGGCTGCGGATCCCGCCGCCCACGGGCGTGGTGAGCGGACCCTTGATCCCGACGAGATACTCGCGAAAGGCGTCCAGGGTCGCGTCGGGGAGCCATTCGCCCCGCTCCCGGAACGCCTTCTCCCCGGCCAGGACCTCAAACCACGCGATCTTGCGCTTGCCCCCGTAGGCCTTCGCGACCGCGCCATCGAACACGCGCACGGCGGCCCTCCAGATGTCCGGGCCCGTCCCGTCGCCCTCGATGAAGGGGATGATGGG
>DOUU01000328.1 GCA_003520425.1 Deltaproteobacteria bacterium
GACCATAAAGGCCCAATCGATCCGCTTTCGATCGAGCACCTCCGGGATAAAGCCAGCTCCAAGGCCCGGGATCCAGGCTTCACGGCACAGCGTGCCCGTCATCACCCCTTGCTTCGCCACCCCGAAGGGTCCCTAACCTCAGGAGGTCCCCTCGAACAGGGACTGTTAGGATCAGGGATCAGAAGTCATGATTGAAGCCCCGGACAAGCGACCTCTCTGCGTCGACCTCGACCGCACGCTGATCCGCAGCGATCTGCTGCTTGAGTCGGTGCTTTCCCTGTTGCGGCGGCAGCCGTGGCAGCTTGTGCGCGCGCCGTTCTGGCGGTTCCGCGGACGTGCCGCGATCGAGCGGGGGGTCGCGTTGCGCGCGGAAATCGACGCGAGTCGCTTGCCCTATCGGACGGAGCTGCTGGCATGGCTCCGGGAGGAGCGGCGCGCGGGCCGTCGGCTCGTCCTTGTCACGGCTTCCGAGGAGCGCCTCGCCGTGGCTGTCGCGAAACACCTTGGGATCTTCGACGAGATCCTCGCGAGCGACGGCCGCGGGAACCTGGAAGGTCCGCGCAGGGCCGCGCGGCTCCGCGAGCGGTTCGGCGCGGGCGGCTACGACTATGCGGGCAGTGCGCGCGCCGACCTGGCAAGCTGGAGCGGGGCGCACGAAGCCGTGTTGGTTGGCGCTTCTCCCGCAGTGCTCGCGCGCGCACGAGAGTGCGCGAACGTCGTGCGCATTGTCGCGCCCCGCCGTGGGGGACGCCTCGGTGTCCTGCTGCACGCGACACGGATTCACCAGTGTGTGAAGAACGTCCTCGTCTTCGTCCCGGTCGTCGGCGCGCACCGCCTCGGGGAGCCCGCGGAGATGGTGCGCTGCCTGCTGGCCTTCCTGGCCTTCAGCCTCGGCGCCTCAGCCTCGTACATGCTGAACGACCTCGTGGATCTCGAGCACGACCGCGGCCACCCGACCAAGCGAGACCGCCCTTTCGCAGCAGGCACGCTCCGGCTGGACGTCGCGTTTGCCCTGATCCCCGCGTTCCTGCTCGCGAGTGCCGGAGTGGCGGCGAGCCTCTCGACCGCGTTCGTCGGAATGCTCGGCCTCTACCTCGCGACGACGACGGCCTATTCCTTCTTCCTAAAGCACGTCATGATCCTCGACGTGATTGTGCTGGCGATGCTCTACACGATCCGCATCCTCGCCGGCGGCGTGGCGGCCGGGGTCCAGGTGTCAAACTGGCTGCTCATCTTCTCGATCTTCTTCTTCCTCTCCCTCGCGTTCGTGAAGCGGACGGTCGAGCTGCGGCCGCTTCGGTCGGCCACCGACGGCGGTGAGGTTGCTGGACGCGGCTATGCCGCCCAGGACCTCGAGCAGGTCGCAAGCCTCGGCTCGGCGAGCGGCTACATCGCGGTCGTCGTCTTTTCGCTCTACGTGAGCAGCAGCGACGTGGCGCGTCTGTACCGCCACCCCGAGTACCTGTGGCTCATCTGCCCGCTGCTCCTGTACTGGCTGAGTCGGCTGTGGCTTCTGGCCCGCCGTGGACGGCTCGACAGCGATCCCGTTCTCTTCGCAGTCAAGGACCCGGCGAGCTACGTCGTAGGCGTGATTGCTGCAGCGATCCTGATAGTGGCCACGTGACGGACGCAACCGCCCGCTCTTGGGGACGACTCCCTGCGATCCCCGCCACCCGCGTCGAGCGGCTGCATTTTCGCGACCAGGCGCTGCCGCTCGCCCGCTTCGGCGATTCGATCCTCCCCTGGGGCAACGGCCGCAGCTACGGCGATAGCTGTCTCAACGCGGGTGGTACGCTCCTTGACGTTTCAGGCCTGGACCGCTTCCTGGGGTTCGATGCCCAGACCGGTGTTCTTCGATGCGAAGCCGGCGTCCAAATGGGGCAGATCCTCGAAGTGTTCGTACCCCGGGGCTTCTTTCTGCCCGTTGCGCCCGGCACGAAGTTTGTGACCGTCGGCGGCGCCATTGCAAACGATGTCCACGGGAAAAACCACCATCGCGAAGGCACCTTCGGTCGCCACGTCCTGCGCTTCGAGCTACTGCGCTCGGACGGCGAGTGCCTGGTCTGCTCGCCGACGGAGAACGACGAGATGTTCCGGGCCACGATCGGCGGCCTCGGACTCACGGGGCTGATCACCTGGGCCGAGGTCCGGCTGCGCCCGATCCCTTCGCCGTTCATTGCGATGGAGTCGATCCGCTTCCGCGGTGTCGATGAGTTTCTCCATTGGACCCGCGAGTCCGAAGCTGGGTTTGAATACGTGGTCGCGTTCGTCGACTACCTCGCACGCGGGAGCGAGCTCGGTCGGGGCCACCTACTACGGGGGAACCACGCCGATCCTCGCGAGCACCTGCTCCGGCGCCGGGCGCGGCGTTTGCCCGCTCTCAGTGTTCCGATCGAGACTCCCGGCTTCCTGTTGAACCGCCATGCAATGCGGCTCTTCAACGCGCTTTACTACCACCGCCAGCGCCGACCGCGCGTTTCGCGCGTCGTGCACTGGGATCCGTTTTTCCATCCCCTGGACGCCCTGCGCAACTGGAACCGGCTCTACGGCCATCGCGGCTTCTTCCAGTACCAGTGCGTCGTGCCCTTGGAACACGACCCACGGGCCGTAAGGGCGCTGCTGCGCGCGATCTCCGAGGCCGGCGAGCCATGCAACCTCGGCGTCATGAAGGCCTTCGGCGATCTGCCCTCGCCAGGCCTCCTCTCGTTTCCCCGGCCGGGCGTTACCCTCGCCCTCGATTTTCCGAACCATGGCGAGCGCACCCTTGCCCTGATGACGCGTCTCGACGAGCTGGTAGCCGAGGCCGGTGGCGCGCTCTATCCGGCGAAGGACGCTCGCATGAGCCCGGAGCATTTCCGCCGCTTCTTTCCGCAGTGGCGTGAGCTCGAGAAGATGCGGGATCCGCGCTTCTCGTCGAGTTTCTGGCGGCGCATGACGGGGGACAGATGAGGGCCCGTACTGAGCGCATCTTGGTCCTCGGCGCCGCCTCCGCCCTGGCCGAGGCGACGCTGCGCGTCCTTGCGCCGGCGGGACCCTCGCTGCTCCTCGTGGGACGCAACGGCCCTCGCCTCGACACCATCGCCGACGACCTGCGCGTGCGGGGAGCGAAGGAGGTTGCGTGCTTCATCGCTGATCTCGCGGATCCCAAGTGTCACGGCGAGGTCCTCGACGTCGCGAAGCGCACCCTGGGCGAGATCGACGTCGCGCTTGTGGCCTACGGCACGCTTGGCAGCCAGGCCGCTTGTGAGGCGTCGTTCGAAGAGACGGAGCGCGAGCTCACAACGAACTTCCTGTCGGTCGTCTCGTTCGGCACGCTCCTCGCGAACGAATTCGAGGCGCGGCGGGCAGGCTGTCTCGTCGTGATCTCGTCAGTGGCCGGCGATCGTACCCGCCGCA
>DOUU01000163.1 GCA_003520425.1 Deltaproteobacteria bacterium
GCCCTCCTGGAGTCCGTGCAGAACCTCCAGCGGACCCTCGCTCCCCTCGTCGTCGACTTGGACCGGACGTCGCTCGAGCTTGAGCGATCCGTCCGGCGTCTCCCCCGTGTGCACGAGAACCACGGTCTGGTCGCCCTGGCGCAGGACCGCCGCGCGCGGCACGGCCAGCGCCTTGCGACCGGGCACGGTGATGGCGACGGAGGCGTACATCTCGGGTCTTAGCGCCCGGTCCTCGTTACCAATCACCACGCGCACCTTGGCGGTACGCGATGCCGGATCGATCGCCCCGGAGATCCAGTCGACCTTNNGTCCACCTTCCCCGTGAACGTGCGATCCGGAAAGCTCACGACATGGATCGTCGTCGGTGCACCAACCTGGATGCGGGGAAGGTCCATCTCGAAGACGTCGGCCAAGACCCAGACCTCGTCGAGCTCGCCGATCGTATAGAGCTCGGGAGCGGAGCCGCCGCTGTACTGACCCTGCACCTCGAAACCGGGATTGACGCTGCGTGCAATCACTTCCCCGTTGATCGGAGCCGGCAGGATGTACTCCTGCGTCACCTGATTGTCGGGCCCCTTGTGGAGCAGGTGGGCCTTCTGCTCCGCTCGTTCGAGCTCGGCCCTTGCCTTTAGGTATGCGCTCTGGGCGGCCTCGAAGTCCCGCTGCGAGCCGGCGTGGGCCTCATAGAGTTCGCCTTGGCGTTCGTACTCCTTTTTCGCTTGCACGAGATCCGCTTGGGCCTTGAGGAGGTCGGAGAAGGCGTTCCCAAGATCCGGCGATGCAATGACCGCGAGGGGGTCACCCTTTGTGACGTGCTGCCCAAGCTCGGCTGTAAAGCGGATCACTCGTCCTGTCACCGGCGAGAACACGTGTGCGACCCTTCGATCGTCGAAGGCCACGCGCCCCGCCGCCGCGATCGTCTTGCCGATCTCCTCGTACCCGACCGTTGCGAAGGTGATTCTCGCCTCCTGGGCTTGCTTCGCCGGGAGCCACGCCTCTCCGGCCGGGGGTGTGGCCGGGGCGTTGGCCTTGGCGTTTGGTTGACACGCGCTCATGACGACAGCGAGAAGCATGACGGCAATGCGCGCGGTGAGCGTTCTCATGGTCGGAACTCCATTCCCGTCGCCTGCTCCACCTGGAATACCGCCGTCCAGTAGTCGGCGAGGTTCTGGCGATACTCGACGTTGGTCGCAATGAAGGTGCGTTCGGCATCGAGAAGCTCAAGGAGCGAGGCAGCACCCTTCTTGTACTGAAACTCGACAAGGTCGCGCGCGCGCCGCGCGCGCTCGAGCAAGCGCCCCTCCATTCGCTCCACCCGGCTGCGCGTCGCCTGGAAGGTCGCAAACGCCGTCGCGACGTCGGAGCCGACCTGCGCCTCGATTTTGTCGCGGCGCACACTCTGGGCCCGCAGATCCGCCTCGGCTTTCGCAATCTCGCCCTGGTATTGGTAGAGCAGCGGGAGCGTGAACGAGAGGCTGAAGACCACCGCAGGGGGCGAGACGGACGCCTGTCCGTAGCCGATCTGGGAGTAGGCAGCGCCCACGGAAATATCGGGGATGCGCTGCCTTTTCGCGAGGTCAAGGCTCGCTGCGGAGCTTTCCACCTGGGACGCTTGGGCTGCAAGGTCAGGCCGGTGCTGGAGAGCCAGGGCAAGGAGCGACTCGGCGGTCGCCTGCTGGAGCGGCTCGGGCACCTCATAGCGAAGTGCGCTGGTATCGAGATCAAAATCCTGAATCGGCGCACGCACGCCGACCAGGAAGACGAGATTCGCCTTCGCCTGCGCGAGCGCCTGCTCTGCGGCATTCACCGCCTGCTGGGCCTCGAGCATGTCCGTCTCTGCGCGTGCGACATCGGCCTCGGAGACTGCGCCCGCCTTGTAGCGGAGGTCGATCAGCTGGAAAGTCTGCGCGGTCTTCGCAGCGGTCTCCCGCGCGAAGTCGAGGGCCAGCGCCGAAACCGCGCCCTGTGCGAACTGCTGCTTCAGCTGAAAGGCGAGCGTGCGCTCGGCGTCGCTCCGCGAGAGTCGGGCCGCCTCGAGCGCAGCTTTGGCGGCGCGCACCCGCAGGCGCCGCTTCCCGATCACCTGATCGAACAGGAGTCCTTGGTCTGAGACGGTCCCTGCGACCGACACGTCCGAGCAGCCGGGCCGGTCGCACAGGTTCGGGTTGTAGGTGAAGACCGGACCCGCGCCGCCCGAGATCGCGGGATTTTGATACGCCCTCGCGATGGAAAGATCGCCGCGCGCACTCGCGACGGCGGCATCCGCGATCAAGAGATCAAATCCGCGCTCGCGAAAGATGCGCACCGCGTCGCCGAGGCTCAGTGGATTCGGAAGCGCCGCTTCGGCCGCGGCACCCGGGGATCCCGAAGGGAGGGGAGGGGGAGGCGGATCCGCCCCGACGCTCGGTCCGCCAAGCGTCGTCCCCAGCAGGCACAAGAACACGATCTCGCGAAGGGTTCGCTGCATTTCCCATCCAAAAATGCACAAGGAGCCCCCGAGCAGGTCGGGCGGCCCGCAGGATCGATCTCGCCTAGAGGATCGCCCAAGTCCCGTGAAGACGTCACAAAGAACATTGCCCTTCACATAAAGAACTTACAAAGATGCCTCTCGAATCCCGGCCTCCGCTCCGTCGGCAATGCTCGGCGCCTCTTTTCGGTCGGAGCCCACTCGCGCGGCTTCCCGGTGCACGGACGGTCTGTGAGGGTCTGAGCGACGGAAAAGCCTGCATGTTCCGGTCGACACTAGCTTGAGTCGGCCCGCGATCGCCTCTNNCGTGGGCGGACGGTCAGGGCGGGTCTGAGCGACGGGAAGGCCTCGATGTTTCGGTCGACACCACTGTGAGTCGGCCTGGGATCGCCTCGGCCCTGGCAGCGCGGCGCCTTGTCTCTACTCGCGCCCGAGCTAGAGACCGAGGCCTTCGAGGCCGATCCAGGTGCGGGCCTCTTGTGGGCCTGACGGGCAGCGCCTGAGCGTCCCACGCGGCCCGCGACAAGGCGCAGCCGAGCGTCCCCGGCGGGTCGAGGTCACCGCAGGTCGTGGGGTCAAAGCCCCCTCAGGGCCCCTTCGAACACGGGACTCTCCCAGCCAGCGGGAACCGATCGCTCTCGGGGAAGGATTCGATCCGAAGGGTCGGACGAAAGATGCATCGAGCCGAACGTGGAGCATGCAGCTCCGGCTCAAGCCCTGGCCCCGGGCTTCCGATTTCGGGGCGATGGCCCTAGGCGCAGATAACGCCCCGCGGCGTGGGGTGGCTCTCCTTCGCTTCGCCCTCGGCGCAGCCGCCTGCCTCGGTCTGGCGGGCCCGGCTTTTGGGGCGGTCGCAGTGGGGAGCTACTGCGTCGTAGGAGAGGGCGCTACAACCGGCGGTGCCACGGACGGCTGGGTGGGTGTCGTGACGCCCGCGGGTGGAGTCACCATCCTCGTAAACGGGGCCCCATTCGTCAATCCAAACGACTGTGCGATCGATGGAAATGGCGACATCGTGGTCGTCGACGAAGGAGACAATGGCGCCAATCTCGCCGGCGCTGTGTATCGGGTGAGTACCGTTGCGCCGACGGTCACAACCGTCGTCCCCAAAGGCTCCATGCAACATCCAAGCGGCGTCGCCGTCGGCCCGGATGGGAACTACTACATCGCCGACCCGGGCAAGACCTTCGGGGTCGGCAGTGCCGACGGCGCAATCTACAAGGTCACTCCCGCGGGTGTCGTGACCACCCTCGCCACGGGTGCGCCGCTTGACGATCCGACGGATGTGGATATCGACCCCCGGCCCTTCGCGGCGCCGAGCGCCGGCGTCAACCTGATCATTACGGATGCGGAGGGAGGAGTCGCAGGAAGGTCCACACTCCGCCGCGTGCCGATGGCTGGAGGAGCAGTTCAAACGATCCGAGCGAACATCGGCAACAACTTCAACAAGCTCGAGGTCGGGCCCTTCGGAAACTATTTCATCGTGGACGCCGGCTTGAACCGTGTTCTTCGATATGACCGGCTCTCGGGAGCCCGGACCACGATCCAGACCGGAGCACCTCTCGTGACGGCGCTCGGCATCACGGTCGATTACTTCACCGCGGACCTCGTGGTCGCCGACTCTGGAGCCGGCATCGTGAACGTTCCCCCGAATGCTCCGCTCGCTGCGCCAGCGGTCGTTGCGGCAGCGGCCGCCTTCCCGGCAAACATCGCCGGGATCGGATTCTCGCCCCCCCTCGCGAGCACCAACCCGAGCACGAACTGGGGCGTCCCCACACGGCGGGCGCCGATCCCCGGTGGATCTCCCGAGGTGACCGGTACCACGGTGACCTCGGACAATGGGGACGTAGAGCATGAGGCCGACTTCTTCATTGAGGTCACAAGCACCGCGAATCCGCTCATGGTGCGCATCTTCGATGCAGACACGAGCAACGGTTATGACTTCAACTTCGGCGGCGCCTTCGATACCTCCATCACCTACACCCTCTTTGACCCAACCGGCGCGACGGTCACCTCGGTCGTGGTCGGTGCCGGGGCGCGCACGGATCTCGATCAGCGCGTTGCCACGCTGAACTCCGGCAACACGCTGACAGTTCGCGGCGGTGGCATCACCCTCGCCGCCGGACACACGGGGCTTTACCGCCTGCAGGTTCTCGCCACGAATGGCTCCGACGTCAATGCCTTTGGGGTCTGGATCGACGGCTTCCACACCTACACGTTCAATACGATCTTTGGCCCTCTCAACACGGACGGCGGGCCACCGACGATCACGAACCTCGATCCCTCCCGCGTCTACCCGTACTTCGATCGCGGCTGTGAGTACACGTCTTCGGCATTTGATATCGATACGCAGGCCTGGCCCGGAATCTCCGGAACCATCACCACGCGACTTGGTCAAGCGTTCGCCCTCACACTTTCGCCGAACAATGAGCACCTTGAGACGCTGATCGCCCCCACACCGGGGGGCAGTGCTCTTTCGAACGTAGAGACCGACTACGGCATCCATACGCTCTCGTCGATCCTTTCGCCGACTGGGGCCGAGAACAATCTCGTGACCTGGCGCGCCCCAGACTTTCAGGGCTGGGTTGATGGGGGCACGACGGCCCCTCCAGTCCCGGTACCGCCGGGGAACCCCGCTGTGAATCCCACCCCCACGCTGCGAACCAGTCCCGGTCCCGCGTACCCGCAGACTCCGTTTGGCGTGAATACGAACACCTTCATCCGTCACTATCTTCCCCGCTACGACGAAACGCCGACAACCGCCGCAGCTCCATACGCGCCGTACGCCATGCAGTCGGCGACACCGCTTGCCGGCGATCCGCCGGTGGTCGGGACGCCGGCCTTCTATGCCGTGCTGGTGACCGTCGTGAATCCGGATCCTGTGAATGCGATGACCAATGTCGCCCTCACCGCGCCCGTCCCTGCGCCGGCTCAGTACGTGACGGTGGGTACCAACGTGAATGGTCCCGCGAGCGCCACCGGCGGCGGTGTCGTGGGAACCTGCGGCGCGCCGTGTTCGGGAAACATCACAGCGACCTGGGCCACGATCCCCGCGAACTCCGCGGTCACGCTTTCCTACGCCGTAGAGGTCACCGCTGCCGCAGCGGGGCAGCGTCTCTACCTCACAGGGGGTCCCGCCGTCCGGGGGGGAGGAAAGAACCCGGCTGCAAACGCAGCGCCGACGCCGGGCACGACGGCGACCTTCACGCCGGCCTGGTCCAGCGCGACCTTCCCGCGCACCGAGAGCCTGGGTCCCCTCTGCGACCTCTCGAGCCTGCAGGGTGCGGTGAGCCCCGTCGCTGTCTCGCTCTCGCGATTTGAGGCGGTGGCGGGGGATGCCGAGTCGCTCGTGGTGTGGGATACGGCCTCCGAGTTCGACAACCTCGGCTTTGAGGTGTGGCGCCGGCTCGCGGGCGAGAGCGACTTCCAGCGAATAAGTCCCGGCATCATTCTCGGTCACGGGACGACGGATCTCGCGGCGCACTACGCCTTCAAAGACGCGCCGCTTCCAAACGGTGTCACGGCTGAATATCTGCTCGAGGATATCGAGCTCGACGGGCTCACCATGTGGCATGGGCCCGTGGATGCAACGCCCAAGGCCACCCTCCCCGCCCTCCCCCTCGACCCCGCTGAGTTCGCCCCGGTTCTCCCCGTCTCGCCCGCCTCGCAAACGCTGCTGGTGGCGGCCGGCACGGGGGTGGGAGCTGGGGC
>DOUU01000418.1 GCA_003520425.1 Deltaproteobacteria bacterium
CCTACCCTTGCGGCTTCGAGTTGCCGCGTGAGTCGCTCAAGCTCGCTCTGGCGGCCGGCAAACGGCGTCCGAGCGAAGAGTGCTCTAGCCCGCTCGGCCTCGTACACGACCTCGCACACGCCCACTTTGTCCGCGATGCCTTTGAGTTCGAGGGTGCCTATGTCACGGAACGAGAAAGCCTGGCGGCCCGCGAGAAGCCCAGCCACGGTCGTGGTCGCAAAGATTTGCCCCCCTGCCGCTCGGTCGCAAAGGCGCCTTGCCACCACGACGGGCGTCCCGAAGTAGCCGCTTCCTGCCTTCTGCTGAAGCACTTCGCCAACGTTCAGGCCCACGCGGATCGAGAGCCGCTCGCCGGGCTGGAGCGTCGCGGCCTGCTGCATCGCGATGGCGCAGCGCACGGCATCCNNCTGATGATGGGTCTCGAAGAGCTTTTGGGCACGCTCGTCGCCTACGCGCTGCATGAGCGTGGTCGAGTCCACGAGATCCGTGAACAGGATTGTCGTGATGGCAGCACGCATCGCTTCGCCCATGGGCACCACTCTACACCCGGCGGAGGTTGATTCGGAGGTTCCTGCCCGGGGGCGGCCGGGGAATACGCCGCAACGGCTTGTAATTTGAGCCGGCCGGGTATGGGAGACGCCCGGCGACTTTCTCAGCGGCCACGGGATCCATCGAAGCCCGTCCAACCTCGGGAGGTTGCCTTCATCCCAGGGGCGTCCCCGGAAGTGCACAAGGCCACGTCCGGCACGTCCGCCCATCCGTGCGCGACGCACTCGTGTCGATCTACCTTCGGTCTCCAGTTGATCGGTGGGGAGAACATGGCCGATTCCCAGACAAGGCCCCTTGCTCAGCGCGCGATGGAATCGGCTGCCATCGTGCGCATCTATGAGAGCCGGTTTTGGCGCCGCAGCTTGGCGGCGCGCTTCATGCTCGGGCTTCCCTTCGAGCGCGAATACCAGCTGATTCTCGAGTCCGCACGGCTCGACGCTGCGAGCGACGTCCTCGACCTCGCCTGCGGGTCCGGAATCTATTCGCGGCCTTTCGCGCGGGCGGCGGGCGGTGGGCGAGTCGTGGGCCTCGACCTCTCACCCGCAATGCTGGCCCACGCGAGGCGGCTCGCCGCGAAGGACCGCCTCGGCAATCTCTTCTTCGTGCGGGGCGACGCGCAACGGCTCCCGTTCCCGGCCGCTTCCTTCGACCTCGTTAACTGCTGCGGCGCGCTGCACCTCTTCCCTGAACCTGCGCGTGCCTTGGCCGAGGTATGGCGCGTCTTGCAGCCGCACGGTCGATTCACTGCTGCCGTGGCGCGTCGCGACGCGGGCGCGCTCGGGCTGCTGGCAGGTCTTCTACGGCGGTTCGGCGTCGTCTCGTTCAGTCCGAGCGAGCTCGAGATCAAGCTCCACGAGGCGGGCTTCGATGATGTTCGCGTTCATCACGCGCGCGCTCTGTGGCTCGTCGTGAGCGCGCGAAAACCCATGGCGTCGATGTGATTGCATGGCAAACCACAGCCGGAAGGTGTCGCAGAGCGGCTCAGGGCGGATCGCCGGGCGTGTTCAAATCAACCAGAAACCAGTGCAGCCTTGAACGATCCCGTGGACGTGCACAGGTCCGCGAGCCAGTCTCTCTTAAGGGTGCCGGAGAGGCGGGACTGTGGGAAAGTGCAGCCAGTTCACAACGGGAGACCCATTCACGACGCTGGCGGGGGATCCGTCGGCCTCGCACTTCGGAACTCGTGCGCCATACCGAAGGACCTGTTACGTGAACCGCGGGAGCACCTGTTCCTCGAACAGGCGAAGACAATCCCACCCCCGACGCGGCGGAATGCCGCCGACCATGGGATTGAAGAAAGCGACCGCATTCCTGCCCATCGCCTTCAGTTCGGCTGCGTAGTCCGCCGGCGTGAGAATGCGGTAGCGACCCGACTTCCGGAGCGCGCCCTCGGTTGCCACTGGGTAGGGCCCGTCGAGGCCCGCGGCCTCCAGCCAGGCACCGTAGGCGTTTGTCTCGTGAAGAAAGTACGGGAGTAGCTCCTCCCAGGCAGAGTCGGGGTCCTCGGCGAGGAACATCGTCACCAGCGGCAGCTGCAGGGACGGCCCGGGGTCGGACTTGCCCAATGCGAGCCGCTCCTGTCTGTAGGCCTCCCAGCTTTCGGGTGTGGAAGGGATGTAGCCGTCGGCGATCCGAGCTGCCCGACGGGCGGCGGCGGCGGACGATCCCCCGAGCACGAGTGACGGCCCGCCGGGCCGATCTGGGGCCGGGGTCACCCGAACGATCCGACCACGGAATTCGAAGGGCGCACCCCGCCAAGCGTTTCGCAAGGTCACGACGACCTCCTCGACGCGTCGTCCTCCCTCCGAGGTTGGAACCCCGAACATCCTGAACTCGTCCGGCACGTAGCCCCCCCCGAGGACGACGTCGACACGGCCACCGCTTAGGTTGTCGACCACTGCGAGGTCCTCAGCCAGTCGCAGTGGGTCGTAGAAGGAAGCGATCAGTGCATCAATCCTGATTCGCACGTTGCGTGTTCGGGCAGCGACGGCCGCGGCAAAGAGCAGCGGAGAGGGGAGGTAGCCGTCGTCGGATCCATGATGCTCAGAGACGCTGATTGCGATACCGCCGCGGGTATCGGCCCAGGCAGCCATGTCGACCGCCGCCTGGAGGCGCTCGGAAGAAGTGATCCCCGCGAAGACCGGGTTGCGCAAGTCGAAGCGCAGCATAAGCCTAACCACCGCGTTCCCCGTTCTCTACGCGTCACTTTCCATGATCACGACCCAGAATCATAGCCCAGGGTCCTGAGGCCCGTTCGTTGTATGAAGCGCGAGAGGCGTTCAAAGCGCTTGCCGTGCTCGAGAGAAGACCGCGAAAATGCTCTTGGCTTCTGATGCGCCTGCGGTTGAGTTAGCAGGCTGCTGACAAAGCGC
>DOUU01000238.1 GCA_003520425.1 Deltaproteobacteria bacterium
GTCGGTGAGGCGAACGCGCAGATCGCCCTGCACTAGGGATTCGCACAGCTTGCGAGACCCGAGGCAATCGGCGGGAAACTCCTCCCCTGTCAAGTGAATCAGCCAGACGTCACACGCGAGGAGACCCTTGCGGCTCAACTCAAGGAAGATCGGAGCCCCGAGCATCAAAGCCGCTGTAGCGGAGTGATTGTCATCCGCCCCGGCGGCGGCGAGCCTCGCGCCATCGCCTCCCTGCGAAGGCTCGTAGCGGTCCTCCATGTATGCGGTGTCGTAGTGATCGGCCATGATCACAGCCTCGCTGCGATCGCGACCGGGGATCGCGACGATGAGATTTCTCTCCGTCGCCTCTCCTGCCTGATTGTGGAGCCACCCGCCCATCCAGGCGTAGTCAAAGTCCGTCTTCCACCGAAAGGGAAGATCCCCAACGAGTACGCGCTTCGTCATACCGGCCGCTTTCACCTGTGTGCGGTAGTAGTCCAGCAAGTAGTTCCCGAGCGGATTTAGGTCGCGATGGTGGTGGCGCAAGTGCTTTTGCGTGGGCGAGTCGAGCACGCAATCTGCGTTGTTCTTGGTCAGAAACCGACCCTCGGAGAGATCTGCGATCGTCTTCCAATACGCGACCTCGAACGAGCGCCGGGCGGTTTGGGGATAGGTGAGGGGGGTCGGCAGCGACTCCCGCTCCGGGGCGACGATCGCCCGGAGCTCGTCTTTGAGGTGCCGGCCCGTCTCGGGAACACCGGATCTCGCCGGCAGCGCGTCAAGCCACTGGTCCAATCCCTCGTGCTTGGGGGCGCTGAGAAGAGAACGGGCAAACGAGGGCGAGAGGAGGCTTCTCCCAAGAAGCTGCGGAGCATCGAGGAGCTTGCGCGCGTTGAGCGACTCCTGGCGCGGCGAGCGGCCCTGCCCCTCGGTTCGGAGCTCCACGGCGGCCAAGTGGGGCTCGCGCTGCAAAATGCGCGGCCAAAGCTCGACGGGGTCCGGAAGGCGCAGCTCCCGCGTGTCATATGCCGTGAGGTATCCGAGGAGATCCTGGGCGAGAAGCCTCGCCTTCTCGGCGTGCGGGTCGAGGCAGGCCACGAGGGGGCGCTGCCAATAGACGGCGTGGTGTCCGACTTGCATCGCAGGATAGTGAAAGCGATAGCCGAAAAGACCTCCCTCCTTCACGGCAGCGACGGCGGCGGCCAGCTCTTTCGTCGTAGCCGAGGGTCCGTCCAAGAGCGCGTGGAAGTCTGTCGACCAGATCTGGACGTTCCGGGCCATGGGCTTTCCATAAAGACCCAGCCCGTCGGGCAGAGCACTAAAGAGAACGTGTGTCATCTTGTCTTCGCGCGCACTCAGCGCGAGCTCGTCTTGATGACGCAGCACCCGCGCCCAGCGGTGCGTACGCCGAAATCGGTCGCGCAGAGGGCCATGGCTCGCATCCGGCAGAGCGTGGGCGTGTGTGGCCTCATGGAGCCAGCCCGACTGTGGAACGCGCAGTCCCGTGGGCGCTTCGTGGCGTCCGGCGAGATGGAGCAGCGGGATCTGCATGGCAAATGGAAGCTCTCGTTGGAGAGCCCAGTAGGGTTGCGCTCCCCAGAAGACGAGGCTTCCCGGGAAGGGCAAGAGGTGGAGCTCTGCTTGGAGGTAGGCGCTCTGGAGCAGCGGAGGAAGCTCCGAGAACGGCCGGAAGGTGAGGAGATAGCGCACGCTTTGGAGGGGCTCCTTTTCATCGAAGAGGAGCCGGCGGGTGAAGGCGGGGAGCGGTTCCTCCGCCCAGTACGGGAATGCAGCGGGCGGACGGAGCGGAAGAATGCGAAGACCCGCGCGGCGCAGATCGGCGAGCTCTCCCTCGGGCAAGGCGAAAGCAGCGCCGAGGAGTCCCCGCAAGACGTCAAGCGCCCGCTCCTCGGGCAGCTCGGCTCCTTCCGCATGAAAGAAGCTCTTCCAGAACGCGCGGGCGGGTCCCTGCTCGCTGCTCCCGAAGAGCGTCCAGCGCACGCGCCCCTTGTCGTCCTGCGTGCGGGCCAGCGAGAGCGGGAGAAGCAAGACAAAGCGCTCGTGCCGAAGCTGTCCTTTGCGCTCGGCCAAGGCGTCGGGCCAGTAGGGATTGCCAAGCAGCTTCGCCCGCGAAATGCCGTGCGCCTCCCGCCCGTTTGCAAGGTGCACCATGGATTCCATCACCTGCTCGGCGATTCGAAGAAGACCGGGACGGAGCTCGAAGGCCTCCTCGTACTCGGTGACGTGCCAGCCCGAGGGATCCTCCTCTCGGAAGAGAAACGGGTTGGCCCAGCCGTAAGGCGCAAGACCAAGACGCGGCGGCGGCATGAACTCGGAATAGGCGCTGATCGGAAAGCGCCCCGACCCCCCGAACCAGGGCCAGTCGGCAACGAGGCTTTTCCACCCAGGTTGCGCCATGGGGTCTCTCCTCTTGCTTCCTTCGAGCGCGAGCGCGCTGGCGGGCAATCCGCTCTCGGAAATCTCCCGCTCTTTCTCGCTCTTGGAAAGAGCACGGGGCGAAGAGCTCCCCGGCTCCCGCGCCTCGGAACCTCGAAGGCTTTCAAGCTGTGTCTACTCGGTGTTGAACTTCGCGCACAAGGCGCAGCCCTGCGGCTCAGCTCTCCAGAAGGCGCTTCGGCAGGGGGAGGGTAAAGATCACAAGGTCGGGCCGCTCGCGCCTGCTGCACCAGCGCGCAGCCGACTTTTGTCGTTTGTTGATCTGGTTCATGAAACCCTCCGTCGTGTAGCGAAGGGCTTCGGAGAACGACGCGGCGTTCCCGTAGTAGATCTGGAGCTCATCACGGCGGTCCGGCTCGAGCCGAACCTCGAACGTCAGGAAATTGTAGAGCGTTCCCGTGATGGTCGTAATGAGCTTCGACTGCCGGATGAGATCGTCTCGGGCCCGCACGCGTCCCACGCGCTCGGCGTAGCTCAGCTGCTGGTAGATCCCCGAATTGAAGAGCCGCTCAGCCGCTTGCTCCCCCGAGACCCGCATGTAGTTGGGATCGCGGTGGCCACCAATCTCCCAGTCGAGGTCCAGAAGCTCACAAAAGATCTGGATCGGGTACCAGCGACCGATCTCGATCTTTTCCTCCATCATTCCAAGCGCGCCCGGGCTAAGCCGCGCCTTGAGCTGCTCGGGGGTAATCCGGCCCTCCTTGCGATGGCGGCGCA
>DOUU01000135.1:0-2934 GCA_003520425.1 Deltaproteobacteria bacterium
ACGAGACCCTCGCCCGAGAGGAGCACAAGACATGGCACCGCGTCGAAGGCGTAGGCCAGGGAGGCGCAGAGCTCCTCGTCCAGCGCCACCGGTATCTCGAGTGCGTGCTTCGCCGCGAAGGCCGCACTCGCTGCGAAGTCGCTCTGAGAAACGGCGACACTCTGCAGCCCNNGTCGTGCTTGAAAAAGAAGAGGAGCGTCGCGGGCCCAGCCATCGCGCCGCGGACGCAGGCCTCGTCGCCGCGTAGAGTCCGCAGCCGAAAGGGGGGCGCAGGAGTTCCGGGCGAAAGTGTTGCGCTCATCTCGTTCCTCGGGCTATTCCACCACACCTGCGGCCATTCGCGCCAGCGGAGCGGAGGAGGAGCCGATGAGGGAGGCTGTCCATCGGGGTGGATGTCACTGCGGCCGTGTCGCCTACGAGGTGAGCGGGCCGATCGAGCGAGTTTCAAAGTGCAATTGCTCGATTTGTACGAAGAAAGGCTACCTGCACTGGATCGTGTCGGGTGAACGTTTCCGCCTCCTCACGCCAGCCTCCGAGCTCGCCACCTATACCTTCAATACCGGCGTCGCGAAGCACCACTTCTGCCCTGTATGCGGCGTCGCATCCTTCTACGTGCCGCGATCGGATCCGGACCGGATTGATGTGAATGTGCGATGCGTGGAGGATGTCGATCTCGCGAGCCTCGACGTGGTGCTCTTCGATGGACGGAACTGGGAGGAGTCGATGCGGCGCAGCGACCCGCGCTAGCGTCCGATTCCAGAAGTTCCGTGGGCGTCTTGCGGCGACGTTGGGCCTTCCCCGCGCCACGCCTGCATGCCGCCGCGGCAGTCCCCCTGGCGGTTGCGAAGGAGTTGGGCAGCGCCGGCTGAGAAGCGAGGGCGCGCGGGGCCGGGAGAAAGGCGGAGTCGGCATGGCTCTTGCTGGAATGTCGAGCCATGAGCTCCGTCAAATTCCCACGCCTTGCCGCGAGGATGAACTCACGCGACGCGGGCTTCCTCTATCTGGAACGCAAGCACGCGCTCCTCCACATCGGCTGCGTCGCAGTGCTCGACGGTCGGCTCGCGCTCGATACGCTCTGCCGGCACGTCGAGGCGCGGCTGCCGGCTCTTCATCGCTACACCCAGCGGGCGGTGCCGGTTCCTTTCTCCCTCGGCCACCCGACCTGGGAAGACGATCCGCACTTCGATTTGCGCAACCATCTGCACCGTTGGGCGCTCCCGAGCCCAGGTGGCCAGCACGAGCTCACGGGGATGGTCGCAAAGCTCTTGGCGCAGCCTCTGGATCGCGATCGTCCGCTCTGGGAGATGCATCTCCTCGAGGGCTTGGACGGGGGGCGAACGGCGCTCTTCCAGAAGGTCCACCACTGCATGATTGACGGGCTCGCCGGCGCGCAGCTCCTCGAGCATCTGCTCGACATCGATCCGAGCGCTCGCGACCTGCCACCTCCCCGGGCGCAGGCGCCCCCCATGCCGGGCTTCGGCGAAAGAGTGGGCCGTGCCGTGGTCGACACCCTCTTGGGTCGCGCCCGCGCAGCCGTCGGCTTTGTCGACGCTGTCTGGAAGCCCGCAAAGGCCCAGGAAGCCGTGGGCCGGCTTCGCGATGCGGCCTGGTCGGCTCTCCATCTCGCCAGTGCGGACATTCCGGTCATGCCGTGGAACGCGTCGATCGGTGCGCGCAGGATCCTCCACTTCACCCGTCTCCCGATGGAGGGCATCCGAAGCATCCGTGCGCTCCGGAGCGGCACCGTGAACGATGTCGTTCTGACGGTCCTGGCGGGAGGGCTGCACCGCTATCTGCGATCCATGGGCCTTCGTACGCGTGGTCTTGAGCTCACAGCGCTGGTGCCGGTGAGCCTGCGCTCGGCCAGCGAGGCCCGGGCGCTTGGCAATCGCATCTCGGCCATGCTCGTGCCGCTCGCGGTGGATCCGAACCACGAGGTCCCCCGCCTTGCCGCAACCCGGGCGGTGACCGAGCGACTGAAGAAGGACAGTTCATGGGCGGGAATCGATGCGCTGCTCAGCGCAATCGATGAACTGCCCGCTCCGCTGGTCGCGGCGTTCGGCAGCAGCATGCGCCTGGGTCGCCTCGCCAACCTGATCGCTACAAACGTGCCGGGTCCTCGCGAGTCGAGGTATCTCGGCGGCCTTCACGTCGACGGAATCTATCCGATCGTGCCCATCATCGACGGCATCGGTCTCGGGATCGCCGTCTTCTCCTACGACGGAGCGCTGCACATCGGGTTAAACGCCGATGCCGCGCTCGTTCCAGACGTGGAAAAACTCGGGCAGGGGATTGAGGAGGCATACTGCGACCTGCTCGCGGGTAGCTAGCGACAGGGGAGCGGCCATCGCCGTGCGCTGGCGCGGCTTTCCCTGCAGCGATCAGAGCTCCGGCCATTCGTTTGCCCACGGTCGCGCCTGTTCGAACGCAAATGCGGCCTGGAGCACAAGATCATCTCGATGCCGGGGACCGACGATCTGCAGACCCACGGGGAGGCCGGCCTTGGAGAACCCCGCCCGTACGGTCGCCGCTGGATGCCAGGAGAGATTGAAGGGGATCGTAAAGCTCGCCACGCTGGCCAGGGCGAGCTTCCTTCCCTCAAGCTCCGTGGGAAACGGTCCCTTGGCGGGCGGAGGATCGTAGGGGGCCGTCGGGGTGAGCAAGAGGTCGTAGCGCCCAAACACGTCGGCGCACCAGCGATTGAGCTCTTCGCGTCGACGCTGCGCCGCCGCCCAGCGTTCCGGGGTCATTCGCCAGCCTGCTTTCACGCCAGCGAGGAACTGGCGGCCGAACTTGCCCTCATGTTCGGGAATCAGCGCGTGGAGCTTTGCCGCCGACTCAAATGCATTCGCGAAGCCCCAGTCGCGGCCCAGCTCGGGAGGCCCCCCTTTCACGATTTCGATCGAGTGCCCGAGCTCCTGGAAGACGAAGGCG
>DOUU01000135.1:3046-3634 GCA_003520425.1 Deltaproteobacteria bacterium
CCCGAGGTGTCGATCGTGACCCACAGGTCTTCGGGCCCGTGCGGGATGCGACCGAAGCTCGGCTTGAGCCCGAAGCATCCCGTGAACGTGGCCGGCAAACGCACCGACCCGCCGCCATCGCTCGCCGTGGCCATCGCGACGATGCCCCCGGCGATTGCGGCGGACGATCCACCGCTCGATCCACCGGGCGTGCGATCGAGCTTCCAAGGATTGCGGGTCTCGCCAAACAGCAGATTCTTGGTGATGGCGGTCCAGCCAAACTCTGGAGCGTTGGTCTTGCCCACCACAATCGCCCCTGCGGCGCGCAGGCGCTCCACCTGCAGGGAGTCCCGCTGCGCAAGATTGTTCTTGAAGGGCAGGGAACCGTGGGTCGTGACGAGGCCGCAGGCGTCTTCGAGATCCTTGACGCCGAGGGGAACGCCTTCGAGCGGCCGGGCCTCTCCCCTTCCGATGCGCGCTTGTGCGAGACGCGCATCGGCGATCAGGGCCGACTCGTCTCGCAGCGCCACGAAGGCGTTCAGCTTCTCCTGGGTGGCGTCGATTCGGGCGAGCGTGGCACGCATGAGCTCCACGGGGGACAACTCGCGG
>DOUU01000184.1 GCA_003520425.1 Deltaproteobacteria bacterium
GCACGTCCCGGTGAATATGGTGTCGGGTTGGTACGATATCTTTCTTCCTCACCAGCTCGCCGACTATCAGACCCTCGTCGCAGCAGGCAATCCCCCTCACCTTCTGATTGGTCCCTGGACCCATAGGGATGGAGCCGGTATGGCGCAGCAGGTCCGCGAGACGCTCGCAATGGTGCGCGCGCACCTTTGCGACGAGGTGGCTGATCTGCGCGAGGCACGAGTTCGGCTCTACGTAATGGGAGCGGAGGAGTGGCAAGATTTTCCCGTCTGGCCTCCGCCTGGATTCGTCGTGAAGCCCTGGCATCTCCATGCGGGCGGGCGGCTTGCGCAAGCGTCGCCCGCTTCGTCGGTGCCGGATCGATACCGGTACGACCCGGCCGACCCTACGCCCGTCATAGGCGGTACTCTCCTCAGCACGGGCTGCGGCCGCAGGAACCAGGAGCGGGTCGAGGCGCGCGCCGACGTCCTCACGTATACGAGTGACGCCCTGTCCCGCGATCTCGACGTGATCGGGAACGTCGAGGCACGGATTTTTGTTTCCTCGAGTCTTGAGCACTTTGATGTCTTCGTTCGGTTGTGCGATGTGGACCAGGCTGGACGCTCCACGAACGTCTGTGATGGCATCGAGCGTGTGGATCGGAGTCGCGGGCAGGGAGCGGAGAACGGCGTCTTCGAGATTCGGGTACAACTCTGGCCCACGGCTCAGCGCTTCCGAGCTGGCCATCGCATCCGTGTCCAGGTCTCGAGCGGGGCGCACCCGCGGTTCATCCGGAACCTCGGCACAGGAGAGCCGATCGCAACCGCGACGGCCATGCGGGTGGCGGACCAGGCAGTCCACCACGATCCCCGCCGGCCTTCGGCTGTTTTTCTACCGGTCGCTCCTTGAATGCGATTCGTTCGGATTCTCCGCTTGCGAGAGGCTCTATCGCGTTGTGGCTGATGAACTTTCAGCAGACCAAGGGGCGCGAAGCCGATGTAGTCATTTTGGTATATGGCGATGATGACTGGTTTGGACGTGAGCGCGAGCCGTTCCCCGAGAACTCGAAGCTCCCTTACGTCTCGCTCACGCGCGCCCGACAGTCGAACGTCGTTCTTCTTCCGCCGGATCCGCATCCCGTGGTTGCGCCATTCGCTTCGCTTCCTCGGAAACGACCACAGGTGCAGACATCGGGAGGCTGCTGATCGATGAGTCAGGCGATGGGCAGGGCTTTCCGTGTACGGGGTTTCGGATTCTGCGTACTTCTCGCGCGACCGCCCGACGGCGGCTCGCAGAAACGGGCCTGTCAGAAAGGGTGTCCCGCGCGGACCGCGTAACACCCTGAAATCTCAGGACTCAGGTACCGGATCGGTGGACAGAGGTCCAACCCGCGAACTGTGCGAAGCTCGTTTGTGGCTCAAAGATGATAGGGAGCACGAGGAACCGCAGAACGATTCCTACGCTCAAGTCATCAGCGCGATTATCCGATTCCACGCAGGATCTTGACACTGTGAGGGTGCAGGCATGCTCACGCCGCTCCTCAAGCGCCGTCTCGGTGCGGTGGTACTTCTGCTCTCTCTTTCTTTGTTATCGATGGAGTCGTTCGGGCAGTGGCGTGATCGGTCGGGCGTCGTAGCCGACACGTCCTGGCGGAAGTCCGTTGGGGGCTTCGGGGTCATGCTTCTGCTCACGACCGATCCCGAGTCGTTTCGTAAGGCCTGGGACTCCCCGCCTAACACCGTCCCTCGNNGCAGATTCGACCCGCCTCTGAAGCTCGCATTGGGCAGCGTATAGACGCCTTTGTCGTCTTCTCGGGTTGCGAAGAATCTTCGATCGGCCTTTGTCAGATCGACGGTGACTTTCGCGTCCTGAAGCCTGACGGGAGTGTCTACTTCGAGCAGAGCAAGGTGCCGCTCTGGGGTTCGCTCGCACCCGGGAAGGGAATGGTCCAGCTCGGGCACAGGCAGCTTGAAATCAAAATCGAGCCTACCGACCCCCTAGGCGCCTACCGGATCATTGCGAAGGTCCGCGATCTTCAAAGCGGAAAGAGTGTTGATGTTGAGCAAGCATTTGTAGCTACGAAGTAGGCTAAGTCCGACTGATTAGTCGCAGAGTGTCTCGACCCAGAGCTGCCTCCCACCGGAACTACGTTTGCTCCGCCGGGCACGATTCGAAGAGCTGCGAGAAGATCACGGCCGCTCATACCACCTCGTCGAGGGAGGCAAGCACCCCATGATTCTTCCGATGATGGGCGCACTTGCAGCTCTGGCTGTATGCGGCTTGTTCGTTGGACTTGCGTTCTGCTTCAGTCCCATACTGCGCGGTCTCGCCCCGTATGTCGCGATCGGATCGGTCGCAGCAGCCATCGGAGCACTCTCTTGTTCCTGGGGGTCCGCTGTAGCCCTTGAATCACTGTTTGGCTCTACGGCTGGAGGGATCGGGTTCTTCTCCGGCTACATGCTTGGCGGCCTCGCCGGCGCGGCCGGTTCTATCTTTGTCGTACATCGCGTGCGCCCCCATTGGGGTGGGGAGTAGGGGCAGTGGCCGGAACACTCCTGGGGCTCGTTCTGATTGCCGCTGCGCCTTCGCAGCCGATCAGATTCGAGCAGTTCGCCGTCTCCAAGACGTTCACAGGTGAGGCAGCCTCGCCCAATCTCGCAAGTCATCCTAGAGCGCGAACGTATCGGACGGTGCTTCGCACGGAGGCGAAGAGTGGCGCAAACTTCGCTGGTCACTTCACGGTCGTTCGGATTGGCGCTGGCACTGGTACTATCCTCCTTGCCGTCGTGGACGCGCTCTCCGGCGCTGTGTACTTCCCGAAGCACCCTGCTCTCATCTCCTGGGCAGGCTGGTGGCATGACCCCTACGGTCCCGTCTACAGAATCGACAGCCGCCTTCTGATCGTTTACGGCCGGTCCGGTTCAGAAGACGCGCCATACGGTATTTCCTACTTCGAGTGGACCGGCCACGACTTCAAGCTCTTGCATTTCGAGCCGCGTGATCGGGGCGCACCCTACGGATTGCGCCGCCCAACTCCCAACGTCCTGTGAGATCCGTCCGTGAACGACAGATACCGACTTTCTTTGTTGACCGCCTCGCGGCTAACCCGCGCAAGCCGTGCAGCTTGGAAATTGCGGAAGTCGTCCGCAGTGAGATCCCCTATGGCCCTGTCCCCGAAGTGGAGTCGCAGTCGCCGGATTACACTCTCGGCGGTCTCAACACTGGCGGGCTTCGCAGTAATCCGCAGCTTGGTCAGGTACTTGTCAGCAAGCTCGTCGAAGCTCGGGCCGGCATTGCGGGACTTCTCTGCGAGAATCTTCGCCCGAACCTTTTCGGCCTCGGCGACCGTGCGGCCGGCCGGCCGACGGACTCGCCGTCCGTTCACACGGACATCCACCCACAGCACCCTACCCCGTCGGACAATCCCCTTCGGTAGCTCCACGTGCAGGCGTATCGACCAACTCGGGGTGTGACCAAAATAGCCGGCAACTTGGGCACAGTGGGATGCGGGACAGATCTGTAACTACTTGAATTCACTGGAGGCGGCGCCCGGATTCGAACCGGGGATCAGGGATTTGCAGTCCCATGCCTTACCACTTGGCTACGCCGCCGTCGGAAGACCCCAGGGCGAGCCAGCACGTGGCCAGCCTCCCAGGGGAGGCTTTATGTAGCGTGGGCTCCGAAGTTCCGCCGCTTCGGGGCGGAGAGATCCCAAAACCGAGCGATCACTGCTTGAATCGAGACCGGAGCTGGGCCCGCCCAGGCATCAGCTCAGCGCGATCCAATGGCCCCCCTCCGCCGGTTGACCGGGAGGAGATCAGCGAAACAGCTCGCGGGAGTCCCTCCCTTGGGTCCATCGGCCGGCGGCGCGCGATTTCCCGGCTCATGGTAGGGTCGGTCCGGTGCGTTGGTTGCTTCTTTTCATCGGCGGCGGGATCGGAACGATCTTCCGCTATCAGCTCTCCGGCCTCGTCCAGGACCAGCTCGGGTCCGCCTTCCCGTGGGGCACGTTCGTGGTGAACGTGACAGGCTGCCTCGCGATTGGGCTGCTAGCGACGCTCGCTGACGAACGGGGCATGCTGGGCTCTCCTGCGCGCCTCTTTCTCATGGTGGGTCTGACCGGCGGCTATACCACCTTCTCGACCTTTGGGCTTGAAACGTGGCGTCTGCTTCAAGCGGGCGAGTTCGCCCCGGCTTTTGCGAACGCGGTTGGAAGCGTGGTGGTCGGCCTCATCGGCCTCTTCATCGGGGTATTCCTCGGGAGGCTCGCCCTATGATGGTTCCGCGCGAAGGCAAGTTGCTGCGTATCTTCATTGGGGAGAGCGACCGCGCAGCGGGTCATCCCACCTATGAAACGATCGTCGAGCTGGCTCGAAGCGAGGGCCTTGCAGGTACGACGGTGTTGCGAGGGATCGAGGGCTTTGGCCGTTCGAGCCGAATTCACACAGCTCGCATCCTCAGGCTCTCTGAAGACCTCCCGATTGTGGTCGAGATCGTGGATGCCGCGGACAAGATCGACGCCTTCCTGCCGAAGCTTGACCCGCTGGTGAAGGGCGGGATGGTGACCCTTGAGCGTGTGGAAGTCCTGGTCTACCGCTCAGACGACACGAAGAGTGGCAAAACACCAGGCTGAGCACGCTCGGGAGCTAGCATGGTACGAGTGCCTCGCCTCGATCTCCCCGCCCTGAAGCGGGCCTTGCGCCGCCGGCGCAATCTCGTCCTCCTCGGGGTCCTTGTGCTCCTGGTCGCCGGGCGCGTCGCGCTGCCGTTCATCTTGCGCCGGGAAATCGTGTCACAGACCGACAAGGCGATTACCGGTCACATCGAACTCGATGACCTCGATCTCTCTCTCTTCCGCGGCGGAGTGACGCTGCACGGGCTGCGGGTCTACGCCGAGAAGCTCCCTACGGGGCCTCCTTCCGGTCGCACATCGGGCTCCGGCCAAACCGAGCCGGCGGTTGCCGCTCCCAAAGGCGCTCCCATCTTTTCCGTGTCGCACCTGTGGGTCCAGATCAGCTGGTTCGCGCTCGTGCGCAAGACTCTCGCCGTCAAAGAGATCGCGCTCGATACCTTTTCGGTGCGCCTCGACCGCGCCCGCGACGGAGGCCTCGTGCTCCCGCACCCGCAGCCCTCCCCGGGGCCGGCACCGCCAGAGCCCGAGCACAAGACCGCGCGGCCGTGGAAGGTGTTCATCGAGCGTTTGCATCTGCGGGATGGCCAGATCGGGTTTCGCGATTTCGCGGTGGCCGAGAAGCCGCAAGAGTTCGAGACGACCGTCGAAGCCCTCGACGCCCAGCATCTTGCGCTTGTGATCGACACCTCGGGCGCCACGCCCGGAAAGATTGACCTGGATGCACTGATTGGCGGTGGTCGGCTCGTGCTTGACGCGACCTACTCGATGAAAGCAGCCGGACCCGCGATCGACTCCCATCTCACGCTCACGGACTTCCCAATCGGCGGCACCCGCGTCTACCTCCCTGATCTTGGTTGGAGCGACTTGCACGGCCTCTTTTCCGCGAACCTCCATCATCTCTTCGAGCTGGGCGGTGCGCACCAGGTGTCGGGTACGGTGACGCTCGCTGACGTTGCCATGGCCGTACCGGGCACCGCAGAGCCTCCTCTCGGCTGGAAGGAGCTCTCCGTCGAAATCGGTAGGGTGGACGTCGTCGGCCGAAGCGCTGCGGTGTCAAAGGTGATTCTCGACAGCGCGCACGTGCTGCTCGATCCCCAGGGGCAATCGTTCGTGCCCGCGGTGCGGCCCAAGAAAAAGCAGGAGGTCGCGGCTGTGCCGTCCGCAGTGCCTGCGGCAGCCCCTTCTCCCACCGCAGCGCCGCCATGGACCTGGAAGGTGTCCGAGTTGGTCGTGAAGGCCGCGCGCGTCGACGTCCTTGGGGGAAGCCGCCCGCTCGCGCTCGTCATCGATGCGAAGGTTGACGGACTCTCACATGAATTGGGGAACCGGGTGCCGTTCTCCATCACGGTGGGGGAGGGGTCGGGCTCGCTGGCCGTCGACGGAGGCTTCACCGTGGCACCGCCAGGCTTCGATGGGAGCATTCGAATCGCGGATCTTGAGCTTGGCCCTCTCGTCGAGCCGTTCGCGCCTGCGATCGGACGCCTGCTCCACAGCGGGGCCGCCCGCGCGGAGCTCAAGCTGGCGGCCGGTCGACCCGCGAGCCCCGATGCCCCGAGCGAGGGCGGTGTGCGCGCGTCCGGGAAGCTTGGCGTCACCGCTCTCGAGGTCGTCGATGCCGATCCCAAGGACTTTCGCGTCGCCTGGAAGGACCTCGCCCTCGAGGCCGGTGAGCTCTTCGTACCTGGAATTCTCGGGCAAGCGGGTGCGGCAAAATCCGGCCCCGTTCGGGTCGCCCTGGACCGGTTTCAGCTGACAGAGCCCGCGATCCGGCTGACCAGAACGCAGACCGGCCTTGTGCTTCCACAAACCGGATCTTCGCCGGCACCCACCGGAGCGACGAAAGAGGGAACCGAACCCGCGCCTTCCCCAGCAGCGGCCCCCGCCAAGGGTGACACCGGAGCACCGGTCGAGGCCGAGGTCAAGCAGATGGAAGTCACGCGGGCCCGGATCGAGGTCACGGACCGCACGACGAAGCCCTTCTACCGCGCGGAAGTCTTCCCGCTCGATTTCATGGCTACGGGAGTGCGCTGGCCCGGACCGGCCGCGAAGCAAGTGAAGCTCTCGGCCCGAACCCGGGAAGGCGGATTGCTCGTGGTGAAGGGAAGCCTCGATCCGCGCGGTTCCGTTCTTTCTGCAAAGCTCGAGGGGTTGCCCCTCGCTCCGTTTAACCCCTATGCCACAGCGACCGGCCACAGCGTCGGCGGCGGCGCCGCGGCGCTCGAGTCGCAGATCAAGTTCGCCGGTCCGAAATACGACGCGAATACTCATATCGTGATTCACAAGCTCGATGTGCGGGGCGAGGAAGGCAATACGCTCTTCCTTGAGCGGTTTGGAGTTCCCCTCGAGCTCGCACTCGCGCTTCTCACCGATGTAGAAGGCGACATCGTCCTTGACGTACCGCTCTCCCACGATGCCAGCGGGACGAGCGCCGGCATTGGCACCATCGTCGGCGAAGCGCTTGCCCATGCCCTGCTGAATGCCATCGCCTCGCCGCTCAAGCTCATCACCGCGGTTGCCGAGATCGGCGGCAAGGCCGAAAACCTGGCGCCAAAGGCCCTCGCCTTCTTGCCCGGCCGCACAGAGCTCGCTCCCGGCGAGGCGGATCGCGTGGATCAAATCGCGGCGCTCCTGGTCCGCTCGCCGGGCCTCCGCCTTCATCTTCAGGGCGACACGGGCCCCGAGGACGATCGCTGGCTTCGGGAGCAGGCGCTGCGTACGCGCCTCGAGGGCGGCGAGGGTCTCGCTGGGCGGCTTCGCGGCCTCACGACCGAGCGCGGAGAGCGCAAGGCGGCCCTCGCCTACCTTGCCGATCGCGCCGCGGGCAAGGACACGACGCTCCCCGAGGAGTACAAGCCTTGGTTTGAGGCGAAAGTGGCGGCGGAAGTCGTACCGCAGGAAAACCTCCAAAGCCTCGCGGCCCAGCGCGCGGCGAGGGTGCAGTCCCTTCTCGTCGAGGGAAGCGGCATCGCCGCGGATCGCATCGTCCTCGACCCGCCGTCAAGAGAGGGCGCCCAGGGGCAGCCTTCCGTCGCTCTCGGTCTCGGTGCCGCGCCGCGCCCCGCCAAGGCCGAGGCATCCGCCCCCTAGGCTGAGACCGCCTTCCGCTGGCCTTTGCGCGGTCCCTCCGCCGTGCGGGAGCCGAAGTGGCGGGAGTAGACTTCTGTGAACTCCGCTCCGATCAGCACGACCTGTGCGGAGTAGTAGATCCACAAGAGCAGAAGGATGAGCGAGCCTGCGGCTCCGTAGATCGAGCGCTTCGTCGCGTGCGCGAGATAGGAGGTGATGACGCTCTGGCCCAGCAGGAAGAGCAGAGCGGTCACTCCTGAGCCAATCCATACATCACGCCAGGCAAGACGCATGGCGGGAAGAACCTTGTAGATCAGCGCGAAGAGTAAGGCCATGGTCACGAAGGAGACCGAGAGGTTCATGCTGGGGAGGATGCTGCCGAGAATGGGCGCGTGCTCGCGGAGCGTCTCCTGCACCGCCGCCAAAATTGCCGAGGCCACGAGGGAGAGGAGCAGCAAAAGACCGATTGCGAGCACCATGCCAAAGGAAGTCGCTCGACGCTGGAGAGCGCCACGTACTGCGCCTTGCTTTTTCGGCTTCACCCCCCAGATCATGTTGAGTGAAGACTGGAGCTGACCAAAGACGCCCGAGGCGCCAAAGAACATCGTGAGCAGGCTCACCGCCGTCGCCGTGAGGCCCGAGGCGGGGCGGCTCGCCTGCGTGAGCATATTCTGGACCGTGTGCGCTGCGTCGGGTCCCACCGCGCCTTCGATCTGAGCGACAATTTCCCCTTGCGCGGCGGAACGCCCAAAGGCGAAGCCCGCCACGGCGATCGCGAGCACGAGAAGCGGCGCCAGCGAGAAGAAGGTGTAGAAGGCGAGCGCTGCGCCGTGCGCGAGAACTCCGTGCTCCGCCCATTCGTCGTAGACCTCGCGGATGAAATCCGCCATGCGCGTGAGGGTCGTTTCGCGCGCGGCCGGCTTATTCGCTTCGACCATCGGGCCTCGCTTGCGGGCTAGCGTCCGCGCGCAAAAAGATCTCGAATTTCACGCAGCAGCACCTCTTCCCGGGGCGGCGCGGCGGCCCACCGGTGGCATGATCACGTCGTTCACGAGCGAATTCACGGAGCCACCGGATGCGGCGCCGACGATGATACCGACCGCCCTGCCGACCTCGTTTCCCGTGACCGCAAATTCCTTGAATTCGCTGAGCATTGACAAGCTGGGCTCCTTCCCTCGGGCGCGCGCGGAGCGCGCACCCCACACTGGGCAGTCCTCAGCCTAGCTTGCCACGTCCCGGCGTCGATCCGGCGGGATTCTCCCGAAACGAGAGGTCGGGAAGGAGACGAGCTTTGCCGGCGATGCGCAGGGCGGGTCCCTCCTGCGTGTGCTCGACGCCTGCGAGGAGTTCGCTGTGCGCCCCGTGCGTGAAGCGGGCGGGAAGGCCCTCGGGCAAGAGGTTGCGCTTTACCGTACACAAGAGCGCGTCGTCGCGCGGAGAGCAGCGAAGGGTCGCAAGCTCGAGACATTCCCGCGTCCCGTCGGAGAGCGTGATCTCACCCGTTTCCCGGTCGAGGTCCCGTACGAAGAAGCCGGCTTCTTCGACCTCGATCTCCCCGCGGAAGCGGCCGAGCTGGACGACGTACTTGCGCTCTTCGGGGAGGAAGCGGACGCCGCGGTCGAAGGCCTCGCGCAACCGCAGATGCGTAATGGGCTGGCCCTCGTGGCTCCAGTGGCCGTCGTGGTGGAGGCGAAGACCGAACGGGCGCAGGGGCGGCGGCCCGGCGCTCACCTGCGCGGGAGAGCCTCCGGCTCGGCGCTCCCGTCCGGCTTTACACGGAAAGCACCCTGGAAGTCGTAGCGATACCAGAGCACCACGCGCTCGATTTCCTGGCTGTTTTCCGCCCGATAGATCCACTTCTCGTTCCAGCGCACCCCGTACTCCTCGTGCGTGCGCGGCTCGTTCACACTTCCGATCTGATCCGTGGGTGCGCCGAGCCGCTTCCACACTGCGGCACGGGTCGGACCCTGGGAAGAGGCCTCGGTCATCGGTCGCACTCACCGCCAATCATGTTGATGAAGTCAAAGGTGGGAATCAGGTCGGCCAAGAGCGCCCCGCGCACCATGAGCGGCATCGGCTGCAGATTGATCAGGGAAGGCGGCCGGCACCGAACCTTGTAGGGTACGGCGGATCCGTCCGAAACGAGATAGAAGCCAAGTTCACCGTTCGCAGACTCGATGGCGAAGTACCCTTCGCCAGCGGGCACCCGTGGCCCTTCGGTCACGCTTTTGAACTGTTGAATGAGCTCCTCCATGCGGTTAAAGACCCGACCCTTGGCGGGCCAGCGCACCCGGGGGTCATCCACATTCACAGGACCCGGACCCGTTTTCTCGAGGTGGTCGAGGCACTGTTCGACGATCCTTAAGCTTTGGTGCATCTCCTCCACGCACACGAGATACCGATCGTAGTTGTCCCCCACCGTACCGATCGGCACGTCGAAGTCGATCTGCTCGTAGACCAGATACGGCTCTTGCTTGCGCAGATCGAGCGGAACGCCGCAGGCACGAAGAAGAGGACCAGTGACTCCGTAGCGGAGGCAGTCCTCTTTCGAAATGACCCCAGTCTCGCGCAGCCGATCGACGAAGATCCGGTTTTCGGTGACGACATCATCGAAATCCCGCAGGAGACCCCGGATCTTTGCGATGTTCTCTCGGCAGCGGTTCGGGAACTCCGGCGGCATGTCGTGCTTCACGCCGCCGATCCGAATGAAATTCGAAGTCACCCGCGCACCGCACAGAATCTCGAGCAGGTCCCAGGTCAGCTCCCGAGCCTCGATGCCGTAAAGGAAGGGCGTCATCGCCGCAAGCTCGAGGCAGGCCGCCCCGCAGCGGGTGAGATGGTCGGCCACGCGCGCGAGCTCTGCTGCCAGAACTCGCAGCCACTGACAGCGCTCGGTCGTCGTCATCCCCAGGAGCTTCTCGACCGCCATGCAGTAGCCGAGATTGGCCAGGATCGCAGAGTTGTAGTTGAGGCGATCCGTGTAGGGGATGGCCTGATACCAGGTCCCGCTCTCGCACTCCTTCTCAAAGGCGCGATGCAGATAGCCGACTTGGATGTCGATATTGACGATCGTCTCGCCATCGAGCTCGATCACAAACTTCACCGTCCCATGGCTTGCAGGATGGGAGGGTCCCATGTTGAGGATCTGGTGTTCGGTATGAAGATCCCGGCTCTGATCGTCCGCCGGGGTGTCGCGCTGGCGCTCGGTCAAAAGATGCGGCGATTCTTCCACGGCTAGTTCCTCNNGTCCTTCCGCAGCGGATGGCCCTCAAACTCTTCGTACAGGAGAAGTCTTCGCAGATCGGGATGGCCGTTGAAGCGGATTCCGTAGAGGTCCCACACTTCGCGCTCCAGCCAGTTTGCACCGGGCCAGACGGCAATGCAGCTGTCGATGCGCGGGTCCTCTTCGGGCACCCGAGACTTGACGCGCACCCTATGATTGTGCGTGACCGAATACAGGTGATAGACCATCTCGAAGCGCGGGGTCTCGCCGAGATAGTCGACGCAGGTGAGATCCGAGAGCATCTCGAACTCAAGTCCCGGGGTGTCACGCAGGAACCGCATCGCGGCAAGCAGCTGTTCGCTACGGACGACGAGCGTCGCGTCGCCAAGCCGTGCGTGGGTATCGACGATGGCACCGGGGAGCGCCGCGAGCACGCGCCGCAGGACCTCGCTCCCGTGATCCTCCATCAGCTCGGCGTCTCGCTGCTGCTTCGCGCCGGCACGCCGTGATCCCGGTCGTACTCGCGCCGGATGAACTCGAGCCGACGCCTGAGCAGGGCTTCGGGCACAAGGAGTTCTTTCTTGTGAAAAGTCATCGAGCCGCGGTCAAAGGTCGCAAGCTCGACCTCGCGGCTCATGACGATCGCCTCTTCGGGGCAGGCCTCTTCACAGAGCCCGCAAAACATGCATCGGGACATGTCGATGTCAAAGGCCTCGGGGAAGCGTTCGATGCCTGAGTCGCTGAGCTCCCCCGGCACGATCGTGATGCAGTCCGTCGGACATGCGAACTCGCAAAGACCGCATGCCACGCACTTCGGCTCGCCGTTTGCGAGCTGCACGAGAACCGGCATGCCGCGAAAGGCGTCGGGATAGTCGACGCGCTCCTCGGGGTACTGCACTACGAAGGCCGTGCGTTTGCCGCTCATGAACCCGCGGAGGTTGTGAAAGAAGTGTCGGCTCGTGACCCACAACCCCTTCACGATCGCGGGCACGTAGAGGCGCTCCATCCAGCCGGTATGGGCCCTCCGGTTCACGGTGATGACTCGCCCAGGCATCGATGTGCACTATAGGAAATGGGTTCAGGCTAGGCCAGACGACCTGCAAGTTTCTCGGCGTGGTAGGAGCTGCGAACGAGCGGGCCAGAGGCGGCGTCCCGAAAGCCAAGCGCAAGAGCGCGCTCCTTCCAGCTCTCGAACTCCGCGGGAGGAACAAAGCGCTCCACCGGCAAATGGTCGGGCGAGGGCCTTAGGTACTGGCCGATGGTGAGGAGCGCGACGCCCGCCCGGCGCAGGTCGCCGAGCGCGGTCTCCACTTCTGCGTCGCGCTCGCCGAGGCCGAGCATGAGACCGCTCTTGGTCACGATGTCCGGCCGTAGTTCCGCCGCGCGCTGAAGCAGACCCAGCGAGCGGTCGTAGCGCGCCGCGGGGCGGACGCGACGCTGGAGCCGCTCGACGGTTTCCAGATTGTGATTCAGGACGTCGGGACCGGCATCGAGAACTGTGCGCAAGTCTTCCTCTCGGCCCTTGTAGTCGGGGACGAGGACCTCGACCCCCGTGCCGGGACTGCCCCGCCTCAGGGCCTGGATGGTCGCGGCCATGTGGGCGGCGCCGCCGTCCGGGAGGTCGTCCCGTGCGACGGCGGTGATCACAGCGAATCCAAGGCGGAGCGCCGAAACCGCCTTCGCGACGCGCTCCGGTTCCAGGGGATCGAGCGGGGCTGGCCGCGCGGTCGTCACGTCGCAAAATCCACAGCGCCGCGTGCAGCGGTTGCCTCCGATCATGAACGTCGCCGTTCCGCGAGCCCAGCACTCGCCGAGGTTGGGGCACGCGGCCGAGAGGCACACCGTATGCAGATTCTGATCGTGCACGGTGCGCGCCACGGCTTCGAACTCAGGCGTCATCCGCAGGCGGACCCGGAGCCATGCAGGCCGCCCAGGCTGGACTTGCGGTTCGCTCATCCAAACCTCGCCAGGAACGCCGCGGCCACGGCCTCCCGCGCCCGAGCGTCGAGCTCTCCCGCGGAGGGAGCCTTGGAGCCGAGCTCGCAGGCGACCGAGGTCATTCGGACATGCGAAAGGCCGCAGGGAACAATCGCCGCAAACTCGGACAGGCAGGTCGTCACGTTGAGGGCGAAGCCGTGATAGGTGACCCACCCCCGAAGGCCCACGCCGATCGACGCGATCTTGCGGGGCTCGACGCCAGCCGGTTCTGCCATGAAGACTCCCGTGTAGCCGGGGCGCGTGGCCGCCCGCAGGCCGAGGGCAGAGAGCGCGTCGATCAGACCTCCCTCGAGAGCGCGCAGGAACTCGTGCACGTCGGCCGCTCCTCGCGCGGCAAGATCACACACAAGATATCCCACGAGCTGGCCCGGCCCGTGATAGGTCACATCGCCACCCCGTGTCACGGTGTGGAGCTCGACGCCCCGCGCGCGCAACTCGGCGCTGGACGCGAGAACGTGGCGAGGGTCAGCGCGGCGTCCGAGGGTGATGACGGGAGGGTGCTCGAGCAGAAACAGGCAATCTCCCGCGACCCCTCCGCGCACGGCCTCCACCTGCTTTTCTTGGAGCTCCAGCGCTTCGGCGTAAGGGATGCGACCGAGACGCTCGATCTTAAGCTCACGCACCATGGGCCGCATTGCTCGCGAGGAGCTCATGGGGATGCTCGAGAATGCGCTTCAGACCCGCCAGGAATTGGGCGGCCTTCACGCCATCGAGGACGCGGTGGTCCACCGCGAGCCCGAAGGTCATGCAGCGACCCACCCGGATCTCGTCGGACTCGACCAACGCGACCTGCCGCACCGCGCCGACCGAGAGCACCGTGCTCTGTGGAGGTGTGATGATGGCGTAGAAGCTCTCGACGCCGAACATGCCGAGGTTTGAGACTGTGAAGGTGCCATCGGAGTAGTCGTCAGGCTGAAGTTTTTTCTCTCTCGCCTTTCGAATGAGAGCATCCATGGCCTGGGCGAGATCCTCAAGGTCGCGACCCTGGCAGTTCTTGACCACGGGAGCGACGAGCTCGTCCTGCACGTCCACCGCAACCGCGATGTTGATGGGGTTGAAGTGAACGAGCCGGTCGTTGCGGAAGGTCGCATTCACCTCCGGGAAGCGCTCGAGCGCAAGCGCCGCGGCTTTGACAATCATGTGCGTGTAGGTGATGTGCTTGCCTTCCTCGCGCAGGCGCTCGCGCAGGGAGCGCATCGGGTCGGCGTCCACGTCGAGCGAGATATAAAAGTGGGGCGCCGTCTTCTTGCTCTCGACCATATTGCGGATGAGAAACTTCCGCTTTTGCGAGAGCTTGATCTCGTCTCCGAAAAGATCGGCTTCGCGAGAAGGACCCTCGCGCGCCTCGCGCTCAAGATGGGCGCGCAGGTCGCGCTTGGTGACGCGTCCGCCCGGCCCGGTGCCCTTGACACGCGCAAGGTCGACGCGGAGCTCTTCCGCAATGCGCACTGCGACGGGCGTCGCATGGACATCGCCTTCAAGGAGTGTCTCTTGCTGATTCTCGAGGCTCTCGAGGTAGCGCTCGAGGTCGGACACAAGCACCGCCCCGTCGGGGCCGGAGCCCGCGATCTCCGACAGGTCCACGCCCTTTTCCTGCGCCACGATCCGGGCTCGGGGCGTGGCGCGAACGCGGTCGGGGTCGGGCAAGAAAAACGGCAGATGCGAGACGAGCCCTGGGAGCTCGCTGCGGCCGGCGGGCGGCGCGAGGGGGACTTCCGGAGGTGCGGGCACAGGCGCAGCGGCCGCCTTGCCGGCGGCTGCGCGTCGCGGACCCTCTGCGGGCGCGATGG